>NZ_AP014545.1:312916-625833 GCF_016592435.1 Amphritea japonica ATCC BAA-1530 | reverse complement strand
AACCGCCTCGCTCAAAAAGAGGCCAACCTTCAGGCAGAACTATCTGCTGTTGGCATTCTTAAGAGTGCTTTATCAGAATTTCAAAGTAAGTTCAGCGGATTAAATGACGCCACTACCTTTAGTAACCGTACCTCGTCATCTTCTGATGCAGAAACTGCCAGTTTCAGCGCTGATAACGATGCCGCTGTAGGTAGCTATTCACTGGAAGTCACCAGCCTCGCAAGCTCTCAGAAACTGGTGACGCAACAAGACTATGTTGTGAACGAAGGTACACTTGAATTTACCGATGCAGGGGGAAGCTTTTCAGTCACCCTTGATGCGACCAACAATACGACCATTGAAAGCGTGCGTGATGCCATCAACAACGCTGAAGATAATATCGGTGTAACGGCAACTATTCTAAATGTGAACGGCAGCGCCCGATTGGTGTTCACCGCGAATGAAACCGGCGCCGACAATGCACTAACCATCACCGGCACTAACACCGACGGTAATACTGATCTCGCAAATTACAATTACAGCGCAGGCGCTGCCGATATTAATGGAGACATAGCCGGCTTTTACGACCAGGTAACGGCCGCCGCTGACGCTGTCTTCAGCGTTGACGGTCAGTCAATGACCAGCGTAACGAACAGCATCACCGATGTAATACCCGATGCGACCATTACGCTTAAAGACAGTAATGTTGGCGAGCCCATTACGCTCTCTATCAGTGAAAACACCAGCGCCATCAAAAATCAGATCACCACATTAGTTGAAGGTTATAACGAGCTGATCGCGCTGATCAATGAGCAGACCAGCTACAACGCTGAAACAGAAGCATCCGGCACGCTGTTTGGTGACTCACTGATTAACAACATTGAACGGCAGATTCGTAGCACCCTGACAGATCGCATTGAAAACAGCGAGAGCAGCTATACATCGCTGGCATCCATCGGCATTACGACCAACAGTGACGGCACTCTTGAGCTGGACGACGGCAAGCTGGATACTGCGCTGACCGATGACTATGCCGGTGTAACAACACTGTTTTCAGACGACCCTAACGGCGTCGCCTTTAAAGTCGATATCATTCTGGAGAACTACCTTCAGACCAGCGGTACCATTGATGGCCGCACAGATTCGATAAACGATAAACTAAAAGATATAACCGAAGAGCGTACTGCACTTGATTACCGTAGCGCTAAATTGGAAGCTCGCCTATTTAAGCAGTTTAACGCGATGGATCTGATCGTTGCTCAGCTTAATTCAACTGGCCAGTGGCTAACCTCAGCTTTGGATAATCTGCCCGGCGTAGTCCGCGAGTCTAAATAACTTTTTACAGGCTTGAGTGAAAGCATCCGGGCCTGGCACATTTTAAGGAAACATCATGAATCGTAACCTTGCTTCTCAGCAGTATCAGAAAGTAAGCCTTAACTCCGCACTTGCGCATGCCACACCCCACCAGCAGGTACTGATGCTGATGAACGGCACTCTAGAGCGTATCGCGGCCGCTAAGGGCGCTATCGAGCGCCAGGACACAGAACTCAAGGGCACATGCCTGAGCAAAGCGATCTCTATCCTGGGAGGCCTGCAGGCTTCTCTGAGCGATACCGAAAACAATGAGATCGCTCAGAATCTTGATAACCTCTATATCTATATGGCAGACACGCTTATGAAAGCCAATGTGGAATCTTCCGTAGAGAAGCTGGATGAGGTCACGCAACTGATGCTGGAAGTTAAATCCGCTTGGGAGCAGATCCCTGCTGAGCACCACAACACCCAAAGCCCTGTGGAAAAATAATCCATGACTCAGTACAGCCCTGCCGCCACCCTGTGGCTGCAGGGGTTTGCAGCAACAGAACGTCTACAACAAGATATATTTGCGAGTTTAAAAGCAGAGAATGTTAGTCATGAGCCTGATGGTGATGGTGATGGTAGCGATGACTCTCTATCTGATCTGATTCAACAACAAGATACGCTTATTCGCCAACTACCCTTTGATCGATTAACCCTTCAGGATGTGGAAGTATTGAAAAGCAAGATCGCACGGTTACAGACAAATCATCAAACCCTCGTTGAGGCGATCAGCATCCGGCGTCAGTCCCTCCTGGATCAATCCAGTCAGAGCAAGAAAGCTAATCGCAGTATTAAAGCGTATCAGCAAGCACAAGATCTGTAAGATCAACCTCGAAAACCAGCCATAAAAAAGCCCGGTATTTCCGGGCTTTTTTATGGCTGAACTGCTATCAGTTTATATAGTTAAACAAGCTTAGATTCTGAATCTTTGCAAAGCTGCCATAAGCCGCATTCAAAGCGGTCTCCTGCAGGGTAAACTGGCTAATCGCTTCGTTGTAATCTAAGTCTTGAAAAGATGACCGTGCATCTTTTGTATGCAGCAGGAACTCTGTATTCACATCCTGCTGCGCATCCATGGTATTGATCCGACCGCCAATACTACCGCGGGTTTCGATATTCTTTTCCTGTATGCTTTCCATCTGCAGTAATGCACGGCTGACGGCGCTATTCAATTTTTCATTACCTTCCGGATCACTTTCTGTACTTATATTTTTAAGTGCAGAGCTTAGTTCATGAACCATATTAAGAATATTAGTACGTTGATCTTCAGTATTGATAACAACAGGACCATTCACCTTTGGAGCGTCTATAATTAAACTTGCCCCTTCAAATTCAATCACATCTCCCGGCAAATATTCAATATTACTAAGTTGAACAGGAGGGTCACCACTAAAAACAGGATCTCCATTTGCATCTTCCACACTATAACGCGGGTTATTGCCTACACCACCGACATTACCAAAAGAGATAACTGCAGGCCCACGAGTATCATTAAATGCCTGGAAAGCCACATTATCCGTAATTAGCTGCTCTGAAAAGTGTGACGCTTGATTTCCTGTCTGTTGCGAAATAGTAAGAACACCTTCAACATTCTCAAATATCTCAAACCCAGAGTCGGTCGACGCCATTTTGCTGTCCGGGCCAATCTGAATAGAGCGCCGCCCTTCATCACCATTAAAGATATACTTATCGGTTGCACCATCATAGCTATAAGCGGCATCAAAGCCTTTATAACCCGAAAACAGATACTCACCCTGTACATCTTTGGTATTCAGCAAACCGAACAACTGTTTTTCAAGCTCATCCAACTCAGTAGCAATCAAAGCGCGGTCCGTATCAGATACCGCTCCGCTATTGGCCTGTATCGCCAACTCTTTCACTCTTACTGTCGCATCATTCACAGCATCTAGCGTTGTCTCTTCGAGACTAAGTCGACGGCGAGAGATATCAATATTGTCCTGATACTGCTCAGTTTTCTCAACTTCTTTAGTCAACTTAAGAATCTGAGCGGATGCTAGCGGGTCATCCGACGGCTTCAGAATACGTTTACCGGTTGAAAGCTGTTGCTGGATCTCATACAGGCTATTACTCGTGCTGGTAATATTATCAGCACTGCGATTGAATATCTGAGCGGTTGAAATTCGCATAATCTACACCTCACTCTGCTGCTTAAATACTTTGCAACAGGGTATCAAAAATTGTCTGAGACACATTTATCAGTTTGGCAGAAGCACTATAGGCTTGCTGATACTGCACCAGCTTAGTTGCTTCTTCGTCCAGATTGACGCCGCTAATAGAGTCACGTTGATTGACACTGACATCCAGTACCGCCTGACTCGCCTGAGCATTGATTTGTGCCACATTCGTTGCTGTTCCAATATTAGTAACCAAAGCTCCGTAAACATCCTGATAGGACGAACCTTCAATCAGTTTGGCAAGCTGTAGGTCAGACATCGCCAATGCATTGCGATTATCCGACACACCTCCGGTATTGTAGTTAACAGAGAATCTATCACCCACTGCCGGATTATTACTGAGCGTAACCTCATAACCATCTAACGCTATCGCTTCCCCTGCGACATAATTACCAGTCGCCATCACGGTTGCAGTACCTTGCTCATAAACAGTGTATATAAGACCCGTACCTGGATCAGAGATTTCAATATCTATCGCAGGAGTCATCGTTCCCGCAGTACCAAATGTAGACGTCGTCACATCGGTGGCCGCCACTGAAATCGTACCGGTACCAGTATTATCAATGGAACGGCTCGCGCTGAGGGGTGCAGCCAGCGCAAGATCTCGAGGATCCGTCAGCGCCACAGCAAAATCAGACGCGCCGTTGCGTACCGGGCGAATCATAAAGGCATCACCCCCCGCAAAAGAGGTCTGAGCATTTAAAGATAACTTAAATCCATCAACTTGAACTGTCAGCTCATTGGTGCCCGTATCCCAATAGTACTCACCATCCTGATTAACATCTGCCGCCGAGGTCGCTAGTGCAAACGAACTTTGAGTCAGTAGAGCGCCGTCTGATTCACGAGTCAGCGTAAAAGAGTTCTGAGTATTAAATATCAGCTCATACTCAGAGGCTTTCAATGCTTGAACATCGGTAATTTGAACCAAATCCTGCTGTATGATCGAATTATTCGAAGTAGAAGCGCTAACCCTGGCATCCATCAGTTCAAAGTCATTAATATCACGAAATAATAGCCCACCTAATTCGCCATCAAGGTCCACTCCCAGGGCATGCTGATCATTCATGGAGTCAGAGAACGCCATGACAATCCGACCTAACTCGTTAGCTGCATTGGCCAGACTCGATTCACGATACTCAATCAGACCGCCTAACTGGCCGCCGGAAATTTTATCTGTCAGCAGATTACCGCGAGAACCTATTTCAACAGCAACTTCATTTTTTGTGGCATCAGGAGTTCCCTGTACGGAGACTAACCTCTGGCCCCGATCATTAAGCACCAGAGGCTGGCCATCACCAATATAAATATCGACAGAACCGTTCGCATCAAAAGAGGTAGAGATATCAACAAATCCAGCTAGCTGCTCAATAAGCAGATCCCGCTGATCATACATCTCATTAGGTACAGAGTTGGAAGCAGAAAAACGCTCAATATCTTCATTCAGGCTGGCAATTTGCGGCGTTATGCTATTAATTTGAGAAATAACGCCATCTATTTGCCCATTAATAGAATCGTTTTGACGCGTCAGGCTGACATCCATCGCATTGATTCGGTTTTGCAGGGCATCAGCCTGGGCCAGAAAAAGCTGTCGTGCTGGCAGAGAAGTTGGATCATCGACTGCCGTTTGCAAAGCCCCAAAATACTCATTCATCGCATTCGACAAACTTGTACTTTCTGCAGCTAATAAGTTATCCAGCTCGTTAGCAAAACTTTCCATCTTGCTATAAAAGCTCTGGTTACTGGTATCAGACCATACCTGGCGGACCATGAACTGATCAGAGATCCGCTCAATATCATTGACGAAAACACCGCCCCGGTCTTGCAAACTGACAAAATCAACACGCTGACGACTATAGCCGTCAGTATTCACGTTACTGATATTCTGGCCAACCGTATTCAACGCGGACTGATTGGCTTGTAACGCCTGATTACCAATGCTTAACAAATTAAATGAAGACATACATAACTCCCGGGAACACTCTATCGGCAAAGCAGGGAGCAGACAGGTTTCACCTAGACACTGCTCTCTTTAGCGGCCAAAAACTAACTTTCTTTAGTATCTGAACCAGGATTCAAACCGGCCAGAACATCCCCATCAAAAATCCTACTGATCTTTTCCGCATACTCGGGGTCGGTGGCATAACCCGCTTCCTGTAACCGGCTCAAATACTGATATGGGTCTCCAGCCTGCTCCAATGCATGCTGATAGCGCGGACTGTTTCGCAAAAACTCTGCATAATCACGGAAGCTGGCCTCATACGAGTCATACACCCGAAAGGCAGCGCGCTCCTTTTGCGCCACGCCATCGCGAAATTCAACGGTACCAACGCTGGCATTCTCACCAGACCAGCGACTATCAGCCTTAATATTAAAGAGGTTATGACTACTCCCCCCCTCTGGTCGCTGAACCAGGTATCGCCCCCAGCCGGTTTCCAATGCTGACTGCGCCAACAACACCTTAGGATCGACTCCCAACTCAGCTGCAACCGATTCAGCCAGCGGTAACAATGTTTGAACAAACTGCTCTGGCGTTTCAAAGCGTTGCGGCTGCGCCTTTTCAACAACGGCTTCCGGAACAGAGGCTTTAACTTTTAATTCAGGTGTCACCGACGTAGCAACATCTGGCACTGTACTGACTGATTCTTCTGCTTTAGCCTTCTCTATTGCCCGGCTATTAGCCTGTGCCTGACCGAGAATCGCAGAAGCAGCCATGCTTGCCGCTGTATCAACGGTCCGATTCAACATCCGCTCTGATTCAGAAAGCGGTTTGATTCGCCCTTCCTCATCCTGTCCATCATTCAGTCGAGGATCGAGATTGCCACCCAACTGCCGAACCAACACTTCTGCCAGTCCTATTCCTTTATTTTCAGCCAACTCTTTCGTCAACTGGGAATCAGACATCTCTTGATAAAACTGAACTTGAGAACTATTGAAGTAACTGTCTTCTGAAAAAGTAGCGTTGGCATCGCGCATACTCTTCACAAGCATATTCAGAAATAGCTGTTCGAACTGTTCTGCCACTGACTGCAAGGCTTTAGGATCATTGTCCCTTGCCTGCTGGCGCAGCTTATTCATCTCGCCCAATTCAGTGTATAACTGAGCATGTTGAGTCGGATCAGTTTTCATCATCGGCCTCAGATCACTATCAGTTCAGCTTTCAGAGCGCCAGCCTGTCGCAGCGCTTCCAGAATAGCCATCAGGTCACCGGGCGCGGCACCTACCTGATTAACCGCCTGTACGATCTCCTGCAGTGATGCCCCAGGAGAAAATTCAAACATATGGCCACTACCTTCATCTACCTCGATACCTGTACGGGGAGTGACCACAGTATCACCTCCGGCCAGTGCATTCGGCTGATCAACATTAAGATCTTCAGTGATAGCGACTGTCATACCACCGTGGGTAATCGCAACAGGTGATACACGTACGTTCTGACCGATAATGATGGTGCCGGTACGCGAGTTTATAATCACCTTTGCTACTTCCTGTGCGGGCTGAACCTCAAGATTTTCCAGTACAGAGAGAAAAGAAACGCGCTGATTAGGATCACGAGGCGCTGACACCCGAATTGAAGTAGCATCCATTGCCTGCGCCATCCCCGGTCCCAGCAGACTATTCACCTGCTCAGCCACACGGCGAGCCGTCGTAAAATCAGCATGATTCAGGTTCAACACTAAACTATCTCCCTGAGCAAAAGCATTCGGGACCGTCCGCTCTACCGAAGCACCACCGGGAATGCGACCAACACTAGGGACATTCAAAGATAACCGTGAACCATCTGAACCCTGCACACCAAAACCAGACACGACGAGGTTACCCTGGGCAATAGCATATACCTGCCCATCAGCACCTTTCAGGGGCGCCATAATTAAGCTCCCGCCGCGCAAGCTTTTTGCATCGCCTATAGTAGAAACGGTTACATCTATAACCTGACCCGGCTTAGCAAACGGAGGCAGATCAGCATGCACTGCTACAGCAGCAATATTCTTCGATTTAGGGTCAATATTTGGCGGAATAGCCACCCCAAAGTTATTCAACATATTACGGAACGTAGCAGAGGTGAAAGACGTTTTATCACCGGTTCCATCAAGACCAACAACCAAGCCATAGCCTACTAGCTGGTTACTCCGAACCCCCGCCACCGAAGATAGATCCTTTATTCTTTCAGCTTGTACTGCGGAACTAAGCAACGCAGTCATAAAAGCGATTATCCAAAAACTTTTCATCATCTTATCTCCGCTTTGTCCGCTCAAAATGGCCATAGCTGGCCAATAAAGAACTTCGATAGCCAACCCATTGAGTTAGAGTCATTCAACTCACCTGAACCACTGTAGGTAATCCGGGCATCCGCTAACTGAGTAGACAGCACTGTATTACTGGTTGAAATATCCTGTGGTCGAATCATCCCGCTCACACGAATATATTCATCACCCTGATTAAGGGTTAGCCACTTCTCACCCTTCACGATCATCAGACCATTCGGCAGTACCTCATGAACCGTCACAGTAATATTGCCATTCAGACTATTACTCATATCGGATTTACCCTCACCTTCAAACGCGGTGGTCGAGTCACCGGTACTGGCACTCAAAGGTTTACCTAAGATGGTTGGCTGAATACCGAAGACGGTCGGTGAAGCCAGCGTTTGAGAATTTGACTTATCCACACTGGTTTTATTGCTTTTAGTTGAAGAGGTACTTTCCTGAAGCACAACAGTGATGATGTCACCTAACCGATGCGCACGACCATCGCCATATAAGCTATTACTGGTTGCAGCATTAAAGATAGAACCCGTTACCTCACGGGGCGCTGTCATTGCCTGCGGGCGAACCGGTGCAAAATGCGGGCTATCTGGCTTAGGCGGAGCACTGACGCAGCCCTCCAGAACCAGAATTGCAGTGAGTATAGTTAACAGTCGTTTCATCACTTACCTCCTCAACTCAGGCTTACAGATTCTGTGTCACGTAGGACAACATCTGGTCTGCAGTTGAGATCACTTTTGAGTTCATCTCATAAGCACGTTGCGTTGTAATCATATTAACCAGCTCTTCTACCGCATTAACGTTAGAGCCCTCTAACATCCCCTGACGCAGTTGACCCGTTCCGCCCTCACCAGGATTTGCCAGCGTAGGCGTACCACTCGCAGCAGTCTCAAGATACAGATTCTGACCATAAGCCTGTAATCCCTGAGGGTTAACAAAGTCCGCTAACTGGAGTTGCCCCACTTGCTGTGGTGCGGCACTCCCCTGCACTATCACACTGACAATGCCGTCAACGCCAACAGTCATCGACTGCACTTCTGCAGGCAAGGTTAAGCCCGGATCGAGCAGGTAGCCTTCGGAAGTAACTATTTCATTGTCCGAATTCAGCTGAAACTGACCCTGACGGGTATAGCCGGTATCCCCATTAGGCAGTGTGACTTGCCAGAATCCCCGACCAGCGATAGCAATATCAAATGCCTCCCCGGTGGTTTGCATCTCTCCTTCCTGAAACAGCTTTTGCGTACCGGCTACCCTGACACCCGATCCAAGCTGCAACCCTGAGGGGAGCTGTGACTCTTCTGCCGACTGAGCACCGGGCTGACGCTGGATCTGATACATCAGATCTTCAAACACCACCCGGTCTTTTTTGAAGCCAACCGTACTAACGTTAGCCAGGTTATTCGATATAACCTTCAGGGACGTGTCCTGCGCACTTAAGCCTGTTTTTGCTACAAAGAGGGCTCCATGCATAACTATTCTCCACCCTTAATATTCATTATTATTCTGTTACTGAAGCGATAAAATACGCGCAGCAGCAGAGGAGTTCTCTTCAGCCGTCTTCATCATCTTCACATGCATTTCGAATTGACGCGCCAGATCGATAATTGAGGTCAGCTCAGTTACAGAGCTCACATTGCTTGATTCAACAAAACCGGAACGAAGCTTCACCCCTGCATCCGGCAATAACGGCTGATTATTGCCGGTATGCATAAGGCCATCGGTACTTTTAAACAGCTCCCCGGATTCAGGCTTAACGAGTTTGATCCGGTCCAGAATAGCCAGTTCAGACGCACCAGCACCCAAGGGTTTTATGGTAATGGTGCCATCACCACCAATATCTAACTTTTCAAAAGGCGGCAATGTAATGGGTATCCCGCCATTGCCCATGACACGTGCACCAGAGCCCGTTACCAATTGATTGAACTGATTTACCTGTAACTCTCCCTGCCGGGTATAAGCTTCATTACCATTGGCATCAATGACCGCCAGCCAACCATCGCCATCCACCGCTACATCGAGTGAACGGCCTGTCTGCATCAGTGTTCCGCTGGCCGTATTAGTCGCTGGTCGCTCTGCCATTGCATAAACACGGGACTCATGACCTTCACCATAAACCTGCATCGCCCGCGCTTGAGCAAAGTCTGCTTTAAAACCGGTGGTTGTCGCATTCGCCAGGTTGTTGGCGTGGGCTTGCTGAGAGCGCATGGTTTCCCGCGCCCCACTCATTGCCAGATACAACACTTTATCCATTGGATTCCCCGCTTGCCGCCTTCACGCTAAAACGGTCAGACATTGCCGCTTTAGTGGTTTAAATTCTCTATCAGGTAAAATGCAATGGTTGTGCCAACAAATCACACAGACATAAAAAAAGGCGACCGAAGTCGCCTTTTTCTGTTACTTGAGAGTAATACTTGATCAGATCTGCAAAATCGCCTGAGTCACAGTATTCAAGGTCTCCAGCGTTTTAGAGTTCGCCTGGAAGTTACGCTGCGCTTCAATCAGCTTTACCAACTGCTCTGACAAATCAACGTTAGACTGCTCTAAAGCACCAGAACGCAAAGTACCATTAAGACCCGTACCTGGAGGGTTAGGGATCGCGTTACCCGAACTTAACGATGCGGCCCACTGGGTATCACCCACCGGCTGCAAGCCTGCCTGATTTTCGAAGGTAGCAACCGCAACAACACCTAGGGTCTGGTTTTGACCGTTACTAAAGCTCGCTACCATCTCGCCGTTCAGACCGAAACTCACACCGATCAAATCGCCTTTCGGGTATCCGTTTTGCGCTGAAGACTTCTTAATTGAATCCGACGCAAACTGGGTAGTATTGGTCAGATCAAGCTTAATAACACTCTGTGAGTCGGTATTATTCGCCAGAATCTGATCGTTTTCATTAAATCCCTGCACGGTAAGCTGCGGGATAGCCAGCGTACTGGTAACTGTCTGACCATTAATCTCGGTAATATTACCGTCCAGATCATTAAACTTCATCAGGATAGGGCCTTTCTCAGGAAGAGAGCCCGCCTCACCTGGATCAGGATTTTTACCGATAACCAACAATTGATCTTTTTCGCTATCTTCAGGATCTAGAAGATAAGCATACAATCGATAAGTCCCTTCGTAGCTATTATCACCATCAACTGCCAGATCAGGTGTTAATGTGCCGGTGCCACCGCCCGGTACCGCTACACCCGAAAATGGATTTATCGGACCGGAAAGTACTTGCATTGCCAACGTCGTATTCGAAATATCACCACCCTCTGCACGATAATTCACCAGCATACGAGGGGAGCCGGTAGACAGGTCCAGGGAGAAAGATTCAATATTACTATTCGTATTAGAAATAGTAGTGCGCTGAGCATTAACTTCGTTGACAATATCCTGCGCGGTAATACCGCTTGTACCGGTATCAATTGAGATAGTCACACCAGAAACACTCAACTCAAGAACAGCATTAGCACCACCAAAGAGTGTCGAGGACGTTGCACCGGTGAAGTTAAAATAATGTTGCTCGCCAGCCGTCAACTCCGTGACTTCTTCATTGGTTAACGCAACACCACCATCAGCGGTCACCAGATCACCGTACTGAGTTGAGTCAGACTTAAAGATAACCTGAATCTTGCCTGCCGATGGCTGATCAAGAACCACATCAAAAACGCGGCCGTCTGCAGATTGCAACGTTGACAGAACCGCGTCATCCAGAGTACCGCCTGCACCGGTAAAGTCTGCCGTATTAAGCGTTACACCTGAGACCTGAAAGGCACCAGCACCTGCATAATCATAGGTGTGAGTTTCTTTAACCGGACGCTGCTCAACATAGTTATACTTTATTGCAGAGCTATCACCCAGGGCATCTATTCGCTCCATCGTGGTCGAATACGTATACGAGCCTGGAATATCTTTATCGTAGAGTGACTGCAGCTCATTGGCATCCTTACGTGAATCAATATTCACTGAAAGGTCCATCGTATAAGTAGCCTGAGGA
The DNA here is from genome assembly GCF_016592435.1 of Amphritea japonica ATCC BAA-1530. Classification (NCBI taxonomy): domain Bacteria; kingdom Pseudomonadati; phylum Pseudomonadota; class Gammaproteobacteria; order Oceanospirillales; family Oceanospirillaceae; genus Amphritea; species Amphritea japonica. Next base: position 614,053 of record NZ_AP014545.1, on the reverse strand, counting down.
CTACTCTCTTTTTCGCTAACAGACAGATTACCCAGCGGCAGCTCAATATCATTTACAACCGGATACCCTCGCAGATACTGACCGGTTTTATTAACAATAAAGCCATCTTTATCGAGTTCAAATGCACCGGCACGCGTGTAGGTCAAACCACCCTGATCGTCCGCCAATTGAAAGAAACCCGCCCCATCGATCGCCAGGTCCAGGTTGCTATTGGTAAACTCTGTTGTACCCGCAGCAAAGTCCTGGGCAATATCGGTTACCGTAACACCGGAACCCGGAACATTACTTGATCCAGCACCGACAACCGCCGACGTATAAATATCGCCAAACTCGGTACGAGAAGCCTTAAAACCCACCGTACTGGAGTTGGCAATGTTGTTACCGGTCACATCAAGATCAGTTGTTGCTGCCTTCAAACCGGTAATAGCAGTATTAAAACCCGCCATGGTGTTCTCCTCGCTTTACCCTATCTGTTTAATATCACTTAGCGACACTGCACCCGCCTCGGTATTCACTTTCATACCGATGCCGTTTTGTCCCAAAGTAACGCTATTTACGTTGTAACCTATGTAACTTGCTGCCAGCTGATATTCACCATCAACCTGAGCTTCAGCTACCACACGGTAACTGCCTTCAGGGCGGTCGCCGGCATTCCATTTAAAGTTATGATCGCCCACGTTTTGAGCGCCCATACTAAATTGTTCAACTTTGTCGCCATTGGCATCATAGATCGTCACCCGTACATCCGGAGAACTCACGGGTAATTCAATCACACCGCTGATCTCTTTGGACTCACCGACAACCGCCTGATCAGTCTTGGCATATACAGTCTGCCCCACCAACGAAGACGCTTGTAAGGCGGCCTGGCTCGACAGAAGTGAAGACGACATATCTTCAACCGTGCTATTTAGTTTATTGATACTTTCAACCGTACTCATGCTAGAAATTTGCTGCATAAAGTCAGTCGTATCTGCCGGACTAGTCGGGTCCTGATTTTGAAGCTGCGCAATCATCAGCTTCATAAACATTTCACTATCTGCACCACTGCTACTGTCAGCAGAAGATGAGGTAGATCCCGCATTATTCTTGGCATTAATCTGGTCAAAGACCGATTGTGTATTGTTGACGTTATCAACACTCATAACATACACCTCATATCAAACACTCTCAGGGCTTACTGACCCAGAGTCAGTGCTCGCTGCATCATCTGTTTTGCAGTATTCATAATCTCAGCATTAATCTGAAAAGAGCGCGACGCTGAGATCATATCCGCCATCTCTTCAACAACATTTACATTGGGGTAGTACACATATCCCTTTTCATCCGCCATCGGATGGTCCGGGTTATACTCCTGTCGCAACGGCGCATCGCTTTCAACAATACCCGCTACATTAACGCCCTGGCCCGCCTGCACACCCAAAGGCACACTACCTGGCTGGAGGTTTTCCATCTGTTTCAATTCAAAAACAGGCTTACGTGCACGATAGGTTTCACCTTCACTACTACTCACGCTCTCAGCATTCGCCATATTGCTGGCAGTCGTGTTCAAGCGCACACTTTGAGCGCTCATCGCGGAACCAGCAATATCAAAAACATTACCCAGAGACATAATTACTCACCCTTAATCGCGTTACTTAAGCCTTTAAACTTTTTATTCAGGAACTGGAACGATGCCTGATAATCAACCGCATTCTCAGTGTACCGAGCCATCTCTTCCTGTACGTTGACGGTATTTCCATCGATACTGGGTTGATTTGGCATGCGGTACATCATCTCTGAAGCAAAACCAGAAGCGATCAAACCAGAATTATGAGCATCATCTGTATGTGTCATTTTCAACGGTTGCTGACCACTTTGAGCCCCTTGCAAAACACTCTTAAAATCAATATCGCGTGCTTTGTAATTCGGGGTATCACTGTTAGCAATATTATTCGCTAGAATTTCAGCACGCTGAATCCGCAAGCCAACTGCTTGCTCATGAATTCCTAATGCTTTATCAAAGCTAATCGCCATCGTCCTGCCTCAAATATTCCTATATCACCTATAATGCAAAGGCGATACCAAAATAAAAAACACTTTAATAACAACAAGTTAATAACTATCAATATATTAAGCGGCAACCGACTTCCGTTATAAAGCGGCAAAGCGGCAACGTAAAAGAGATAGCGGCAATAAAAAGAAGGAGGGGGAAAAGTAAACGAAGGGCTGTTGTGAATACGTTCTTGCTTGCGATATTCGAATGACGAAAAACGACTATAAAAAATACATTCCTTATTTTGCCTTATAAATAATACCCGGCCGACAATGAACCATCTCAAACAGATCATTTAATTCTGCAACTGATTCAGATGCCCCCAGAAGGAGGTAGCCACCAGGCTTGAGCGTTTTATGGATTTTCTGCAGAATTTCTCGTTTTCGTTCCGTCGAAAAATAGATCAAAACATTACGACAAAATACGATATCACAAGAACCGATTCCCACGTAGGAACCTAAAAGATTTAACTCACGAAAACGCACCCGGTTCTTAATCTGCGGCTTCAGCGACCAGGCTTCACTTTTTCCAGGCTCAAAAAAAGTTTTCAATCTATCCTGAGACAGCCCTCGCCCGAGTGCGAGCATCTCATACTCAGCCTGCCGTGCCTGTTCCAGCACACGGGTACATATATCCGTTGCAACAACCTCTTCACCATAACTGAATACACCTGGGTTTTCAGATTTGAACTCATCCAAAATCATACTAATCGAATAGGGTTCTTGTCCGGTTGAGCATGCAGCCGACCATATTTTAAGACGCTGCCCTGATAGAGAAGAGGCTAATTCAGGTAACAGTTTACCTTTTAAAATTTCGTAGGGGTGGATATCCCTGAACCAGAGCGTCTCATTGGTCGTCATTGCATTGATGACCTGCTCTTTCAGGTGACTTTTCCCCGGGAGACTCAGACTATCAACAAGGCGCCCTAATGAACCATACTGGCCATCGATCAGAATCTTACTTAATCGACTTTCCACCAAATACTGCTTATGTTTCGCCAACAGTATTCCGCACGCCTGTTCTAAAAAAAGACAAAATCGGTCAAACTCTTGTTCAGTTATTGTTATTTTATGCGCGTTCAGTGTTCTTTCTCCATCGCGTAAAGTGAATCAAGCCTCAACCACGTTAATTCGTGATACAACTGCTTCAGCCAGTTCATCCGGATTAAACTTACCGATAAATGCATCCGCACCCACCCGCTTAGCCATTGCCAGATTAAACCGACCACTCAATGAACTGTGCAGTACAACATACAGTGGTTTCAAGCGACTATCTTCACGAATCTTCTTTACCAGGGTATAACCATCCATTTCAGGCATTTCAATATCAGAAATGACCATCAGAAAAACATCTTTGACCTTATGATCTTTATCCGCCAGCTGCTTCAGTACATCTAACGCGGCCTGCCCATTGTTCGCAGTTGACACTTTAATATTTAAACTTTGCAGCGCCTTTTTTACCTGCGTCCGGGCAACACTTGAGTCATCTACAACCAGTATATGGTATTTAGACGCATTATCTCTGTCAGCGTCACTAATAGATGTCGATTTTACTTCTGTACTGACAGGAATCAGATCCGCTAAGACCTGCTCTACATCGAGAATTTCAATCAGGCCTTTCTCATACTGGACTACCGCTGTCAGGTAGTTTTTCTCATTGGTTTCGATTGGCGGCGGACTCACCTGATCCCATTTTGCGGGCAGGATACGATCAACATTACGCACTAAGAATGCCAAAACCCGACGATTATACTCAGACACAATCAGAAAGCAGTTCTGGCGATCACTTTCTTCTACCGGCACTCCGCCTATCGCTTGCGAAAGATCTATAACCGGGATAGTTTCCCCTCGAATATGAGCAAGACCTTTCAAAGCTGTCGTCTGCTTAGGGATACCCGTAAGGCTTGGGCAAGGCAATACCTCCCGAACCTTGAATACGTTGATGCCGTATTCCTGATCATCATTTAGCCCGAACAAAAGCAGTTCCAGACGGTTCTGGCCCGCCATGTTTGTACGTTGGTTTACAGTACTGTTTATACCTGACATGATGCTCTCTGTACTAAGCGTTACTAAACATTGCTTACTTCACCAGCAATGTAAACTTACGGATTTACCGTGAATAAAAACATTACCACTCTAATAGTCACACTTATAGCTATGTTAGCTGCGCCAGTAAAGAGCACGCTGGCCGCCAACCCTGAGTCTATCACTCAAAGAGCTCATCAACACCTGATTAAACAGTACCAGACAAACAACCCATTTGCCCGCACTGCCATCAAAGTTAAGCCACTACCTAAAGCATTAGACCTTAGACGCTGCGATACCCCTATCGCCTTTATCCACGCGCCCGGCAGCTCATCAAGAATTTCAGTAAAAGCAGTTTGTACTCACCCGGCATGGACAATTTTCATATCAGCAACAATCGAACAATGGCAACAGATCGTTGTTTCCAGTCGCGCCTTAAGCAAAGGTACCATTTTGGGGGATTCAGACATCTATCTCAGAGAATTTGATGTGAAGCGACTATCCTCTCCCTACTTCAGTAATCCCGCCGAGTTATTTGGCAGAGAGATGAAACGTGCTATCGCATCTAATCAAATAATATCTCCATCACAGGTTGAGAAAAAATTACTGATCCGTAAAGGCGACCTGGTCTATATTGAAGCCCAAAATGGTTCAATGTCCGTTCGAATGACCGGCACCGCACAACAAAACGGCTCTCTCGGTGAACAAATTTCAGTCACCAACACCCGCTCTGGCAAAAAGGTAAGGGGCTATGTAAAAGGCAGGGGAATCATATCAGTCAGTCCAGAATAGAGGCTCTCGCAGGCGGATAATTCAGCTGCTATAATGAGCGCATATTTCTTTATAAACTGTTAAAGTTTTCCCTCTACGCGCCGATAGCTGTATTAAGAACAGCATGAGGACCAGAAAATGGTTATTGATATCACGGGTTTATCGTCGACTACACAAGCGACTAACTCTCGTGCCAAGGTAAGTGATCAACCTGCCGCCGAGAGCAAAGCTCAAAAAGCTCCAGAGAGTGGAAACCTGTCATCTGGCGTGAGCTTGAGCGATGCCGCTCAGGCCATTCAGAAGAATGCTGAACAGCTGGTTGATGAAGGAATATCTGTTAACGAACAGAAAGTTGCTGAGCTGAAAGCCGCTATCGATGATGGAAACTATCAGATTGATTACGACAGCACAGCACGCAACCTGTTCCAGTTAGAAAGCCTGCTGGATTAAGCACTGCCGTGACACAGCTACCGCCACTCGAACACATCAATGCCCTGACGACTCAGGGCATTGCCTTTCTTGATACATTAAATAGCCTTCTGGATCAGGAATACGAAGCCCTGCAGCAGCGAAACATTGAGCAGCTACAAGAACTTGTTGAACAGAAGACCGAAGCGTTACAACAACTGGAAGAAAATAATCAGGTTCGAAATCAGCTTTTTATCTCGGCAGGCATCACGCCTGACAAGGCAGGCCTACAAGCCTTTCAAGCTGAATTAGACGAAGCTGATGCAAAGACTTTCTCAACGCTCTGGAACCAGCTCGAAAAAGTACTCTTGCAGGTCAATGATAAAAATAAACGCAATGAACTTATCATTACTCGAAATAGCAGAAATCTGGAACAGCTTTTAAGCATTCTCAGAGGCCAGAATCAGAAAAACACTCTCTACGACCAGAGCGGAGAGAAAGGCAATTACTCCGCACAAAATAGTCTTGGAAAAGCCTGATTTTTTTTGCTTTATCCCCGTGACCTAAAGCCCCAGACCAAGTAGAATTCACCTCGTCGCCTCCCCGTAGTTCAACCGGATAGAATAGGGCCCTCCTAAGGCTTAGATAGGGGTTCGAGTCCTCTCGGGGAGGCCATATTTTCTTTCGTTTTCGATAGCCACGCTATAGACGAAGACACCCCCTACAGCACTTCAACTCTCCATTACTCAATTTCTACCAGCAGTTCGTGTCCAACCACTTCATCTATCACGTCGTACGCTATCCTGTACTCTTTGCCTTCATATTTAACCACAGCATAGTCGTAGCACATTTTGACTATTATGCAGTTGGCAACACTGCCATCTTTAGCGACACGAATGATATTGCGATTATGCAGCAGCATAGTAAGACCACTTAAGTTGTAATGACGGATATCAGAATAGGAACTGGCGTAGAAGACCCTACAAGGTCATGAAACTTATAAAGCGGAGCACTTTTATGAGCTCCTATATATATTATTTTAACAATGACCCCAAAGAAGATGCCGGCAGATCTTCTATTGCCATACTCCGGTACTTTTTCAAAAGACGATTTTTACTGTTTAACTCACCTTCTAAAACTCTGCGTTCCACCAGGTTCAGATAACGATCAACCATCTTGAGCCGACCTTCACGCCGCTCAGAGTCATCCCTTGCCGTCTCCAGAAAGAGCTGGGCGAGATTTAATATCGCAGCGTGATTATTAAAATCGAAGTCAATTGCAGCACCAAAGGATTTAATCGCCAAACCAAATTTACCTGATAAATAATGCTTGATACCCAGGCGATTTGCCTTATCACTCATATCAGGATTTCGCTGTTTCCCAGCAGACGCTTTATCATCCACCTTAGCCGCAGGCTTCTCCAGCAGAGGCAGCGCATCTCCCGACATAACCAGGAGCTCGCGATCAATATCAACTGGGTTTTCAAGCTGACGATTAATCAGTTTAGCGTCTCTAAGAAACTGTTCTTTATCCTTTCGATCACCCATATCTTCTGCCAGCTGACTCCGAATAAGAAACGCTCTGATTTCTGACTCAGAATCTGCAGGGAACTGCTTTCGGGTACTAACAAGCAGCCCATCTATCTCATGCTGAATCTGATCTCGAGTAGCTTCATCACTACTCTTAACATCCATTCGCCGAAGATTTGCGAGCTTCAGATACGGCTCTGCAGAGCGATAACAACTATGACGGCCCAACGAAATTGAGCGTCTGTACGCCCCCTTTGCCAGATCGACTTCTTTAGTTTGTAGAGCGACTCGCCCTAACTCCATCTGCCGCGGGATACCCAGAGGTGCATGAGTTGTTGCCAGACGTAGAGTCTCTCTGGCTTGCTCCAGATCACCCATTTTTTCATGGACTTCAGCCAACAAATCATAAGCGGCAATCAATAACGGATTATCGAGTATCAGTTCCTGCAACAATTGCTCCGCAGCAGCCAGATCATCCAAACGACAATAAGCCTGACACAGATATAATCCGGCCTCCTTATCTCTGGATTCCCAATAGATACCGTCCAGTAATTCTCGTGCTTTGTCGTAGTCACCCAGGTCTAAAAGCAAAAAGCCTCTGAGTTTCTGAAGGTGATCATACTCCGGGTGTTGCCGATCGATCAGCGCCTCACAGATCTGCAAAGCCTGATTTTTGGCTCCGGATTCAATCGCCAGATCAACAGGACGCAGAGCTAACTTTCGCCGCATAATCTGATCAAGCCGGTACTTTAATTCTTCAATAGAAAAAGGCTTGGTAATGATATCGTCTGGATGACTGTCTATTGCATGCAGTACTACTTCTTGTGATGAGTCGCTGGTCATACAGATCCATGCTGCACTGGGCTTCACATAGCCTCTGTAACGAGCTTCTTCCAGAACCTGAACACCAGTAACACTGTCACTGGAATTATGCCCCAAGAGAATGACATCAAAATCACTTTGCGCAATCAAGGGGATAACTTTATCGTTGATAGTAACTGCTTTAACGTTATGAATGCCTAGCTCACGCAACATATAATAAATAGTCGAGCGCATATTACCGCTACTATCGATAAGCAAAACCTGCTTATCGGCATAGTCGACTTGTAATTCACCTGCATTGTTACGAAAAGCGGTCACGTGCCAGCCTTACCCTGAAAAAGTTGTGTCGAATCCAGTATAAAAGCCACACCCCTGAGTAGAAAGGAAAAATGTCTCAAAACGAGCTTAGTTTTCTCAAGACAAAAAAAAGCACCGGGTGTAGGGTGAAACACACGGTGCTAAATACAGTTCTATGCTGTGAAAGTCATAATATAGACTTCAGAAATACAGATACTGATCCATGTCAACAGTCGTAGCAGTAAAATCTTTATTCCCTACAACTTTTGAATAAGCGCTGGCAGAGTAGTAATCCAGTAAACTTAAGAAAAATAAACGAATTTGATCAAATATGACGACTGCATTTATTACCCATCACGATTGTGGCCTGCACAATATGGGGCCAGAACATCCAGAAAGCCCGATTCGCCTTCTTGCCATTCAGAAAGTACTGCAGAAGACCGGCTTAATCGAACAGCTTAAACAGATGGAATCGGTACATGTCACCCCTGAGCAGATTCAACTGGCACATGCCAACCTGCATCAGAAAAGACTGGAAATGAAGCAACCCGACGAAGGGGTTGTTTATGCCGATGAAGATACGGCCCTCTGCCCGGACTCGCTTCACGCTGCCAGCCTTGCCGCCGGCTCTAGTATATTGGCAACCAATCAAGTGCTATCTGATAAGGTCGATAATGCCTTTTGTGCAGTTCGCCCGCCAGGCCATCATGCTGAACACAACGCAGCTATGGGCTTTTGCTTTTATAACAACGTTGCGATTGGCGCCATGCACGCCCTGCAACAACCTAATGTAAACAGGGTTGCCGTTGTTGATTTTGACGTGCATCACTGTAATGGCACGGTCGACATCTTTAAAGATAAGCCGGAAGTTCTGGTTTGCTCTACCTTCCAGCACCCTTACTATCCTGAACGTTACTGTGACATTCAGAGGGATAATATTGTTAACTGTCCGATCGAAGCGCATACCCGCGCCTCAGTATTCCGTGAACAGTTAGAAAAGTACTGGCTTCCAGCTATTCAGAACCATAAACCGGATATTATTTTTATCTCCGCTGGCTTTGATGCACACCACGAAGATCCAATGGCTGATCTTAACCTTACCGAAGAGGACTACCGCTGGGCCACTCAGCTTCTCATGGACGCAGCGCGCACCACTTGTGGCGGACGCATTGTTTCTGTCTTAGAAGGGGGTTACAACCCCGTTTCTCTGGCATTTAGTGTGCAGGCGCACTTAGAAGTGATGGCTGGCTATTAGCCAGCAATCACTTCTATTAAGACCGGAAAGCAAGCTTTCCTAGCTAGACGTGACTGCGTCACTTGCTAGAACGGAGTCTTGGACTCCTACTAGTCGCTAGAAAAACATAAAACCGCCTGATGGCGGTTTTTTTATATCTATAAATCTACAGGCGTATTTTTTTTCTAGCTACTAGCAAGCGACGTAGTCGCGTCTAGTAAGGAGGAACAGCCTCCGGCTAGCTAGGAAAACTTGTTTTCCGGTCTAAGCGTTCAGCACAAAAAAAGGCTGCCATAAGGCAGCCTTTTTTAACATTGAAGCATTTAGCCTACAAACTTAATCATAACGCCTGCTGCAACCGCAGAGCCGATAACACCGGCTACGTTTGGTCCCATTGCATGCATTAACAAGAAGTTCTGAGAGTTAGACTCCAGACCTAATTTGTTAGATACACGCGCTGCCATAGGTACAGCGGAAACGCCTGCTGATCCAATCAGTGGGTTGATGGAGTTACCACCTTGCATCTTGTTCATAAACTTAGCCATCAGCACACCACAAGCAGTACCGATACCAAATGCAACCACACCCAATAGCAAGATACCCAGAGTTTCCACATCCAGGAACTTATCAGCAGAAAGCTTAGAGCCAACTGACAGACCCAGGAAGATGGTTACAATGTTGATCAAAGCATTCTGAGCTGTATCGCTCAAACGATCAACAACACCACACTCACGCATCAGGTTACCAAAACAGAACATACCCAACAGCGGAGCAGCATCTGGCAGCAACATAGCAACCAGCATCAGCAACACGATAGGGAACATAATCTTTTCAGTTTTAGGCACATGGCGCAGCTGAACCATAGAGATCTTACGCTCAGCTTCTGTTGTCAGCGCACGCATAATCGGCGGCTGAATCATTGGTACCAAAGCCATATAGGAGTATGCAGCTACCGCAATTGCACCCAATAGATCTGGAGCCAACAGAGAAGCCACATAGATCGCAGTCGGACCATCAGCACCGCCGATAATACCGATCGCTGCAGCATCCTGGATAGTGAAATCCATCACACCCAGAGTAGTCAAACCCACCGCACCCAACACTGTAGCAAAGATACCAAACTGCGCAGCAGCCCCGAGGAACAGTGTCTTAGGGTTAGCCAGCAGAGGACCAAAGTCAGTCATCGCACCAACACCCATAAAGATCAGAAGTGGCGCAACGCCCGATGCAATCGCTACAGTGTAGAAGTTATACATCATGCCATTGTTGTAGCCAGCATCATTTGCAGCATAAACAGCCGCAGTATGTGCCTGAGCAGCAGCAGCATTATAAGCTTCTTTTACTGCATAAGGATCAGTCGTATCCAATCCAAGTGCGGTCGCTAGAGAGCTAATAACTTCAGGACCCCCCAGGTGCAGCGCATTCTCAACGGCTGAGAAAGCAAGGCCTGCTTCTGGGATGTTGGCCATGATGCCGCCAAAACCGATAGGAACCAGCAATAGAGGCTCAAAGTTCTTGCGAATCGCAAGGAACAGAAGCAACAGGCCTACTAAGATCATGACGATCTGGCCCGGGCTTACATTGTATACCCCTGACGCGTGCCAGAGGTCTAATAGCTTATCCATTTAGAATCCGCCCTTACACCAATGTCAGCAGACTGTCGCCGACCTGTACAGTATCACCTTCCTTTACATCAACGGTAGAAACCGTACCCGCACGTGCTGCGCGAATCTCTGTTTCCATCTTCATTGCTTCAAGGATAACAAGTACATCACCTTCCTGAACCGCTTGACCTGTGGATACCTGAACCTTCCAGATATTTCCAGCCAGTGGAGCAGGAACAGACTCAGCAGGACCGCCAGCCGGTGCGGCGGCAGCAGGCGCAGCGGCGGCAGCCGGTGCAGCAGCAGTGATATCACCACCCTCTGAAACCTGAACAACGTAGTTCTGACCATTAACATTGATAGTGTAAGTCTGTGGACCAGTATTCTTAGGTGCAGCCATTGCTAGGGCGTCCTCTAAAGTAGGGGCGGGTTCAAATGCATCTGCATTCCCGCGATTTTCAAGGAATTTAAGACCAACTTGTGGGAATAGCGCATAAGTCAGAACGTCATCAATCTCGTTCTCACCCGTTGCCAGGCTAGCCCCTTTCTCTGCCGCCAGCTCTTTCAGCTCAGCAACCAGCTTGTCCATTTCAGGCTCAAGCATATCGGCTGGACGACAAGTGATCGCTTCACCACCATCCAGAACACGTGCTTGCAGTTCAGCGTTGTAAGGAGCAGGCGCTGCGCCATATTCACCTTTAAGAACACCCTGAACTTCTTTAGAGATCGTTTTATAACGCTCGCCCATCAGGACGTTGATTACCGCCTGAGTACCAACGATTTGTGAAGTAGGCGTTACCAGCGGGATCAGACCCAAGTCTTCACGCACCCGTGGAATCTCGGCTAACACTTCATCAAACTTATCTGAAGCGCCCTGTTCACGTAACTGGCTCTCCATGTTTGTTAACATGCCGCCTGGAACCTGAGCAACCAGGATACGCGAATCCGTACCTCGCAGAGAACCTTCAAATTTAGCGTACTTTTTACGTACTTCACGGAAATAAGCAGCGATCTCTTCCAATGCAAGCAGATCAAGGCCCGTATCACGATCAGTACCCGCCAGCGCGGCAACAACAGATTCAGTTGCTGTATGACCATAAGTCATAGACATTGATGAGATAGCCGTATCCACACGGTCAATACCGGCTTCTACAGCTTTCAGGATAGTCATATCAGACAAGCCCGACGTTGCATGTGCGTGCAATTGAACTTCAAGATCAGTCTGAGCTTTCAGGCGCGAAACCAGATCAAATGCATCATAAGGTGTCAGAATACCGGACATATCCTTAATCGCGATTGATTCAGCACCCATGTCTTCCAGAGTCTTAGCATACTCAACCCACATATCAGTGGTGTGTACGTTACTCTTGGTATAGGAGATGGTGCCCTGTGCGTGCTTGCCGCTTTCCTTAACAGCTTTGATCGCTGTTTCCAGGTTACGGGGATCGTTCATCGCATCAAAGATACGGAAAACGTCAACACCATTAGTAGCAGCGCGTTCTACAAACTTACTAACCACATCATCAGCGTAGTGACGGTAGCCTAACAGGTTCTGACCACGTAACAGCATCTGCTGCTTAGTATTCGGCATCGCTTTTTTCAGTTCACGAATACGATCCCAAGGATCTTCACCGATATAACGAATACATGAGTCAAATGTCGCTCCGCCCCAGCTTTCCAGGGACCAGAAACCGACTTTATCCAGTTTCTCAGCAATTGGCAGCATGTCATCGATGCGCATGCGGGTAGCAAACAGAGACTGATGTGCGTCCCGCAATACTACATCTGTAATGCCAAGAGGTTTTTTATCAGACATGGGTATAGGCCTTTTGTCGATTAATGCTCTTTAAAATAAATTCTTGGTTTTGGCTGCAAATCAGTGCTTACGGTATTGATGTACTGCCGCAGTCATAACTGCAACCAATTCATCACTACCTGTAGCAACAGGTGCAACAGCTGCTGGTTTGGCAGGCTCTGGAATAGCCTCAGGCGCCACTTTGGCAATCAGCTTTGACATAAAGCCGGTTGCAAAGACCAACAGGGTTAGGAATACAACAACGAATCCCATACCAAAGACCATCAAATTCAGGCCTTCCGACATTAGATTATCCATCTAACGGGTGCTCCTTCTTTGTAAGAAAACCATATGTCTGCTGCCGGCTTGTGGCCGCAGTATTACCCCGAAGGTTAAAACCGGTCGCAACAGAACAGATGAACAGTTAATAAATGGCTAACAATTAAACCTGAATTCTGCACTTCAGGCAACTAGTTAGATAGTATTAACAGCATAAAAAGTGCTTCTATCGTCTGTAATTAAACTACAAAATTCAGCGAAAAAGCCCTTATTTACGATGTTAATTATTTAAAAGCCCACAGCCTTAATCAAAGCTCTGGACGATATACTTTAACGTTCAAAAAGCCCTTTTCCTGCAGGTTCTGGGCATGCATCTGGCTCATTACTCCCTTATCACAGAACAAAAGATACTCTTTGCTCTGGTCCAATTCCTGAAATTTTTCTCCAAGAGAAAAGAAAGGGATTGTCAGCACTTCGACTTTAGGCATATTCAGCGGTTTACGCTCCTGCTCATTGCTATGCCTGACATCAATAATAACCTGATTATCACCAACCTTGGTTAACGCTTCGATTTCTGCGTGAACATTAATATCATCCACGATTTTATCAATAGTAATTACCTGAGCATTTTCCAATGCCTGATCTAAAACATCAAAATCGAAGTTAGCTTCCTCTTCTTCTATCCGTTCAAGCTTTGCGTTCGTTGTCGGCCGATCAGAGATAACGCCACAATACTCAGGAATGTTTTTAGCAAAATCATAAGCTCCTAGCTTCTTTGTGATATCGATAATGTCTTGCTTATCCATCGTAACCAGTGGGCGCACAACTAACTTATTGGTCACGGAGTCAATTACCTGCAGATTAACCAGCGTCTGGCTTGAGACCTGAGCAATACTCTCACCGGTCACTATCGCCGGCAATTTCATACGATCTGCTACTTTTTCAGCGGCACGCATCATCATCCGCTTAAGAACAACACCCATATGCGTATGATGAACGTTTTGTAATATTTCACCCACGACTTCATCAAAAGGCACAGAGATAAACTTAACCCGGGCAGCGCTGCCATACTTTTGCCAGAGATAAACGGAGATCTGTTTTACACCGATCTCATGGGCGCGGCCTCCCAAATTAAAAAACAGAAAGTGCGTTTTACTACCGCGACGCATGGTCATATAGCTGGAAACAACCGAGTCAAACCCTCCCGATATAAGTGATATAACATCTTCCTGCGTACCTAAAGGATACCCACCCTGCCCCTTATGTTGATGGGAGATCAAATAAAGATTCTCATCACGAATTTCCAGCTTAACCGTAAATTCAGGCGTATGAAGATCAACCCCTTTGGTATCACAGTGCTGAAGCAAACCACCACCTATATAACGCTCCAGGTCACCGGATTTAAAGTCGTGCTTACCCGCACGCTTAACACGCACCACAAAGGATTTACCTTTAACCTTATCCCCATAAACGTCTTTAGTGAGCTGAAACACCTCTTCAAAAGAGCCTAGCGCATACTGATCCACTTCTAAAAAGTGGGAAATGCCCGGCGTGCAGCTCATCAGCTCTATAACCTGTTCTCTCAGCTCAGCGCTATCAGAAGGGACCTCTACTTCAATCTTATCCCACAGTCCGCGTACTTTAATATCGTTATCCAGACGCTTAAGAGTTACCTGTAAATTAGACTGTAATCGCTGAATAAAGCGTTTACGCACGGGCTTACTCTTGATGGTTATTTCTGGAAATAGTTTAACGATAATTTTCATATTCGATTTCTGTACCGGATTAAAAGGCGGCCATTATACATTGGTGTGCAGGGGGTACAAAATTCATGCAACAAAAGCCACACTGCAGCATTCAACCAATAAAAAAGAGGCCGAAGCCTCTTTACAAAATTGCACGATATCTACCACTCAATTTTTTCAATACCCTCAAAGGTTAGCTCACTGCCATCAGCCATAGTGACCACACCTGAGGTATCTGGATTTAACTCCAGCGCTTGAGCCGCCATGTCATATTCTAACTCCTGGCCATCGACTGTAATGGTCCAGGGGTTATCCGGATCACTTGAACCATCAGCGCTCAACGCAACAGTATCTGCCCACCCTCCGCCGGTACCTCCGGAGAAATGATCATTTCCTTCGAATGGATTGTAGATATAGGTATCTGAACCATCACCGCCTTCGGCCTTGTCGTTGCCTGAGCCTCCAGTCATAAGGTCATCGCCATCACCACCTTTCAGCTTATCGTCGCCTTCTCCGCCAACCAGATAGTCATTACCGTCACCACCGTCCAGCTTATCCTTACCGGACCCTCCATCCAGGTAGTCATTGCCATCACCACCTTTGAGGTCATCTTTATCTGCCCCCCCATAGAGAGTGTCATCACCAGCGCCACCATCTAACTTATCTTTATCAGCGCCACCATCGAGGACGTCATCTCCTTCACCGCCCTTAAGGTCATCTTTATTGCCTCCTCCATAGATAAAGTCAGCTTCGTTGCCACCCTCCAGCTTATCCTTGCCACCACTCCCTGAAACTTCATTCATCCCTGAAGTGTCAGTATTTTCTTGACCGTATAGATCGTAGTCGATACCAGTCACATCTACTTCAGCAACTGGAGCACTATTAGTACCATTAACAACGATTTGCACTTGCTGTGTGTCTGTGGCGCCGTGCTCATCAGTCACCGTCACTGGGATTGTTAAGGTCTGACTTTCGCCTTCACCCATACTTTGATAGGCAGCATCAGCAGGATCAAAGCTGTAACTGCCATCAGACTCCAGTGCAAACCCCGCCGGAAGAGCGACTCCTTCAGCAAGCCCAAAGCTCAGTAAAGAACCATCATCAACATCTGTTGCACTCAACTGACCAGTGACCTTATTATCAAGCGCTGTCATGACCGTCTCAGTTAACTCAATGTTATCCAGACGCGCACCACGACCGTAATTCACAGCATCGCCAGTGGACACAAACTGGATATTCATTGACTCGCCTGTCCCGGTAAAGGTTACAGTCTGACTTTCCCAATCATTATCTGAATCCCCTGAACCATCAGGACGAACAGTCTCCAACACCTCTCCATTAACCAGCACCTGAAATTCATTTACATCTTCATCAAATCCCGCCCGGGCAGAGCAATCAAATGTCAGGGTATATGTAGCGCCATCTGTTGTATCAACATCTCGGTTAATACTTACTGCATCAGAATAATGATCTACTGCATCATCATTTAACTCAATGTACTGACCATCCCCTGTATGGCCATCCTTGCTATTCCAGACCTCAATCGCATCAGAGTTAGTACTCCAGCCATCAGCACTTTGAACAAAGGAAGACGATGCATCTACTGAATTAAATGTGGTGAGAAAAACAGTAGATGTTTCAGGTTGAGCATCTGGAACAGAAACAGTGGCGGTCACATCGGCACCGGCTACCGGGGCATCGTTAGTGCCGGTCACGGTGACCTGGATCTGTTGTGAGTCAGTCGCACCGTTTTCATCGGTTACGGTGACGGGAATGGTCAGCGTCTGGCTATCGCCTACACCCATACCATCGTACGCGGCATCGGCAGGATCGAAGCTGTAAGAACCATCACTCTCTAGGGTGAAGCCAGCCGGCAGACTGTCAGCACTGAAACTAACACTGTCGCCGTCTATATCAGACGCAGTTAATTGACCTGAGATCGCTGAGTCGCCTTCGGCAACAGTCGCAGTGACATCCGCACCGGCTACCGGCGCATCGTTGGTGCCGGTGACAGTAACCTGGATCTGTTGTGAGTCGGTTGCACCGTTTTCATCGGTAACCGTCACTGGAATGGTCAGCGTCTGGCTATCGCCCACACCCATACCATCGTACGCGGCATCGGCAGGATCAAAGCTGTAAGAACCATCACTCTCTAAAGTAAAGCCAGCCGGCAGACTGTCAGCACTGAAGCTAACACTGTCGCCATCCACATCGGACGCCGTCAGCTGTCCGGAGATCGCCGAGTCGCCTTCGGCTACGTTAGCCGTGACATCTGCACCGGCGACTGGCGCATCGTTGGTGCCAGTCACGGTTACCTGAATCTGTTGTGAGTCAGTCGCACCGTTTTCATCGGTGACCGTGACAGGAATAGTTAAGGTCTGGCTATCGCCAACGCCCATACCGTCATACGCTGCATCTGCAGGATCGAAACTATATGAACCATCACTCTCTAAGGTAAAGCCGGCAGGTAAACTATCCACACTAAAGCTAACGCTATCGCCGTCCACATCGGACGCGGTGAGCTGACCGGAGATTGCAGTATCGCCTTCGGCCACATAAGCCGTAACATTTAAACCAGCAACGGGTTCATCATTGGTACCCGAGATAGTAATCTGAACCTGTTGACTATCAGTGGCTCCGTTCTCATCGGTTACCGTAACAGGGATACTCAGAACCTGGCTATCACCTACAGCCATACCTTCATAAGCAGTATTACCTGGATCGAAACTATAAGAACCATCGGATTCCAGGGTAAAGCCGGCCGGCAGACTGTCCGCACTGAAGCTAACACTGTCACCATCCACATCGAAAGCAACTAACTGGCCGCCGATAGAACTATCACCCTCGTCGGTTACAAGGATGACATCCGTATCAGCTATTGGGGCATCATTAGTGCCAGCAATATTGATTCGAATATCAGCAACACTCTCTAGCCCTCCTGAATCAACAACTTTGACAGGAATAGTCAAAATTTGAGTATCGCCTACTCCAAGATGCTCATAAGCTTCATCTTCAGGATCAAAGCTATAATCCCCATCAACCGTCAACTCAAAGCCTGGCGGCAAAGAAAAGCCGTCAGCTATAACAAATGACAATTGCTCAGAAAGGTCTTGATCTACCGCCTCCAGCTCACCATTAAAGAGTGAGCCTCCTTCCTCAACACGGAAAGAAGCTGAAGATAAAACAGGGGCTTCATTAATATCATTTACATCAATAGAAACGGTCTCAGTAAAACTCTTGCCACCAGCATCCGTAACCGTAATCTCAACAGGCAAGCTCGACTGGGCTTCATAATCAAAGGAGGCACCGACTTTCACAACTAGCTCATTACCGACTATTTCAAATAGATCAGCCCCCTCACCAGTTAACTCAAACTGAAACCCATCAACATTATCAAAATCAGAGGCGGTGAGTGTTGCCACCACATCACCAGGCTGTAATGTCTCGTCAATAGACGTTTCACTTAGGCTGATACCATCCGGAGCAACATTAATAATGCCCTCATTAATTTCATTGATAAGGCTAGCTAACTCATCAAAACTAATATTAAGGGGTACATCGATCGCAAATTCGCTGGTATTACTAATCGCATTTACATTGAGCGAATAAATCACACCCTGCTGGGGGGTTAATGTTTCATTTAGAAGAAGAGCATCGCCCTCTACAGTAAATTGTTTATCATCCAGGCTAAAAGAAAAATCGGCCCCTTCAACCGGAATAGATAACGTCGCGATCTCAGTGCCTGCAGGAAGAGAGCCTTGCCCAGTAAGCGATAACAGCAAATCATTATTCAATTCAAAATTGAATCCGTCAGACTGTAATTCTGGAAGTACAGTGTCCTTCAGGTCATGATCAATACGCCCCTGAATATTCTGTTTAAAAAGCTCTTCCGAGCTAAGAGTGTTATGCCCAAAGACCTCTTCAGCCTCAGAGCGGCTCGGATTTATATGTGTAGTTGTTTCCTGATTAAATAGATCCGCCGATGCCGCTTCGCGTGCAGATTCAGGGGAAGTGTTTTCTTCATCAGCCATAACTCGCCTCTACTACCTATAAATCCAAAAGAGCTTTATTAAAAGCAACCTATTCAGAGTATTAAAAACTTTCGAAGGCCTTGAGAATAAGGCCAAACAGATGCAATATAACCCGAGACAAAAGTGTCTCAATTCAATATGTTGCATTACGCCCTGGTATATAAGAGCTCATATGAGTAGGAATAGGTCGGAACATTTTTCAATTAGGAAGCTAAAAACACCAGGAACATGGAGTCACCCTGTGGTTTTGCTCTCCTCTCTGGCTATCAACATCCTAGCCCTTGCCCTCCCTACAGTCATACTTCAAGTGTATGACCGTATCATTCCTAATCAAGCAACAGAGACCTTTATATTCCTCATATTGGGCATGCTGGGCGTGGTTGTTCTCGATACAGCGCTACGGATTTTTCGCTCCACTTTACTAAGCTGGAGCGGCGCTCAATTTGATCATCGCGAAAGCCTTAAAGCGATGAACCACATTCTAAATACCGACAACGCTGCATTTGAAAAAGAACCTGCCGGATATTACCTCGATAAAACCCAGGCCTTGGAGCAGATTCAAGAATTTTATTCCGGTCAATCGATCCTACTCGTCATGGACTTACCTTTCGTCCTACTATTCTTAGCACTTATCTGGGTCATCGCCGGGCCGCTCATCATGATCCCTGTCGTGCTATTACTAGTGTTTTTTATTGTTGCAGTAATCACCGGCCGCCAGTTACGCCATGCACTCGAAACCCGTTCAGTTATGGAAGACAGGCGACAAAACTTCATCATTGAGACCCTTAAGGGGATTCACACCATTAAATCAATGGCGATGGAAGCACTGATGCTGCGACGCTATGAGCGATTACAACACCAATCAGCTGAAAGCATTTACGATCTAAGCCGCATTAACAGCATTGTCCAGGGTATAGGCGCCACTTTTTCGCAACTAGCCGTCGTCGCGTTTGTCGGTATCGGCAGCATCTCTGTTATTAGCGGCGACCTGACCGTCGGCGCCCTGGCAGCAGGCACTATGCTTTCCAGTCGCGTATTACAGCCCGGTTTGAAAGCTATGGGGTTCTGGTCACAATTCCAAACACTACGCCTGGCAATGGAGAAGATAGAAGACCTATACCAACAGCCGAAAGAAAGCGGCGGAGCAATTCGACAAGAGTCCGGCCTAAGCGGAAAAGTGGAGATTCGCAACATCAGCTTCGCACACCCGGGACAAGACAACACTCTGATCAAAGATCTCTCTCTTGTTGCTTACCCTGGCGAAACCATTGGCATCACTGGCAATAATGGCAGCGGCAAAAGCACATTGGTCAGCCTTCTTTCTGGTTTCCTCAAGCCTGAAACGGGACAAATCTACCTGGACGATCATGACATCCGGGAATACGACCTGGAATTTTTACGTGCGCAGATTGGCATCATGCCTCAAAGAGGCATCCTGTTCGAAGGCTCTATTCTTGAGAACATGACCCTATATCGTGAAGGCGAGGCTCTACAACAAGCCCTTCAGCTATCAAAAATTCTCGGCTTAGAAGAAATTGTAGCTAGACTACCCGACGGATTAGATACTCAAGTAGGGGGCGCTGCGGTAGATGCTCTCTCTGAAGGAGTAAGACAAAAAATAATTATGGTGCGATCACTAGTCGGCCATCCTCAGATTATTCTATTCGATGACGCTAATGCCAATTTCGATATCAAAAACGATGGCAGGCTACTCAATGTCATCAAGGATATGCGGGGTTCCAGAACAATGATTATTGTTACCCATCGCCCATCATTTTTGCGCATCTGTGATCGCCAATACATCCTGAAAGAGGGGCACCTCGAAGAGTACATAGACCCCTATATCGCCTTCCAGGCAACACAAGCCGCTTCACAGGCAAAGGGATAATTAGATGAGCAGCAACCCGCGCCCAATGATGGCCTCAGAACAACTTGCCGACGATCTTCGAAACCATAATGAAACGGCTTTCAAAAAAGTTTCCCCTTTCTCTTCCTGCTTACTCCCTCTGTTAAGAGAGCTCGGCTGGAACAACTACGCAAAAGAACTGATCGAAGCTCTTCCGCATTTCTCTGAACAGATAGATCTGATCGATGTACGTAACATGCTGGCCACACTAGGCTATGAAAGCACACCGGTTAAAACATCCGTTTCTGATCTTAAAAAAGAACTTTATCCCGCCCTGTTTATCTCTGATAACAATCGAGTATTACTACTTCAAGGCTTAGAGGATGAAACAGTATTCTTCTATGATCCAGAAAGCGACAGTTACGAAACATCAACGGCGCTAGACCTACAAGGCACCGCATATCTTTTTACCGACAACCATGCTCATCACGGGAGTAACACCCCCGAGTTAACTAACGACTGGTTTGGTAGCCTACTGCAACGGTTTAATAAAATGATCATCCACCTACTTGGCATGACATTTATTATCAATCTTGCCGCCCTATTAGTACCACTATTTATTATGGTGATATACGACAAAGTCATCGGCGCAAAATCAGCAGAGACCCTGCCTTTTTTAATCACAGGAGCCGCCATTCTCTTAGCTGCTGATTTAGGATTACGTTATTTACGGGCAAAGCTTCTCGGCGTCACTGCTGGACGACTTGATTACCTGATAGGCGTTGAGACTTTCAAACGAATGCTCTACCTGCCACCCCTCTATACCGAACGCTCCACGGTGGCCGCACAGCTATCACGCTTAAAACAATTTGACTCTGTAAGAGACTTCTTTACCGGGCCCAGCGCAGCTATTGCCCTGGAACTTCCATTTGTCATTCTCTTTCTTATCGTCATCGGAATATTAGGCGGTGTAATAGCCCTGATACCACTGGCAATGGTGATAGGCTTTATCATGTTAGGGCTGTTCTGGATGCCTATGCTAAATAGCAAAATAATGCGTGCAGGCAAAGCCAGGACCGATAAACAGCGAATTATTATGCAGACCGTCGCCGGACGGAAAGAGATTAAATCCATTGGCGGCGAAACGGTCTGGTGGGAACGTTTCAGAGAGAACTCAGGCGAATCAGTGCTATCTAACTATCAAACCTTCCTCTCAAATAACGTAATGAACAATCTTGCCCAGGGCATGATGACTTTTACAGGTGTAGCCGTACTTGGCGTAGGAACAATGCAAGTGATGGCAGGGGATATGACTATTGGCGCACTCATTGCCATCATGGCATTGGTATGGCGCGTCCTATCTCCACTGCAAAGTGCTTTCCTTTCGTTTTCTAAATTTCAACAAACCATTAAAGCGATTCGGCAGATCAACCAACTAATGAAACTAAGAAATGAATGCTCCAATGGCAAATCCGGGCTTATTCTGGAAAAGCTCAAAGGAGATATTCGTATTGAACGAGTCAGCTTCCGCTACGGACCCGACAGAGATCCGGCATTACTAGGCGTATCATTCCAGATTAAGCCCGGAGAGATGGTAGCCATCAGCGGCAATACAGGCTCTGGCAAATCGACCCTGATGAAAATGATTGCTGGCATGTACGCACCGCAAGCCGGCTCACTTCAGCTTGATGGCATGGATCTACGCCAGCTTAATGCGATGGACCTAAGACGAGCTATCGCCTATGTTCCCCAGCAAATCCACATGTTCCACGGCACCATTGCCCAAAACATACGTTTAAACAACAGTTTAGCCACTGATAAACAAGTACGCGACGCTGCTGCTGAAGCCGGCGTACTGGACGAAATCATGGCACTACCAGAAGGACTAGATACAAGAATTGGCGATACTACTATTGACCGCATGCCTCCTGGATTTCTTCGCTCTTTATCGATGGCCAGAGCTTTTGTTAGCCCGGCCAAAATCCTCTTACTGGATGAACCCGGCGCCTCGCTAGATGACGAGTCGGATAAACGATTTGTTGAACAACTGAATAAAATCAAAGGGAGTCGCTCAATTATTATGGTTAGTCATCGACCCAGCCATATACGGCTCGCAGATAAAGCAATTTTGATGGAGCAGGGAGCCGTGATTCATGCAGGCTCTCCTGATGAAGTCGTCAGCCTGTTGCTGGAGAATGCAGCATGAGTAGTAAAAACGATAATGTTTTCTCATCCCGTAGTGGCGCTAGCTTGCCGAGAGCCCGGGCTCGTTTTTTGGCACAAGCGATTCAACTCGAGGAGCATAACCCTTCTGCCATCATTAATGCGGCTATATATTTCACCGCTTTTATCCTTGTCGCAGCAATCGCCTGGGCATTCTTCACCAACGTTGACGAAGTCACTTCGGCCCGTGGTGAAGTGATTCCCGCCGGCCTTATTCATGATGTACAGCACCTTGAGGGAGGCATTGTCAGCGAAATAGTCGTCAGGAATGGAGATACCGTTCGAGAAGGCGATCTTCTCTTACGTTTTTCACCACCCGCAAGCCAGTCAGAATTAACTCAAACCGAGATCAGGCGCGCCTCTATGATTCTCGAGGGCGAACGGCTTCAGGCGATTATTGAAAACAGGCCCCCAGACTTCGGCGAGATCGGTAAACAATACCCGGCACTGACCAAAAAACAGCTCACAATATATAGCGCTGAACTGGCAAGCCATGCCAGTGAGTTAAGCGTTATTGATGCCCAGATATATCAACGTGAACAAGAGCTACAGCAACAGGAAAACAGAGTCACTTCCGTTAAAAAAAGCATTAAGCTACTCTCTCAACAAGTACGTATGCGCAAAGAGCTTTTCAAAAGCAGAATTGTTTCCGAATCAGAGCTAATATCCAGTCAAACTGATCTGACTAACAAACAAAGTGAAGAGCGAAACCTTATTGACGGCATTCGGGTTTCGAAATCAGCACTGGCTGAAGCTAAAACTCGCAAAGAAGAATTAAAGTCGCGCTTTATTAAAGACACAGAGCTCAAAGCAGGCGAGGTAGGCGAACAACTGGCAGAAGTCGAACAAACGTTGATCAGAGCTGAAGACAGAGTTAATCGACTGGATGTCTACGCTCCCCTCAGCGGCATAATTCAGGACCTCTCTATTACACGCATCAATGCCGTCGTTGAACCTGGACAGGTTATTATGCAACTGGTGCCCACCGGGGATGAGATGGTCGTAGAAGCACGAGTATCACCTAGTGAGATAGGCCACATCCATCCAGGCCAAAGAACCGAGATCAAGGTCGACAGTTACGACTCAGCCCGTTTTGGGATTGTCACCGGTATTGTCGAACGAATTTCAGCTTCAACCTATCTGGATGAAAAGAAAAACCCTTACTTCCGCGCAGAAATCAGCCTGGACGCCAGCGTCGTCGGCGGCAACCAAAGCATGCTAATATCTCCCGGAATGACCGTCACGGCCGACATAAAGACCGGTTCCAAGTCAATTCTTGATTACCTGCTCAAACCCATCTCACGTGGTTTAAATACTGCATTCAGAGAACGCTAATAAATTAATGCTCAATAAAAAAACCGCCATCCGGCGGTTTTTTTATACTTATAAACACAGTAATAGCGCACGAAATCACATGCGGATAACGCATATAAATGACAATAAAATATAGGAACTTTCAAACACTAACGAGGAAAATAGATGGCGCGCCCGGCACGATTCGAACGTGCGACCGCCTGGTTCGTAGCCAGGTACTCTATCCAGCTGAGCTACGGGCGCTAAAAAGGTAAAACAGATTAAAACCACAAAGTTTGAGAAGGTTGGCGCGCCCGGCACGATTCGAACGTGCGACCGCCTGGTTCGTAGCCAGGTACTCTATCCAGCTGAGCTACGGGCGCGTATAAAACCCAAACTTGTTGTATTCCCATTTGTAACCAATTTCTAAGACTATAAAAAGCCTTTGAAAATGGCGCGCCCGGCACGATTCGAACGTGCGACCGCCTGGTTCGTAGCCAGGTACTCTATCCAGCTGAGCTACGGGCGCTAAATGGCGGTGAGCGAGGGATTCGAACCCTCGATAGAGTTTCCCCTATACGCCCTTAGCAGGGGCGCGCCTTCAGCCACTCGGCCAGCTCACCTAAACAACGGCGCGTATAGTACAAGATTGATTTTCAAAAGAAAAGCGCTATTCCTAAAAAATAAAAATTATTCGCTGTCTTGCTCTTTTTCTTTCTGAATACGCTGATAAATCTCTTCACGATGAACAGAAACATCCTTAGGCGCGTTTACACCGATCCGAACCTGGTTACCTTTAACCCCCAGTACCGTAACTGTAACATCATCTCCAACCATCAGTGTTTCACCAACTCGACGAGTAAGAATAAGCATAGATAAATCTCCTTATTTAACAGACAAGTACTACCGACCTGACATATCCTGTTTGCTCTTCAGCGAAATAACGGGCTGCCGCAGGATTACCTTGCGTTAAACATTAATTATTGTGCAACAGCAGTCTAACTATAGACCACTGCTGATATTTTTTATTCGCTAACAGTATCAGCTGCATCCAGATCGAAAGCAGAGTGTAAACCTCGCACCGCTAACTCAAGATACTTCTCTGCAATTACAACTGAAACCTTTATTTCAGACGTCGAGATCATCTGTATATTAATATTGTCGCCTGCCAATGTATCAAACATCTTAGTAGCAACGCCAGCATGAGAACGCATTCCCACGCCTACAATAGAGACTTTAGCAATTTTATTGTTACCGATGACTTCACGCGCTCCTAACTCCTCTTTAACCTGCTGAAGAATCTCTTCTGCAACAGCAAAGTCATTACGGTGCACTGTAAAGGTAAAGTCAGTAGAATTATCCGCAGAAATATTCTGAAGAATCATATCCACTTCAATATTGGCACGACTTATCGGACCCAGAATACGAGAAGCTACACCTGGGATATCTGGTACACCCAGAACTGTCAGTTTCGCTTCGTCGCGGTTAAATGCAATCCCTGAGATGACCGGCTTTTCCACTGTATCGTCTTCCTCTGTTGTTATAAGCGTACCAGGGCCTTCCTGAAAACTATGAAGAACCCGAAGCGGTACATTATATTTACCCGCAAATTCAACAGCACGAATTTGCAGAACCTTTGAACCGAGACTGGCCATTTCCAGCATCTCTTCAAAGGTAATCTTATCCATACGCTGCGCACCTTCCACAACCCGGGGATCCGTTGTATATACACCATCAACATCCGTGTATATCTGACACTCATCTGCTTTTAACGCTGCCGCCAAAGCAACACCTGTAGTGTCTGAACCTCCACGCCCCAGCGTAGTGATATTACCGTCAGGATCAATCCCCTGAAAGCCAGCAACAACAACCACACGACCTTTATCAAGATCAGTACGCATGTTATCTACTTCAATATCCTGAATACGTGCTTTCATATGCACATCATCAGTCATAATTTTTACCTGGCCACCGGTGTAAGATCGCGCACTTACACCCCGCGCTTCAAGCGCCATGCAAAGTAATGCAATCGTCACCTGCTCACCGGTAGACACCAGCACATCCATTTCACGAGGACTCGGCTGCGACTGCATCTCCTTTGCCATACCGATCAGGCGATTTGTCTCTCCACTCATAGCAGAAACAACCACTACAATATCATGCCCGGCCTCACGGAAACCTTTAACCTTATCCGCTACTCCCTGAATACGATCAACGGTACCAACCGAGGTTCCACCATACTTCTGTACATATAGGGCCATAGTTACCTGTTCCCATCATCAGCCTCTCGGCTGCCATTATTACAAATTCTGTTCAACCAGAGCTTTCACATCTGCTAACGCTACTGAAAGCGAGGCAACATCTGTACCACCACCCTGAGCAAAGTCAGGGCGACCTCCACCCTTTCCACCAAGCTTAGCCGTCAACTCACGCACTAAATCACCCGCCTTTATCTGACCAGTAAGATCCTTAGTGACACCCGCAGCCAAGCTTACCTTCCCCTCAGTAACCGTCGCCAATACGACAACACCGCTACCCAGTTTATTTTTCAGCTGATCAATAGTGTCACGCAGCGCCTTAGGATCAATACCCTCAAGCTGTTCTGCCAGCACTTTAACGCCTTTCACTTCAACAACGTTACCTAAAAGGTCAGCGCCTTTTGCCGCTGCCAGCTTTGCTTTCATTTGCTCCAGTTCTTTTTCCAACTGGCGACTCTTGCCGATCTGCTCTTGCAATTTAGTTTCTAGTTGCGCAGCTGACTGGTCAATAAACTCCATCGCCTTAGCACCGGTAACCGCCTCTACCCGCCGTACACCCGCTGCTATACCACCCTCTGAAACAATCTTCAGCAACGCAATATCACCGGTACGATTAGCATGAGTACCACCACAAAGTTCGACAGAGAAGCCTTCCCCCATAGTTAAAACACGCACAGTCTCATCATACTTCTCACCAAACAAAGCGGCTGCACCAGTTGCTTTAGCTGACTCAATATCCATGATATCAGTGCGCACTTCTGAGTTCAGGCGTATCTGCTCATTGCAAATCTGCTCAACCTTCTTCAACTCTTCAGGCTTAACGGCTTCAAAGTGCGAAAAATCAAAACGCAAACGACCTGCATCACAAAGAGAACCTTTCTGTTGAACATGCTCGCCCAAAACCTGACTTAGCGCTTCATGAAGAATATGCGTTGCAGAATGGTTAACGGCTGTCGCCTGACGTAGGACCCGGTCTACTTGCGGAGCTACCGTATCCCCCACTTTTAAAGAACCACTGTTGAGCACACCATGATGAAGGTGATTTTTCGATTCTTTGGTACAATCCTGAACATCGAATTCAACACCTGACGCAAGTAATAATCCCTTATCGCCGACCTGGCCTCCAGACTCTCCGTAAAAAGGAGTCTGATCCAGTACCACCATGCCTTTATCACCTTCATTCAGCTGCTTAACTGCTTCACCATCGCAGAACAAAGCGACAACGTCAGCCGAACCATTTAACTGCTGATAACCTGTAAACTCGGTATGCCCATCCAATTGAATCGCATCATTATAATCAACATTAAACTTACCCGCAGCACGGGCCCGGTTACGCTGGTCATCCATCGACACTTCAAAACCAGCCATATCAACTGTGAGCTGATGTTCTCTGGCTACATCCGCGGTCAGATCAACCGGAAAGCCATAGGTATCATATAATTTGAATACTGTTTCACCAGGAATCTCTGCACCTGCAAGGTTACTAATAACATCCTCAAGCAAGCGCAAACCATGGTCTAACGTCTTGGCAAACTGCTCCTCTTCTTTAAGCAGCACACGCTCAAGCTGGGCTTGCTTCTCTTTAAGCTCTGGATAGGCATCACCCATCTCAGCAACCAGAGCACTAACCAGGGTATTAAAAAAGGCACCGGAAGCGCCCAGCTTATTACCATGACGCACCGCGCGACGAATAATACGCCTTAGCACGTAGCCAGCACCTTCATTTGAAGGGATAACACCATCACAGATAAGAAAAGCACATGATCTAATATGGTCCGCGATCACACGTAATGATTGCGTATCTGTTTCTTTACAACCGACAGCAGTAGACGCTGCCTTTAAGAGATTTTGAAACAGATCAATTTCATAATTTGAGTGAACACCCTGTAGAACCGCCGCTATACGCTCAAGCCCCATGCCGGTATCAACAGAAGGTTTAGGCAAAGGCGCCATCTCACCATCTGCAGAACGGTTGTATTGCATAAAGACAAGGTTCCAGATTTCAATATAGCGATCGCCATCTTCTTCCGGGCTTCCTGGAGGGCCTCCCCAAACATCGGCACCATGATCAAAAAATATTTCACTGGATGGACCACAAGGACCTGTATCACCCATAGACCAGAAATTATCTTCATCCAGCTTCGAGAAGCGCTCAGGATCGATACCAACTTCATCTTTCCAGATTTTTTCAGCTTCATCATCAGAGACATGTACAGTAACCCAAAGCTTCTCTTTAGGCAGCTCAAGTACCTCGGTCAGGAACACCCAGGCAAAGCGGATAGCATCACGCTTAAAGTAATCACCAAAACTAAAGTTCCCCAACATTTCAAAGAATGTATGGTGACGGGCGGTATACCCAACATTATCCAGGTCGTTATGTTTACCCCCGGCACGAACACAGCGTTGACTGCTCGTAGCGCGATTATATGAACGCTTATCACTTCCCAGGAAAACATCTTTAAACTGAACCATTCCCGCATTAGTAAACATCAGGGTTGGATCATTTGCAGGAATCAGTGAACTACTTTCCACAATCTCATGGCCATGGTTCTGGAAATATTCCAAAAAGGCCTGACGCAGTTCAGCACTTGTCATATTTTTCATGGTTTTAATCGCTCGTAATACCTGACCGTCACCAGCACTACTTCTAAGCAATATTAAAACTTAGAAAAAGGCTCGAAAATCATTATAAAAATGGCGGGGTAGTATATAACGAGACAATAAAATCTACGAATTTTTTTGTTTAAGACTATTTTCTGATCAAAATTAGTACAACTAAAACACTATAGGTAATTTAATCGCTTTCATCGGCAGCAGCTATCGCATAGCCAATCTGCTCTGAATTGAAGCCTCTTTGTGACATGAATCGCATTCGCTTAGCCCGTTCTTTGTAATCATTAGCTAATAATGCTGCTTTATATTTTCGTTTGTACCTATCTGCAGCCAACTCAAACCAATCGATTTCTGCCGCTTCAAATGCACTAGCAATCAACTCACTATTCACCCCTTTACGCTGCAATTCAAAACGAATCTTGATCAATCCCTGTCCCTGAGATGCTCGCATGCGTATAAAACTTTCGGTAAAACGCTGATCCGATTGATACCCACGCTCAATCAACTCATCTAACACTATATCAAGATCAATAAGTTCACTTCTGGCAATCAGCTTTTCTTTCAGTTCTTTCCGTGAATGCTCCCTTCTCGCTAACAGGTAGATAGCTGCGTTTTTTGCTGCACTTTCATTTTCAAACATCTCTTATGCCTCAAAAGATAATTTCTTTGACCAGCACCACTCGTTAACCATCTTCAACCATCAAAAAAGGAGCCTATAGGCTCCTTCATAATTACAAATCCTGGCCAGACCTGCTTTAAAGGTCTAACTGAGGCTCTGCTTCTTCGCTTTCTGTCTCTTTTCCTTTCGGTGCTGCCAGCAACCTTTCTCTTATAGCCGTTTCAATTTCATTAGCTATCTCAGGCTTCTCTTCCAGGTATTTAGCTGCATTCGCTTTACCCTGGCCAATTTTATCGCCTTTATAGGCGTACCAAGCACCGGACTTATCCACCAGGCCTTCTTTAACACCCAGGTCGATCACTTCACCCATATGGTAAATACCCTTTCCATATAGGATCTGGAACTCCGCTTGGCGGAACGGTGGCGCTACTTTATTCTTAACGACCTTCACTCGGGTTTCGTTGCCCGTAATTTCATCACCCTGCTTAACGGCACCAATACGACGAATATCCAACCGAACAGATGCATAGAACTTAAGCGCATTACCGCCAGTTGTAGTTTCCGGGCTGCCAAACATAACGCCAATCTTCATCCGAATCTGGTTAATAAAGATCACCAGGGTATTAGCGTTTTTAACATTACCCGTCATTTTACGCAGTGCCTGTGACATCAAGCGTGCTTGCAATCCCATATGGGAGTCACCCATATCGCCCTCAATTTCGGCTTTAGGGGTCAACGCAGCAACAGAGTCAACCACCAACACGTCAACCGCGTTTGAACGCACCAACATATCGGTAATTTCCAGCGCCTGCTCACCGGTATCAGGTTGTGATACCAGCATTTCATCCACGTTTACGCCTAGCTTTTCAGCATACGTAGGGTCAAGTGCATGCTCAGCATCAACGAATGCGCAGGTCTTACCCATCTTCTGCGCCTCTGCAATCACCTGCAGCGTCAGCGTTGTCTTACCAGAGGACTCTGGCCCATAGATTTCGACAATACGTCCCGTCGGCAGACCGCCTATTCCCAGAGCAATATCCAGGCCTAATGAACCAGTTGAGATTGCAGGTATCGCTTCCCGGGGATGATCCCCCATCTTCATAACAGCGCCTTTACCGAACTGACGCTCAATCTGACTCAGGGCAGCATCAAGTGCTTTCTGTCTGTTTGTATCCATTATAGTGACCTATCTCTGCTGAGCAGTTAAAATACTGTACGTTTGGACAGTATTATTAACAGAGCCAAGCTGCTTTGCAAGAAAAAAATATGTTTTTTTATACAGTATTTTTATTCAGTTGTTTTACAAGCCCTTTTAATGCGCCAACAACCGCTTGTTTCCTAACACTCTGGCGATCGCCCGCAAACTGGTAACGGCCTGCTTCAACCTCGCAACCGTCAAAATACCATGCGATCCAGACTGTTCCAACGGGCTTTAAATCGGTTCCACCGCCCGGGCCTGCAACTCCACTGATAGCAACACTAAGCTGCGCCCGACTTTTCTGAACAGCACCCTTTGCCATAGCAACAACTACAGACTCACTGACTGCACCATCACTGATAAAGAGTGATTCAGACACTCCTAACATCTGCTGCTTAGCTTCATTGCTATAGGTTACAAAACCACACTCAAACCACTCCGAACTTCCAGCCAACGCCGTAATTTCCTGCGCTATCCAACCACCAGTACAGGACTCGGCCGTAGCAATACGCACCTGTTGATCAAGCGCAAGTTTTGCCAGCCCTTCCACTAACAATGTTATCTTTTCCATAAACTGTCCAACTTAAGCATTTGAATTTTAATTTACAAAAAACATAGTCTCTCATCGAACACTGCTTCTGTCTTTTTATAAAAACCACTAGCAGTCTCGCTTTTTGAAAAAACGTTCCGGAAACTTCTTTTCTAGCTTTAATCGTGACAGCCAATACCAGTGGATATAATCATCTTTCAACCACCTTTCAAGAGTTTCATTCAAAAGCTCTGCCAAGTCAGCTGCCGTTCCAGCACCATATTCACCGTTCACCGGAACCAAAGGTGATTCCACAACCGCCTCAAAGTCAGCACCGTCCTTTCGTGTTAAATGAATGGGAATAATGGGGACTTTAAATTTTTCCGACAACCTTGCCGCCATCATTCGATTGCCAGCACTTGGGATATTTCTTCCCAGAGCAGGAGCCCAAACTAAGCCATCTTTCTCTTCATCAATAAATAGAATCAAATTATCTCCAGTCTTCAGGCAGGCAACTAACTCTCTCGTTGCACTGGCCGAAGCAGGAATGAATCTGTTCCCCTGTTCTTCAGGGCTTAAATGCCTACGCACTTCCATCGCTACCTTCAGAAAAACCTTTTCCGGGATAGGATCATAAAGCACAGTGGTAGAAATATGCGAACGCCTCATCACCTCTAAAATCAGTTCCCACTGCCCCGTATGCGCACTAACAAAAATAACAGGACCTGCTAAATCCCGCAGATGCTCCTCCCCCTGCACCGACAAGCGGTTCCTCGCAATCTTGTGCAGTACTGGATACTCAGCATATACACGGCCAATGTGCATAGCATGCTGAATAATGCGCTGCTCTCGGGTCTTGAAGTCTGCAATACCTTCCAAATATTCAAAATTACGATGTAGGCGATTGATCCATGGGCGCTTTGCCTTTATTGATCTGCTCGCCTCAAAATAAGCAATTCGAGCACCAACCCCTGACGCAACATCAATGGGTAATAAACGAAATACTCTGGCTGAAAACAACTCACACCACTGACGTAGCAATGCCGCACGCTTTACCATTTCACCCCCTTCTTTCAAGGATCATGGGCAAGCCTCCTTTCGGCCTCAGCGTCAAACGACATTCAATATCTACTCGATGATCTTCTGGTAGTTTAAGTCTGAATCGTTGCGCTAAAGTAGCCAGACACAGAATACCTTCTGTCAGGCCAAACCGCCCCCCCAAACATACCCGATGACCTACGCTAAAAGGGATATACAAAAACTTATCGGGGCGTGGAGCTCCAGGCAAAAATCGCTCAGGATAAAAAGCATCGGGGTTATCCCACTCTTTTTCATGCCGGTGCAGAAGCCAGGGTAGCGTTAACATTATGGTCCCGGGCTTTATTTTAGTGCCTCTGATTTCATCTTCATCGCGTGCCTGCCTGCTTAATAATGGCACAGGCGGGTACAAACGTAGCGTTTCTTCGAAAACGGCTCGAGTGAATGGTAAGTTAGCCACATCTTCAAGCGTTGGAGTTCGGCCCTGGAGCACTTGGTCAATTTCAGCGTACATTTTAGTACGGGACCGTTCACAACCATCAATCAGGTACCAAGCCCAAGCCAATGCATTAGCAGTGGTTTCGTGCCCCGCCATAAACATCACTATCGCTTCATTTCGCGCCGCCTCAGCATGTAACGGACAGCCTCCTTTGCCAGAAGACGAACTGTCGCCATCAAGAAGTACAGACAATAAGGTCAATTGATCGGGCTTATTACCTTGCTGGTGACGCCTAATAATCTGATCTATCACTTCATGCACTTCTGCCGTAGCTTTCGCTGCTCTTTTTCGCCGAAATGGATTATACAAACCTCGTAAAAATGGCACCCCAAAGGTATCCGCATAATCAAGCTGGTTTATCGTATGCTGATATACCGTAAAACCATTAACCACCTTAGCAGCGTCCGCATCAGAGACATCATCGCCAAATACCGTCCGCCCAATTATTTGAGCCGTTAACCGAGCCATCTCATTCAACACATCAACACAACTACCTTCCGGCATCATAGCCCAGTCATTAGCCATAGTTCTGGCTGATCCCGACATAATGTCAGCAAATCCTGGTAAGTATCTATTTTCAAAAGGAGGAGAACAGGCCTTACGACGCTCTCGCCAAAGCTCCCCATCACTCACAAACAAGCCATCACCTAACAATGGTGCCAGCGCATGTCGCATCTGCGGGCTTTTCTTATCGTAAATATCGTGGCGATCCAGAAACACTCGTCGCACTGTGTCGGGAGAGTTACACAGAAAATACTGTTGATTTAATAATTTAAAAGATAACGATCGGGCCCGATACGCTTTATCCGCCCACACAGATAACATATTTCGCCGAAACCCCAATATATTGCGTGGTGAAAGCCCAAAATACTTAGGCCGGGGCGTTGCTACAGGAATAAACAAGGATTCATCTAAGCTCATTATTAATAATCTGACCTATCAATTTGAAATTCACGTGCTGCAACGCAATCACACTAACAACATCATATCTCTCTACTTAAACCATAACACTTTCTTAAAATTACTGATTAAATAAAATCTCTTATACCTTACTCACATTTCCTCTAGAATAGACCTTTTCTATTTCTATATTTTGCTCGGATATACTTCTTACATGGATAGACGCGTTGCTCTTGTAGGTTACTCATTTCGCCTGCCTCAAACTACACTAAATACGTTTTGGCAAGATCTGGTTAACGAAAAAGACCTGATTACTGAAGTCGAGCCCTCACGCTGGTCCTTTGATAACCATTTACATCCGGACCAAAGCCACCCCGGAACCAGCTATACATTCAAAGCTGGGTCTCTGGGAGATATCTCTGGCTTTGATGCTGATTTCTTTGGCATCTCCCCCCGAGAAGCCGCTGTCATAGATCCTCAGCAACGCTATTTACTAGAAATGTCATGGGAAGCAATTGAGCACGCTGGCATCAAACCATCGTCTTTAAAACGTTCAAACTGTGGTGTGTATCTGGGCATTTCCAGCCTGGACTATGGCAACAGAATGTCAGATGACCTGAGTTGCATCAACGCATCGACAGCAACCGGCAATACCACCAGCATTGCATCAAACAGATTATCCTATAGTTTTGATTTAACAGGCCCCAGCATCTCAATGGATACAGCCTGTTCGTCTTCTATGGTCGCTTTTCATCAGGCCTGCCAATCAATTCTTAGTGGTGAAGTGAGTACAGCACTGACCGGTGGTATTAGCCTGCACCTTCACCCATTCGGCTTTATCATTTTTTCCAAAGCAACCATGCTCTCCCCAGACGGACGCTGTAAGGTATTTGACGAGTCAGCGAACGGTTATGTGCGTTCAGAGGGCGGCGGGATCTTTCTACTTAAAGATTATGACCAAGCAGTTAAAGACGGCGATACCATTCACGCTATTGTCGCCGCTTCTTCGGTTAATACCGATGGGTACAAATCAGGAATTACGATCCCTTCATGCCATAGTCAGGCCAGACTTATGGAGCAAACCTGCGTAAAAGCAGGTATCTCCGCAGATGATATTGATTATCTTGAAGCCCATGGCACTGGTACTCCGGTGGGCGACCCAATTGAAACCAGAGCAATAGGGAATGCTCTGGGGAAAAAGCGCCAAACGCCATTACCTATTGGCTCCGTAAAAAGTAATCTCGGCCACCTTGAACCCGCTTCTGGCGTTGCCAGTTTAATAAAAGCATTGCTGATTATTAAGCACCGAGCGGTGCCTGCTACCATCAGCATGAAAACCCCCAATCCGAATATAAAGTTCGATGACTGGAACATTCAGGTCGTTGATAAACTACTGCCATTGAAACAAGATGGGATTATCAACATTGGCGTTAACTCCTTTGGATTCGGGGGTGCCAATGCTCATGTAATTCTTCAAAGCGCACCTGACCGTCATAGCATTACTACCCAACCGCCGACATTAGAAAAAATACTGCCCATCATTATCAGTGGTCGAACTGAAAACGCACTTAAAGCTAACGCGGCTAACCTTTCTCGTTACCTTAAAGATGAAAAAGGCACTTCCTTTTATGACATCGCCTGGAATTACAATTACCGCAAAGAACGTCACTCTGATACGGCGCTGCTCTTCGCAAAAAGTGCTGACGAAGCCTGCACAAAGCTAACTGACTTCATCAATTCAACAGATCAACCAGCCGAGACTCAAGTTCTGACAGGTAACGGGTTAGAAGAAACCAAAGGGGCTGTTTTTGTTTATTCAGGCAACGGATGCCAGTGGGAAACGATGGGCAAAGCCTTACTCGAATCATCTGAGACCTTCCGTCTCGCTGTGACCGAAGTGAACGAGCTTTTTAGCCAGCATGCCGAGTTCTCGCTTTTAGAAGAGATCAAGGGTCACAACGGTGCTGACCGCTTTGAGTATACGGAGATAGCACAACCTGCACTATTCGCCATTCAGGTGGGCATTACCGAATACCTAAAACATCAGGGTATTCGCCCTGTAGCTGTTCTAGGTCACAGTGTAGGTGAAGTAGCTGCCGCCTGGGCCTCTGGCGCATTAACACTTGCTGACGCTGTCAAAGTCATCTATTTTCGCAGTCTCTTACAGGGTCTGACTAAGGGCACTGGCGCAATGACTGCCGCAGGCCTCAGCCAGGAGCAGACTGAAACACTATTACAAGAACCATGTTTTAATAAAATAAGCTTAGCGGGTGTCAATAGTTACAAAGGAGTTACTTTAGCCGGCGACTCAAAGCAGCTAACGGAACTCGAAGACAGGCTGCAGCAAGAAAGCGTGTTTAATATACGTCTGCCTCTCGACTATGCCTTTCATAGCTCTGCTATGAACTCCATTGAGTCCGAATTGCTAACGACCTTAGCTGACCTTAAACCGTCTTCCACAAACATCCCATTTATTTCAACCGTTACCGGTTCAGTACTTCAAGGCAACGCACTAGATTGTAATTACTGGTGGCAAAACATTCGTAAACCGGTGCTATTTTGCCA
Organism: Amphritea japonica ATCC BAA-1530; assembly: GCF_016592435.1. Lineage (NCBI taxonomy): Bacteria > Pseudomonadati > Pseudomonadota > Gammaproteobacteria > Oceanospirillales > Oceanospirillaceae > Amphritea > Amphritea japonica. The sequence continues at coordinate 577,901 of NZ_AP014545.1, read as the reverse complement.
GGCTCTGGACACGGTGATCGAAGACGGTCAGAACTGTTTTATAGAGATTGGGGCTCACCCCGTTCTGCGAACCTATCTGAATGATCAGATACGTCATAATAGTATCACCGCTCGGGTAATACCGACCTTAAGCCGTAGCCTTGGTTCTCTTGATGAGTTACAGAAGTGTACAGCTTCCATCATCATGGCTGGCGCCAGTGATTTAAAACAATGGTTCCCTATCAGCGGAAACCGCCTTGAACTACCAACATATGCTTTCCAACATGAAAGACACTGGCACCCAACCACCGTTGAGTCACATAAATTACTCCAACGACCTTCTGTCCACCCATTGCTAGGGGCTGAATTACCCTTTCAATCGCAGCTTTGGGAAAACCAGATCGACACAGTCCGCTTCCCATGGTTAGCAGATCATAAGGTGGGGGAAAGTGTCGTTTTCCCTGGTGCAGGTTTTGTGGAAATAGCTCTCAAAGCTTCAACATACTTCACATCAGCTGAAGCCATTGAAATAGAAGAGTTAGAAATACTGGCGCCACTGATACTTGAGCAAAGCCACAGCAAAGTCATACAAACTAAAACTAATCCTCTCACTGGAGACATATTCCTTTCCAGTCGAACTCATACCCAGTCAGAAGAGTGGACGCCAAACTGTAAGGCCCGAGTCTCTCACCAAAGTACTGGTATCACTCTTAAGAGACAGTCCCCTGAAATACCAACACGTGAGCACGATTTCAATCATGAATTTCATCTGGCACTGACAAAAAAAGCAGGTCTACAATATGGCCCGGCATTCAGCGCTGTTGAATCCGGCTGGAATGACGGCGATCAAGTTCTGGCTCAGTTTAGCTGTCCCGACTGTATTCATCAGGACATAGACAATTTTATTCTGCACCCAGGGATACTGGACAGCGGGATTCAACTGGTTGTCCACTTCCTAAAAAGTGAACTTGAACACACCAATGGCACAGCCTTTATCCCAGTTCGTGTTGGGCGAATTACAACGCAGCTGGATGCGAAAAGTCAGCCAACCCTGGCTCGTTTAAAGCTATTACGAAAATCACCCCATTCGCTCCTTATAGAGATGGAGCTTTTTGATGATCAGGGCATTTGTATAGCAGTATTGGAAGATATCCGTTTCAAATCAGTCCGACTGCATAAGTCTGAACATAACAGGCTCGCTTTTCTTAACTACCACCTGACTCCGATTAACTCGGCAATAAGTAATACAACATCGCTCAATTCACAGTTACAAAAGCTCATCCTAACCTCTGGAGTTCAACACATATCAGAGGCGAGCCGCTTCCACGACGAGGTTGAACCCTTATTAGAAAGCTTTATTGTTCATACACTGCTCGAGACGGTGCAACAAGTTCAGAAATCACTGGGTCATATAAACGATTGCGCACTCGAAGCATTCCAGCTACAACACCCTGATCGAATCAAACTCTTTAAACGAGTACTTGAATTAGCCACTGATGCGCAACTCATATCGCGGCAAGATTCAAACTACCAAATCAATCAGGACTGGCAAAACCCAGAAATTGACAGCCGGCTTATCTGGAACACTTTAGTCAGAGAATATCCGGACTACTTTAGCCTGATAAACCTGGCAGGTCACACGAGCCTGACTCTGCCAGATAAGATATTAAATATAACTAACCGCAGCTCTATTGAGCCGGAAGAAACTTATTCACGCATCTTCCGTGACCTGTCAAATCAGACCTGTTACTCCTATATCGCAACAAGCCTGAATGAATTATTAGCACAGCAAGAAAAATCATTACTCCCTGGAGAGCGCTTACAAGTACTCGAGGTCGCTTCAAACCGGGTTCATTTTGGCCATGGCATTTGTAATCAGATTGATTTTGGCATTTGTGATTATAGTTTCGCCAGTCATAACCCTTCTGCCATCGAGAACTTCAATCACCTAAAGGAGCGTTATCCATTTACGGAGTGCCTCGAGCTGGAAAATACTGATACAGCAACAGCCAACACCGTAAATCCATCCTTTCAACTGGTCGTTATTAGCTTTGATAGCTATCGAGTTCAGGATAACCTCTCATTACTTAAACAAATATCCCCACTCTTAGCAGAAGGCGCCAGCTTACTCATTTATGGCATGAAACCAATCTTCTGGTTAGATTTATGTTTCGGGGACAATCCTGACTGGTGGTCTGCCGAGCAGACGTCACAAGCTTCATCTGACCAGTGGAAAGCCACGCTTGAGCAGCTACGCTTCTGTAATCTGACAACGCTATCTGACGACTTACCAGACAGCGGATTCTATTTAATCAGTGCTACTCAACCTGACAACCTACAAGATGAGCCTGTAACGAATAAAGAGGCCCGATGGCTGGTAGTCAGCAGTAACAGTGAGAAGGAGCAACGACTGATCGATCAATGGGTTAACGCAAATATACCCTTAACCGTTATTCAATCAGCCAACCGATCTTCGCTCGAGCAACAGCTCAGGATATTGAGTGACAATGGTACTCCTGTCACCGATGTAATTGATATGCATCTGTTCGGATCAAACGCAGACCCATTACAAAACCAAACCTCACGGTGCGCCTGTGCCACTGAGCTTACAATGGCGATAGAGCAATCTGCTTCCACAGCAGATTTATGGCTATTAACAGAAGGCGTAGGATCGACTCTTCCCAGTGATCAGCCTATACAATGGAATGAGGCTCAACTGGTGCCGTCCGATTCAGCGCTTTGGGGCTTCGGCAGAACACTGATGAATGAATCACTTAATCATCAGGTTCGCCTGGTCGATCTTCCTCTTGGTTTCTGCAAGCCAGCCATCACAACACTGACCGACATTCTCTGCTCTGAACCAGTAGAACATGAACTATTTATTACCCCTCAGGGCACCCTGTTTGCGCCCAGATTAAGATTCGAAGAGGAACCTGGCACAACAGAACTTCAAGTGAATGATGAAACTATTTCCCTTGGATTTGAATTGCCTGGACAGTTACGAAATCTGGAGTGGCAGGCCAAGCCTTCAGAGTTGATCGCTGACCAGGAAATTGAAATAGAAGTCATGGCCACCGGCTTGAATTTCCGGGATATCATGTATGCATTGGGCATGCTTTCTGATGAAGCGATTGAAAATGGATTTGCGGGCGCTTCGCTTGGACTAGAATTTTCTGGCCGTGTGACCAAAACCGGCAAGCTAGTGAGCGAGTTTTCTGAAGGCGATTCGGTTGTAGGCTTTGGCTCTGCATGCTTTAGTAACCGCATAATCGCAACAAAAAGCTCAATAGCACCAATGCCTGAAGGGCTTAGCTTTGAGGGTGCGGCAACCATCCCAACTACTTTTTTGACGGTCTATTACGCCTTACATCACTTAGCAAGATTACAACCCGGCGAAAGAGTACTGATTCACGGTGCGGCAGGTGGCGTCGGGATTGCTGCCATACAGATAGCCCAGTGGCTGGGCGCAGATATTTATGCAACCGTAGGCTCTGATGAAAAACGCGCTTTCATTGAACTCTTAGGTGTTAATCCTCAACAGATATACAACTCCCGGGCACTAACGTTCGGAGAGGAGATACTGCTAAATAGCGATGATGGAAAGGGCGTAGATGTGGTCCTTAATTCGCTATCAGGAGAGGCTATAAACCAGAATCTAAGAGTACTTAAGCCATTTGGCAGATTCCTTGAACTGGGCAAACGGGATTTCTATGAAAACACCCATATCGGCCTTCGTCCCTTTAGGAACAATATCAGCTATTTCGGTATTGATGCCGACCAACTGCAACAGGAGCTGCCAGAGCTTTCCGCTAAACTGTTCAGTGAACTAATGGAGTTATTCCGAAACGGAACCCTCTTCCCTTTACCCTATACTCAGTTTAATGCACATCAGGTCGTTGATGCTTTTCGCTATATGCAGCAGGCTAAACAGATCGGTAAAGTTATCGTGACCTACGATCAAGGCCTTAATGCAGATCAGCGTACAATTAAAAAAGCGCAAACGAAGAGCTTACAACTATGTCCTGATAGTACTTACTTAGTTACCGGAGGTTTAGGCGGTTTCGGGTTAAAGACAGCCCAATGGCTGGTTAGAAAAGGTGCACAACACTTACTCTTAGTGAGTCGACGTGGAGCTAAATCAGAAGAAGCTCAGGCATTCCTGAAACAATGTGAAATAGATAACATTTTTGTCAGAGCTGAAGCCTGCGATGTTTCTAACCGTGAGGCACTTAGCAACATTATCAACCTGTGCGGGAGTGAGCTTCCCCCTCTCAAGGGTGTTATCCACGCTGCAACAGTCATCAACGACAACTTCATCAGGAACTTGGACCAAGAGCAAATAAAACATAGCCTCGCGGCAAAACTCAGTGGTGCACAATACCTCGATGAGCTGACCCGATCACTAGATTTGGATATCTTTGTACTATTTTCTTCCGTGACAACGTTAATTGGTAACCCAGGGCAAGCGGCTTATGTTGCAGCAAACCATTGGCTTGAAGCGTTAAGCACAACCCGCTACAACCTGGACCTTCCTGCAACCTGTGTCCGCTGGGGTGCAATAGATGATGTCGGCTTTCTGGCCCGAAATGAAGAGATTAAAAATGCACTACAGAACCGTTTGGGAGGTACAGCCCTTAACTCTGAAGCAGGGCTGTCAATACTTGAGCAAATGATTGTAAATAATTGTCAGCCTCTAGGTGTAATGGAGCTCGACTGGCATAGCCTGAGTAAGTTTCTGCCTACATCCGCCCATAAGAAGTTTCGCGAGATTAGTTTGGTCGCAGGTGAGAACGAACAAAGCGATGAAGATACCCTAGATCTCGAAGCGATGATGCGAGATATGACAGAAGCGGAGTTTCACACCACTATTCTGGATATTCTAACCAGCGAATTAAGTGAGATACTGATGATTCCAGCCGCCAAGCTTGACCCCAACAAGTCAATCTACGACATGGGCATGGATTCATTAATGGGCGTCGAACTCATGACGGCCTTAGAGGCGCGCATGGGTATTCAGGTACCTGTTATGGCATTAACTGAAACGCCGATGTTGTCTCAACTTACAAGCAAAATCATCAGTCTGGTTAAGCAAGATGACACGGAAGCAAAGCAATCTCAGGACACACTGTCAATTCAGCACCTCGCCGCACAACATGGTGAAACAGCCGCTGCAGACATCTCCGAAGAGATTATTAGTGCCGTAAACTTAAAAAACGGCCATCAACGGATTGACAATAAATGAGCGCAAAAAAGCTAACAACAGACCTTAAACAAAAACTCATTCAGCAGTCCTTACGGCGAAAATATGAAAAGGTTGATAGGGAAGCCGATGAGCCACTGAAACCCCTGAGGCAATCAAACATACCTAAAAAGTTCTACCGCTTTGATCAGCATCCGGGCTATCGACAGATGCAGATTATCGATCAGGGCGCATCAATGCTGGACTTAGAGAGCCCTTTTTTTAGGGTTCATGATGATATCGCTGGCGCCACAACAAACATTGATGGCCGCGAAATGATTAATTTTGCCAGCTATAACTATTTAGGCCTCTCAGGGCATGAAAAAGTCAATCAAGCTGCGATTGAGGCTATACAGCGATACGGCACATCTGTTTCTGCCAGCCGGATTATGGCTGGTGAACGCCCGATCCATGCCCAGTTGGAAAGCGCTATAGCTACAAGCTACGGCGTTGATGATGCTGTTGTCTACGTCAGCGGCCACGCAACCAATGTGTCCACCATAGGCTATCTGTTTAGCGACAAAGACCTCATTATTCATGACGAATATGCCCATAATAGCACTATTGTAGGAGCGCAACTTTCGGGCGCAAAAAGGCTTTCATTTAGTCACAATGACATGCCGGCTCTGGAGCAATTGCTGGAGCAACACAGACATCTGTTCGAAAGAGTCGTCATAATTGTTGAAGGCCTCTACGGCATGGATGGTGATTACCCTGACCTTCCCCGCCTGATCGAATTAAAGAAACAGTTTCACTGCTTCCTGATGGTCGATGAGGCACATTCATTTGGCGTACTGGGCAAAACCGGCAAAGGACTGAAAGAGATCTATGGTATTCCAGGCCCTGAAGTCGATATCTGGATGGGAACCCTGAGTAAAAGCCTGTCAGGCTGCGGCGGTTTCATAGCAGGAGAATCTGCTCTGATAGATAATCTTCGTTACCTGTCACCCGGATTCTTATACAGCGCAGGCCTTCCTGCACCTACTGCTGCTGCAGCCATCGCTTCTCTTGAAATAATGGCCACTGAACCGGAGCGCATCACTCAATTACACAACATTTCAACCTACTTCTTAGCGCAAGCTCAGTTAGCAGGCCTGAATACCGGTGTAAGTAAAGGCATTGCAATTATCCCGGTTATTATTGGCAGTTCAGTTAAAACCACTCGAATTGCCGCAAAGCTGTTCCGGGAAGGGATTAATGTGCAATCAATCGTTTATCCCGGCGTACCTGAAAATAGTGCCAGACTTCGATTTTTTATCTCTTGCGACCATACTAAGAAGCAAGTCGATACAACCATCGATATCCTGAAGCAACTGCTCTGAACCATAAAAGGAAAGTAAATTGCGTAACAGCAAAAAAGTTTTTCTTTTACTGCAGGGGCCACCATCCGGATTCAGTGCAGCACTTAGCAAAGGCCTTCAAAACCGTGGTGCCAAATGCTTAAAAATAAACTTCTGCCTGGGTGAGTGGTTATTCTGGCAAGGAGCAGAAGCGATAAACTATCGCGGAACACTCACCGACTGGCCTGGCTTTCTGGTTGATTTCATTAAGCAACATAACGTCACTGATGTAGTCTATTATGCTGACCGCCTCCCCTATCACCGGCTTGCTATCGATATTGCTGCTGATTTAGGCATTAATGCGATCACCTATGAGAACGGTTATCTGCGCCCCTATTGGATTACGCTGGAACATGGCGGAATGTCACGACTGTCACACTTCCCTACGGACCCTGGCCATATCCTTGAGGAAGGAAAGAAACATCCAGCACCGACAATTCAACAAGGCCTCGGGCATCCTTTTTGGCAGGAGGCCAGAAATGAAGTTGTATACAACCTGGCTAACTTCTTTGATATCGCCTTCTTTCGCCGCTATCAGGCAGATAAGGTTTATAACCCCTTATATGAATACCTAAACTATATCCCCCGGCTGCTGCAAAACAAAAAACAGACTAAAATCGCGCGCAAGGTAATTACAGGCCTAAAAAGCAAACGTTTCTTTCTTTTCCCGCTACAGATGCAAAATGATTATCAGCTCCGTGAAAACTCACCCTTTCAGCATCAGACTGAAGCAATCACACTGGCGATATCAGCCCTCTCAGAAAGCGCTGAACAGGATACGCACCTGCTATTTAAAATCCACCCTATGGATAACGGAATTGAGTCATGGTCAGATATCATCAACGATCTCACCACACGCTATAAACTAAATGGCAGAGTTTGGTATATCGATGGTGGTAACCTGGATCACATTATCAGAGACTGTGCAGGAACAGTTACCATTAACAGTACCGTTGGCGTTACAGGTATCCAGAAGTTAAAACCGGTGATCACACTTGGCGATGCGATGTATGACATTCCAGGGTTAACCAGCCAACAGACACTAAAAGCTTTTTTCCAACAACCTCAACCTCCTAATCCAGAACTCGTTGACAGTTTCATCCGGTTGATGGCCGCAACTATACAGGTTCACGGCAGCTTCATATCGGAAAAAGGTCGTGAGTTTGCTATCTCTGAGATGAGTGAAAGGCTAATCAATAACAGGGTGAATCAACCCGGAGCTTTACTATCAGAGCCGCCAAGGAATAGAAAAACAAACTAACCTGCTACAAGTAACGAAATCACCAACTCGCGAGATACGATTTACATGCCGAATATAACCATGCCCTACCCTTTGGGACGGCTATAACTGAGCAAACGAAGAATTTTCTGAGATACCGAGGCAGGCAGTAACATCAGGCACCAGGTTCCCAGATTCAACGGAAACGGAAAACTTACCCTGGCAGCATTTCGTGCAATACCACGCTGCATAACTCTGGCAGCATATTCAGGCGTCATCAGAAAAGGTTTCGGGCCCAGCATCCCATCGCACATAGCCGACTGAATATTACCTGGCATGATTACTGTCACTCCAACACCGGACCCTGACAACCATCCTCTCAACGCCTCACCATAAGCTTTCACTGCAGCTTTACTGGCACAATAACTGGGCATCATAGGTAAGCCATAAAACCCTGCTAACGAACTAATTAATGCAATTTTTCCACTGCCACGCTTGCGCATCTCCTTAGACAGATAACTACTCATTAGCAAAGTAGCCTTGATATTGAGATCCAACAATTGGAGCATTTCGTCTTCACACTCTCCGGCATTATCAACCCCAGTACTGATATTCATTCCTGCATTAGCAATAAACAGGTCTACACAGTAATCTTCATTTAACTGGTCTAACCAGGCTATCACCGAGGGTGCATCTAATAAATCAATGCAATACGGCCGTACCTCTGCCCCCATTTCAACGCATTGCTGGGCAACCTGATCCAACACTCTTTCTTGCCGCCCCTGAAGAAGCAGTATAACTCCTGGCCCGGCATAACATTTAGCCAAAGCAGCCCCAATCGCACCAGTGGCACCGGTTATTAATATAACAGCAGGCGTGTAACTATCCCTGAGACGGCGGTTGAAAAAATGTTTCAGCACAATAATTATCCCTGTTATATAACGACAGAAAACAGCTCAGTAAAGAAGAGCATACGAAAAAAAGTCTCTCTCAAGCGAATGATAAGTTTCAGGCGCCCTCATTCTTAATCTAAAAGTTTGTTGCCTTGCTGTTTAGAGCGAGTACTTTTAATCTGGTTTACGGATCCGTTGCCAAACCCACGAGTTTAACGTCGTTCTTGCCGGTTTAAGACGTTGTGAATGAATAAGATCAATCGCTGTCTCGGCATTAACCTGATCACCGGAACCTGGGTCAATGTATACCGGATATAAAATCAAACTCCCGGCGACCAATTGATCCACATTCAAATGACGTGTTCTACGAGCACATTGATGACGATCTGTTGTCAGGCCCCAGCCTGCGTAAAATGGCATACCATACGTAAAGACAGTGAGGCCTCTCATCAATGCTTCAAAACCTGTTAGAGAAGTAAGGGTATGCACCTCATTAACTTTCTCTAATAACTCCGGCATAGCTATATCAGTAATCAGTAGATCACAGTTCGCAGCCATCTGTTCAAAATTATCATTAGCTAATCTGGCCCCTGCCAATACATCAGGATGAGGCTTATAGATAATAAACGCTTCTGGGTTTTCCTGCCGTACGGTACAAAGCAGTTCTGCATTAGTTTTTATATCGTACGAGCCCATACGAATTGATGCATCAGTTTCAACCTGACCAGGAACCAAAATAATTCGACGCCCCTTTGGTAACTCCAATACGGACTCGGCTCCGACGTTATACTTACTCACTTTCAGCATGACCAGGCGCTTTCTTAGCTGCTGAGCACGTAGTATCAAATCTTCAGAAAAGTGACTATCTTGCAAAAGACACTCTAACTCCGAAGGGCGCGTCGCATCATAATAGATTCCCTTCGCATCGATCACTAAAGAAAGAGGCTCTACAGCATCAGCCCCTAGCCCAACCGAACGAATAAAGCCGTCTTCCATATAACTGACAGATAATCTGTTCTGCGTTATTTCAAGCTCGCGTTTTGTTTCTGTATCAGAAGACCATACAAGCACCCGTTCAAAGGGTGCATTAAATTTTGACGCTACCGCTTTAGAGAATTTTATTTGCGCATTTTTTCCCAAAAAAGAACCAACAAACCCTTTCTTCCAATAACCAAAATTAATACCCAGCCACCGACCCCGGTACTGGTCTCGCTGTCGCTTCTGGTCTGCAAGCAAAGACAGAGTTTGTTCGAATTCGCAGCGTACACCTGTATAGGGGTTGATGTAACGGCAGTAGCGAAGATAAGCAGCAGCAAAAAGCTGAGTGATCGATCGAGTAACTTTTCGACGAGAAACTGTCTTTTGGTCTTGCGTTAAACCCCAACCAGAGTAGAAAGGAGCCCCAAAACAATAAACCTGTTTACCAGCAAGCAGGGCTTCAAAACCAAGCTGGCTTGTCACAACGTAGACTTTATCCACAACATCAAGTAACGCCCAGGGGGATAGATCTTGATCGATAACAGTACAACCACACTCTCTAGCCAACGTCAGTAAGTGGCCTGCCTTCTTACCCGCAATAACATCCGGATGAATCTTAACTAAAATTTCTGAATCTGGATTATCAATACGTGCTGACTCTAACATCGACGTAAAACTATTAGCATCAGCCAGTCCATATTCAATAGATGCGTCACCCTCCGTCTGATCTACAACCAGCACTTTTGACTTATCTTCAGATAGCTGGGTGACGGCTACATCAGGGGCATGGTTATATTTTGATAAGCGATAACGACGTAGAAGATCCATACCCAGCCAGGCCCTTCCCAGTTCCTCAGTCGAGAAATCTGACTGGATAATCAACGTTTCAAGATCACTCGCACGGGTAGCATCATAATAAATGCCGGTTTTATCTACGATTAAGCTATGAATAGGTGCGTTATGTACTCCCAAACCCAAAGAACGAAGAAAACCATCTTCAAGTGATAAATATGGCAGCTCAAATTTTGCGGCAAAACGCCGGGCTTTAGCTGAAGTTGGTTTTAAGCCCCAACCAGCAACTGCCGAAAGCCCTGGATCATCTCCTCCAAACCAGAGCATCTGAGAACGACTGCCTAACAACTCGTCTAAATGTCGTAAACGACCTATTCCCGGAGAAAAAAAACCTATCACAAACCAGCCCTTGCCTGAGTAAGCATCTGCTCTCGAATATCACATTGCCGACTCAGTTCCAAAATAGCATCTATCCAGCGCTGCTCATTCATGGGAACTAATAACCCATTAACCTGATGGCTAACAATGGATTGATAAACAGGATGGTCTGCATAAATACCCACAGCCCCTGCCTGGGTAATATCATAAAACTTAGTAAATGAACGCGCATCATTGAAGCGACTTGCCAGCAATGGCGCTAAGCCTATGGTTCGCCCAGGCCTACTAATCATTGCTTTATACGAGATCCAACTCATGGGGTGTAACACATTAACTCTGGGCAAACTTGAAAACAATTGTCGAATTTTTTTATCACCAATGACCTCAAACACAAGAGACTCATCTTGTTCCAATACTTTGCGGATTACCGGTAATAGCCAACGAATCTCCCCCATATGTGATGAAGAGCCATGATAAAAAACTGTTTTAACTTTATGCGAACCAATATAAGGAGACTTAGCGCTCAACAATTTAGGTTGCCAGGCTTTATATTTATCTGCCAGCAAAGGGGTAGAAAGCCACAAACTCGCATTTTGAGATTTAAGCCAGGACATATAGATACGAGCGTTAAAGTAAAGCTTCCAACGATAAGTTATTGATAAACCTGTGTGAGTGGCTGCGTCAAATAAATCGTCGTCCATAAAGTAGATGAGATCGGCAATAAGGTCTCTGTACTGTTCAATCCAGCGTAACCAAGAGCGGTTTAAATAACGAACAAATATTAATGAGATACCAGTTTCCGGTGGCGTAGATGGTGGCAGACGAGATAAGTCAAATACCTGCACATCAGCATTCTGCAATTCAGGACTGATGAAAAAATCTGATGAAGGATTATCACCCGCCTGAACTAACCAAAATTTCTTCATCATAATCACCAAACCTTTTGAAAACAGGGGATCCGATTAAATTAAGGCTGAGTTCAATGTAAATCACTCAAGACGCATACAGTCTTATTAAATATAAAAGCCGCTTTATATCAAAGATAAAATCTATTTAGCGAAGCGAAAAGTCTTCATACGCCAATGTTAAATGTGGATTATAGGCCGGATCAGAATCTAATTCAGCTTTCCAAATTTTGCGCATATACTCCACCTCTTTACGTGCTCGTGCCCGCTTTTTAGCATTATTTTCTGCACCACGGGAAACAGATTCGTGATGATAAAGCTCAGCGTAGGGCGTCCATAAATTTCTATAACCTGCTGAGCGAACCTTGAGACACAGATCGACATCATTAAAAGCTACAGTTAAATCAGTCTCATTCAAGCCCCTTACTTTATTGTAAACATCTTTCCTAATCAGCATACAGGCTGCTGTTACTGCTGAAAGGTTCTGAACTAATTTTAATCTAAAGAAATATCCAGAGTGGTTTCTTGGAAAATATTTATGTGAATGTCCTGCTACACCGCCAAGACCCAAAATCACACCACCATGCTGTAATGTGTCATTGGGATAGTATAGTTTAGCTCCAACGCAACCTATGTCTGGTCTAGATACCTGCCTAACCATTTCGGTAAGCCAATCTGAATTAATCGGTTCAATATCATTATTAACTAAACCAATGATGCTTCCTTTAGCATTTCTTACGCCAAAATTATTAATTGCCGAATAATTAAAAGGAAAATCCCAACGTAACACCTGAACCCTGCTATCACGGCGCTCAATAGCATCTAAGTATTTAAGTGTTTCTGAGCATTTTGTTTGATTATCAAGTATTAAAATTTCAAAATTTTTATACTCAGTTTGTTCGAGAATAGCATCAACACAAGGTTTAAGAATCTCTATCCCGTCACGCGTAGGGATGAGCAAGCTTACTAAAGGCAATAACTCCGGCAAAGGCCAAATTACCCTATAGCTATTTTCGACAAGACCATGAACGACTTTCGCCTGCGGATTATCTACAGAGATAACATCACTCACAGCTTTCAGCCCTGCAATAGATGTATAGCTTTTCTCATTACTATTTAATGCTGTAGAGCCCTCAATTGCCCTCCAGTGATACAAAATACGAGGAATATGTATTATATCTTTAGCACATAACCCCTCAGTGAAGCGTAACACAAGATCATGGTCCTGACTTCCTTCAACACCATGGCGAAACCCTCCGATTTCAATTAATCGATCAGTTTTAAAAACAGACAAATGACATATATAATTTTGCGAGTAGATTAAATCCTGATTCCAGTCAGCCTTAAAGTGAGGTGAATAACGGCCATTATCCGCATCAATTTTATCTTCATCACTATAAATAAACTGTACACTATTGTGTCTATTTATTTCTTCAGCAATATAGAAAAGTGCGTTACATGCCAACTTATCGTCATGATCTAGCAGTAGCACATATTCACCTTTAACTAATTCTAAAGCAGAATTACTTGCGGCTGAGATGTGACCATTACTTTTACGCCAAACAATCTCAATTCGATCATCGGTATGTTCAATTTCAAGAAGCAGATCTATAGTCTCCTCAAGCGTTGAAGAATCATCTGCTATACATAACTGCCAATTACTATAACTTTGTAACCTAACCGAATCGATACAATCCCGTAAATACTTTCTATTAACGTTATATACAGGCAAAATAATTGAAATCTTAGGCTGAGACTCAAAACCAGAAATTATACTATCAATGTCTTTAAGTCTTAGATCTGAAGATTCAATAGCATTAACCCAACGAGAATAATCCGCAACTTTCTTATATTCTCCAAAGACCTTATTATATAAATCATAGACAACCCTATTCCATGATTTACCGCTATCCTTAGAGATCTTTTTTATCTTTTCATACGCAGATTTTTTAGATAAAGAATCAAAGCCAGGATCCATATTTGATAATTTATTAAACATCTTCTTATGGGCAAAGCTAGCTGGAGCCCAAAAAAAACACAGAGACTTAATTGAGAAATTTGATTCAAAATCAACTGGATCAAGCCTTAATCTAGAAGTATCTATAGAGATATAAATTAACCTTTTAGCGACAACATTTTTCCTGACCGGAAGATCAAATCGCTCTTCTTCTCTAAAACCATTTCCTGAATTCACATAGATTGAAACATTTGCAAAATCAACTTCACAGTCTACAATCAACTCCAACATATACCAGCCAGGGATCCAGAACTTAGTATTTATATTGAACTGAGGATCATTATTAACAGACAGCCAATCGTACTTTTCATTATCACTTTCGATTAGCCCCGATAATACTTTTACCTTAGGCTTTCTAACAAATAGAAATTCGTATATTTTTTTAAAAAGCATCAACCATCCTATAAAAACTAGAAAACTGCCTACTAAAAAACAGGAGAGACAATGACACAGACCTTTACACTATGCATACTGCAACAGTATAACCTAAGTCAGCGATAATAAAACCTACTCAGGCTCCTTTATGAGAAGCAACCTTTTATCAACTCGCATCATGAATTAAGAAATTGTAAAACACTCTGGACGTACAACTAAAACTCCACTTATCAAAATTAGTACCCCCTCAAAAATAATATTTCCGCCCCCCCTGAAATATTATTTCCAGTCAAGGATCTAGGCTTAATTTCAAAATTAATGATAGAAAAACAAAGTTTACAACGAGTAGATTAACGCCACCTAGCACATAGAAAAAGGCTATACAAAAGACCGACATCTCCTCGAACTATTTTTTCAAAGCATAATTATCATCTAGATATGTCTTCGTACACATTTATCATTGATAATAAAAATTTAACTATGACAGAAGAATTATGTACGCAGGCCTAACTTAAACCCTATCAAAAGGTTTTTTTAACCAACAACCTTAGAGAACAAACTTATAATAACTTACAACCCACAAAAGGCAAAAAACTAACAATTTAAAACTATAAAAAACCATCTAACTATGTTTTTTATAATCACAAAGAGATAGCATACAAGATAAATATATAGCTATGCAAAGCTCAAACGCATCATCCGCATTTAAATTGAAATCAACTATTTTTTTCATCCCTCTTTCAATAACAGCAGTGACTATTTTTCCATTTAAAAATTCCACCTTCCATTATCAACGACTTTTGACAAGCAACACTTCCTATGTAACTTAGAGAAAACAAACTCACTACACATCAGCCTCTGGAACCCCCTATATGGGATAAAAACATATCTAGGTTCTTTTCAACTTTAACTTCTTCCCAACTCACAACCAAACCGTATTCGGCAATTCTTCCTAAATGTCCTGAAATTTAGGTGCATCGACAAATACTAAGCCGGCCCCATCTTTATCTGAAGTTATAGGATCAATATCAATGGGCCAGCCTATATTCAGCGTTTTATCATCCCACAATATAGAGTATTCATCACCAGGAGCGTAATAATCTGTGCACTTATATTGAAATTCTGCTTCTCCACTTGTCACATAAAACCCATGAGCAAAACCAGGAGGAACCCACAACATCCGTTTATTATCTTCACTCAATAAAGCACTAACCCACTGCCCAAAAGTAGAAGAATTTTTTCTTAAATCGACAGCTACATCGAAAACTTCTCCACGAGTAACTCGGACTAACTTACCTTGAGGATTAAGTAACTGATAATGCAGCCCTCTTAAGATTCCCTTTGTTGATTTGCTATGATTATCCTGGACAAAAGAGTATTTACCACAATGCTCTTCAAACTCACTTTGTTTAAAGCTTTCAAAGAAAAAGCCTCTCTCGTCACCAAACACTTGCGCTTCTATTAAAACAACATCAGGAATCGCTAGTTTTGTAAAATTCATCTCTTTTCCCGGAACTCTTCAACTAACGCAATCATATATTGACCATAACTTGTCTTTCTTAATGCCTCACCATGAGACATTAACTCATCAGTGGAGATCCAATTCTGTCTCCAAGCAACCTCCTCAAGACAAGCAATCTTCAAACCCTGACGATGCTCAATAGTTTGAACGTAGTGCCCTGCGTCCAATAAGCTGTCATGTGTGCCTGTATCTAACCAGGAAAAGCCACGCCCTAAACGCTCCACATTCAGTTTACCTCTGTCTAAATAGGCATTATTGACACTGGTAATCTCTAACTCTCCACGCTCTGAAGGTACGACTTTTTTTGCTATATCTATGACCTCATTATCATAGAAATACAAACCCGTTACGGCATAACTAGACTTGGGGCACTCTGGCTTCTCTTCTATCGAAATAGCTTTGCCATTTGAATCAAACTCAACTACACCAAACCGTTCCGGGTCTTTAACCAAGTAACCAAAAACAGTTGCTCCTTCCTGGTTCACATTAGCCCGTTTCAGTTGATCGGAAAAATGTTGGCCGTGAAAAATATTGTCACCGAGAACTAAACAAACAGGATCATCTCCAATAAAGTCTTCACCAATAATAAATGCTTGAGCCAGTCCGTCAGGAGAGGCTTGCTCTTCGTAGCAAAAATTGACACCAAACTGTTTTCCGCAACCTAATAGCTTTTGGTATTGGGGTAAATCTTCAGGCGTAGAAATAATGAGGATGTCACGTATACCAGACAACATCAAAACGGAGATCGGATAATAGATCATAGGCTTATCATAGATAGGTAGCAGCTGCTTTGACACACCTAATGTAATTGGATGCAGACGGGTGCCCGACCCTCCAGCCAATATTATTCCTTTACGTGCCATATCTTATTCCTCACCATTATTTAAGCTCAGGTATTCATCTAGTGTTAATTGCAGCTGGCTATACCAGTCAGGCATAGTTATGTGGAATTCTTGTTCGATTTTTCCCAAAGATAATCTCGAATTCATAGGCCTTTTAGCTGGAGTCAAATATTGACTTGAAGGAATCCCATTCACTTCTGCAACTTTAAGTGTAACATCCCTCTCTCTAGCCAAATCAAAAATCGAGCAGGCAAACTCATACCAGCTAGTCTCTCCTCTCGTAGCTAAATTATACACTCCAACACGAGGCACGATCGGCTGGCTAATACTAGTTACTGCTTGCGCAGTAACCTCGGCAATTAAACGTGCAGGAACTGGGACACCACACTGGTCATTAACAACACTTAATGATTCCCGGCTAGCCCCTAAAGTTAACATCGTTTTCATAAAGTTACTGCCACGAGCACTATATACCCAGCTTGTTCTAAAAATCAGATAATCACAACCTGATGAAATAACATTCTGATCTCCTTGCAACTTAGATTGTCCGTAAACAGACATTGGGCCTTTTTCATCAGTCTCACTCCAGGGAAGCGAGCCTGTTCCCGGATATACATAATCTGATGAATAGTGAATCAACCATATATTATTTTTTGCCGCATAGTTAGCTAGCAATTCAGGTAAAGCAGCATTCATTGCAAAAACCGCATCATGCTTCTTCTCTGCCTCATCAACAGCAGTCCATGCTGCAGCGTTCACAATCAGGTCTGGGCTTGTTTCTTCAAGATAATCAGCAACACGACACATATCCTCCAGATCTAAACGATCCCTATCTGGAGAGTCAATCTCGCCAAAAATAGATAAACTACGTTGTAACTCAAACCCTACCTGACCACTACAGCCAGCAATCAGTACTTTCATAATTTACCTAGCCGCTCTCCCTGATAGCTTCCATCCAAAACCGCTTGCCACCAATTTTCATTATCAAGATACCACTGAACAGTTTTCTTTAAGCCTGTTTCAAATGTCTCTTCAGGTATCCAGCCAAGCTCTTTTTCAATTTTACTTGCATCAATCGCATATCTTAGATCATGCCCTGGACGATCTGTAACATATGTAATCAACTCCTTATAACTAGTAAGGTCCACGGAGTCATTGTTATTTGTAGGATACAACTCATCAAGCAGATTACACAAAGTCATTACCACTTCTATGTTCTGCTTCTCATTATGTCCACCTATATTGTAAGTTTCCGCAATAACTCCTTCTTGTGCAACCTTGATCAAAGCTCGGGCATGATCTTCAACGTAAAGCCAGTCTCGAACCTGCTTACCGTCACCGTATACCGGTAAAGCTTTCCCCGCCAAAGCGTTGAGAATCATTAAAGGAATTAGCTTTTCGGGAAAATGAAAAGGACCATAATTATTTGAACAGTTCGTCACCAACGTCGGCAACCCATATGTTCTCTGCCAAGCTCTTACCATATGATCTGAACTGGCTTTACTTGCAGAGTATGGAGAGCTGGGAGCATAAGGAGTATCTTCTGTGAAGAGATCCTTTTCGCCATGTAGATCACCATAAACTTCGTCGGTAGATATATGGTGAAAACGAAACTCTTCGGCCTTTTGCTTATCTGTATTTTTCAGCTCAATATAATAGTTACGAGAAGCTTCCAGCAGCGTATATGTACCAACAACATTCGTCTGAACAAACTCTCCAGGACTATCTATAGAGCGATCAACATGGCTCTCAGCGGCAAGATGCATGACAATATCAGGCATAAAATCTAAAAAAACCGAATTCATTGCTTCTCGATTACAAATATCCTCATGTATAAAAAAATATCTGGGATGTTCGTTAATTCCAGCCAATGATTGTTTATTACCAGCATAAGTTAATTTATCGACATTAACGACTTGATGCTGTGTATTATTAATTAATTCACGAATTACGGCAGAACCGATAAATCCAGCCCCACCAGTAATTAAAAAAACCTTTGACATATTAGTAGCTCGAAACATGATTATTTAAAAGTTATTTACTTATGCTAGCATTAGTAGAGCAATCTAATCTCGATGATCCTTAATGATCATCATTAACATCTGAGCAATTAAAGCAATAAAAATTGCAACAATTGAATAAACCGCAATACTATGGGCTCGTTGCGGCTCAAGCGGATATTCTGGATATGTTGGTGTTTGCAACACAGAAACCTGTTTTAATTTCCGAGCAGCTTCAATCCGAGTCCCTTCTAACGCAGCCAATGCCCCTGAATAACTCTCTAAAGCAAACCTAACCTTAAGCTCAAGAGTTTGATACTCTGCGGAGACCGTATTTAAAGCACCTCCCGACTGCTTTGCCATCCGATCTTGTTGCTTACTTATTTGATTACGGGTAGCTTGAATTGCACTTTCAATTCTTACCATTGAAGGAGAAGTGCTACTCTGATAACTCTTTAAGACAGCCCTCTCAGCCTGCAAATTAGATAATTGACCTTCAAGTGAGGCAACGACTGCACTTAAACTAGCTACAGTACCAGTAGGGGATATCAATCCTTTCTCGTTTTGATACTCGATAAGCAACGCACTCGCTTGAGCAAAATCATCTCCCAATACACTAACCTGATTTTCCAAAAAGCTAACCTGCTCTTGAGCAAGTCGCCTACCTAGCAGATTCATATATATTTCACCCTCTTCCAACAATAAATTGGCAATCTTATGGGCTACATCCGGACTAAAAGCTTCAACTTTAATACGCAAAACATTTGCATATTCATCTAATTCAACGGAAATTCTTTGTAAATAATATGCATGTAAATCTTCCATCGGAACATAGCCACTCGGAAGACTAGAAATAAAATCAGCATCCGAATCTGAGTAATGTTTACGAAAATCTACTAATTCATCAACAGTTTTAAGCATATCAACTGACAAAAGGTAATCTCTTAGTAGCAACATATCCCCGCCACCTGATGCCCCTCCAAATAACGAAGCCACATCCATTGTTGGCAAAGTAATTTGGGGGCTTTCAAGAACGATATTAGCCTCAGAAACATATCGATCACTAGCTATTAGCCCCCAATATATAACTGATAGCGCAATAAAAAGTAAACATGCACCCCACACTGGGTTTTTGATTAGTCTTTGTTTCATTCAGTTCTCTTCAACAGACGTTGATTAAGGTTACTGTATATTTTAATTTTTGGAATTAGTTAGCGACTTCAAGAAGTTTCGGTAGGTTATTCTTCGTATGATATGCCTTCAATGCATCATTGATATCATCAAACCAAATCGCTGTTCCTTCATCTACAAATATTCCGGCCTGACATAAATCTTTTAAAATCCCTTCACCATGAGAGACCATAATCAAACTAGCTTGTCCAACCTTATCCTTAAAAGCTTTCTTTGCCTTATGACGAAAGATCTGATCGCCTACAGAAGTAGCTTCATCAGATAAGAACACATCAAAATCGAAAGCTAATGACAAGCCAAATGCTAAACGTGCGCGCATACCCGAAGAGTATGTCTTCACGGGCTCATCAAATGATTTACCTATTTCAGCGAAATTTTCAACTTTCGCAATGATAGTATCGATATTACTTTCCTTAGAGTGAATACGTGCTACAAACTTCACATTCTGCCTACCTGTCATGGTCCCCTGAAAGCCACCTCCTAATCCTATAGGCCAGGAAACACTGCAGTTTCTGATAATTTTGCCGCGATCAGGGCTATCCATTCCACCAATTAACCTGAGCAACGTTGATTTACCAGCTCCGTTTCTTCCTATTAAACCAACACTTACACCTTGAGGTATTTCTAGATTGACATCTTTTAAAACCCAGTCACTACCATGGTGATTATGATAACGCTTATACAGGTTACGAATACTAATCATTGTGCTTTAAGTCTCTGATCGAAGCGAAGATGTAAAATAAGACCAAGCAAAATAAAACTCAAATTCCAATACCATAAATAAGCCAAATTAATTCCCAGTAGAGAGCGATAGCCCTCAAAAAAACCTAACCTTAAACTTTCTAACCCATGCACTATAGGATTCCAAAGTAAAAACTCTTGAATCCAATGTGGCAAAAAATTTAATGGAAATATCACCCCAGAAACAATCATTAAAGGAAGCATTATGATTTTTAATACATAGCCAATTTCCGGAACCATTTCAGAAGCTGCGGAGGCAGTAAAAGCAGAGCCTAACCCTAGACACCATAACGAAAACCAACAATAAAAAGCATACAGCGGATCTACTGCTACTAAGTCGACACCTAACAAGCCCCCGATAATAATAAATAAGAGCATAATAAAAGATTTAATCATCCCCTCAAGAAAACAACGAACTAATACTGGATCTATGGATTTAACCTGCCGATAGGCAAACAATCCTTTATTAGACTGAATCGCTCCCAGAGACCTTTGCAAATTTTCTCTGAATAAGTAAAAACCCATCAGACCCACAATGATCCAAGGAATAAATTCAGCACCACTCACATGGCCTCCCCTGTTCATCACGACTCCCCTGATTGACACCATGACTGCGACCATTGCTATTGGTTCAAAGAGCATCCAAAACCAAGCCATGCGATCTCTCGACGTTATTTTAGCTATAGCTTCTCGCATAAAAAGAGCATACCAAACAGCTCGAGTTACCTGCCATGGAGTTCTAGAAGTCAGCACTCATTAATCCCTCAGCTATTTAGAAGATAAATTACAACAGAGTATTCTAGTTATTAACATTCCCATCACAGCCCAGTAACAACCTTAGTTGCTACAGCAATCTGATACAAAATCTGAGAAATACTAGTTGCTAACTGTAGATTCTTTGTTGGAACTTCTGGCAAGACCAATATTTCATCTCCAGCTTTGAGCTCAATATTCCCGGCATCGCGCACTTCGCCATTTTGGCGCACAATTAGAATTTTAGATTCATCAGCATGTGAACTAAACCCTCCAGCGCCATCAATATAATACCTAACACTTTTTCCTGATTGAAAAACAACTGATTGCGGGACTAAAACTTCACCACTGATTAAAAGAGAATCCGATTGTTCAGGAATAGTAATCACATCACCATCCTGTAGGCGGATATTGGCAATATGATCATTTGAAGCAACAACTAGTCGACCGTTAGGTTCTTCTAGGGAAGCCTTCGCAATAAATTGGCTAATAAGTTCAGCTTCCTGAACTCGAATACTTGCTTCTTGCGAAGTAGAAGATGAAGCCCCAAGGTAAGTAGCCTCTAGTCTTTTTAAACTTTCGTTTAGAGACGCCTTTTGACGTATAGCAATACTAGTCCTTCGCATGGAGATGCTCGTGATATCTGTAATGCTTTCTGGCACTGCTATGGAATCAAGAAAATCATGCAACATAATATCCCGCGGTAAAGAATAGCGAGATGGCCCAAAGAAACTTCCTTCAACCTCAACAACAATTGTATCGTGACGTTTATCAGCACTTAAAATAACTTCATCACCATTTCGTAAGGATTGTGTCGAGAATTCTTGCAGAGGGAAGTAGCCGGTCAACGGACCATTATGTCGACTTCCACGCAGTAACACATGAGAGACACCGGCCTTCATATGTACCAATTTGATCAGGGCCCTGCCTATCATCTCATTCTTAGTTAATTCATATCTGTATGAACGCTCAATATCACCAGACACTATAACTGAGGCTTCGCGGCCACCTACTACCAGTGTATCTCCATCACGAAATTGTGGCCGAGCCATCTGACCATTTAGAAGAAAAGCATAAAGATCAACAATCTGAATAATTTGACCGTTACGGATAACCTTAATAGCCCGGTATGACCCCATCTGATCATCAACACCTCCGGCCTGATTAAGAAAATAGATGAGAGAGTCATTAGGAGTACCGGCATAACGGCCAGGACGAGGAACAAAACCTGTAACAAAGACCCCAACAGGCTGAACCCCTTGAACCTGAGTATATACATGTACATTCTCGGGGTAGATAGACCGAACAGAGCCACGAATACGGGTATCGAGGTCTTTATGACTTAAACCTTGTACTCTTACCGGACCAATAGTTGGAATGAAGACATTCCCGCGCGCATCGACGGGAATAACACGCTCCATTTCAATAGCCCCCCATATGCGAAGAACAACCTGGTCACCTGGAGTTACTTTATAATCAGAATTAAGTCCATCAGACCTCAAACCACTGAAGCCACCATCAAAAAGCTGACTACCGAATGGACGAATATCGTCCAAATCAGAAATATCTTGTAAGCCTGATTGGCCATATGAACCTGATTTCCAATCAACATTCTGTTGAATCTGTTGCTCTACACCCCCTCCACCCATTAACTGTTGTACAGCGGGGTCTAAATTTCCAGCATTCTCAATAGCGGCATTTGTAAAACTACTGAAACACAGCACGATAGCAGCTAATACACTATTATAAATGACTGAGTTTATATTTGACTGCATCATGCAAAAATTCCAATTTACGTTATAACCGTTTTTGATTTTTTTTGGAAAACTAGGAAATACTTTTTATTAGATAACTGCCTGCCTAAGAATCCAAACCGTTGATTCAATTTTGCAGGCAATATAATTATCAACTACACCTTCGCCAATCAAAACAACTTTCCTACACAACCTACCGCTCGCTGCAAAATACGGTATTCCTGCTGTCATATTTCGACCCTGATTCGGCCCTGAGGACAAAAGAAGTGAGACGTCCCGCATACTATCCGTCAGAAGTGCACTAACATCAACGGGCAACACGCTGCCTTCTTTCGGGCTAGACAAGTGATTATTAGCACCTGATAATTGCATCGTCTGAGTTGAGCATGCAGTTAAAAAAGACACGAAAATGATCGCAACCACCGCAGGAAACATGCCATATGTATTCAGCTTCATTGAGCCACTATCCATAACTAAATTTATTAAAGATAATCATACAGTAGAATCTGCCAGAATTCACTTGTCGTAGAGCAACATGGATACTGAAAGACTTAATCTCATCCTCCATAATAGTCTAGGGAATAACAAACATTTTCCTGCAGATTTAAATATTATTAATCTTATTCAATAGCACTTTACTATTTTCGTATTTATTCTCTTCAGGCTTTACAGAAACCACTCTATTTAAAGAAATAAAAGCCTCACACTGCCAAAAAAACTCCTTTGTTGTATAGTGTTCATTATCACCAGCTGCATAATAAGACACATAATCCGATGCTATTTTTTCAGCGAATTCAAACTCATTCGTAAACAAATACAACTCAAACATCAACAATTTGTATAGCATATTATCAGAATCACATGCCATAGCCTTTATCAAGAACCCTAATGCCGATAGCAAATCAAAATCTCGAGAAAGAAGGTAGGCATGATATAAAGAAAAAGACTTTTGAAAAGGATCAAAACCCGCTATATCCGCATCTAAATCATTACATAAAAAATAGTTTATATACTTTTCTCGACCCCAATACTGCTCAGGAGTTAAAACACTAACTGAACCAACAGCTCCTGCTAACTTAGTAACACCACTACTACCAGCTGCAAAAACAGAAAAACATCTAGACATTAACACTACATCAAACAACACATCCCATCCATGCATTTTGTTGTTATAAAAGTCTCGAGCCAAAACTACATCAAATTCATTTTTTAGTGAATTTAACAACTCACCATCTTGTCCAAACAAAATAACATTCTTACTTAAACCAACCTGCTCTTCGATTATCCTTTTAACAATATTAATAGGCAGACAGCGGCCATTAGCATACCTGCCACTCAACCTATAATCACCATAAATTATATCTCCACCTCGTATGTGAATCCCTACAAAACCATCATCTATTCCAACCCTTTTCGCATTGAGAATCACATTCTTAAGCTCTGGCTTAAATGGTAATTCATAGAAACACTTAGTCAATCTTTTAGCATCATTTTCATCAAACTCAATTACGCTCGGCAGTCCTGCTTGAGCACATCTTGATATATCCCAGCCTCTAAAACCCCAACTAACAGGCTTATCAAAAATACTTTTTCCGACGCAGCTAAAAACATCATCAAACCCAAAGCAAGTTGTTTCATCAACAGAATAAATATCGACAAATTCTTTATCAAAAACATCAACAGCCTTCTCCATTGAATGATACTTATCTCCTATAAACCCCCTCCCCCATTTAAACCTGAATTGACAATCAAACTTTTCGGATAAGGCTTTTGCTATTATTAAAGCCATAAGACGCATTGTTAACCCATCTCCACGCCGGGCTAGAAACGCAACTTTACCTTTTCCATCTAAAATAAAATAATTTTCAATTTTTTTTCTGGCTTCAACATCCTCTGAAGATAGCTTTAAAATTGCACGCCATATATCTAAAGCAGCTATCTCACTTTTCCTTTCGAAACTTCTAGCACCACGACGCAAAAGCTTAACAACTTCAGAGTTCATCAAACTTATCCTTTTTTGAAAACCACTTCACTACAGAAATACACTTTCATCGCACAAATCATTAAAACAACACACAAAACAAAGAATATCCAATAAAAACTTTCTAGAACATTACAGAATCAAACATTAACAACAGCGTTGAGCACTTAGTACACAAACATATAAAACACGCTTAAATATTCTATATTCCCAATACTTTATTTCTTATCTCCAAAAACTCGTTATCACTTAATTCAAACAACGAATCATCACCTCCTTTTGACAATCTTAAGACTCCATTCTCAAGATATTTGGTAGAGATCAAATTATTACTTTCACATACTCGCTCGAAAATCTCATCAGCCATAGAAAATGAAGCCCTAAAAACTCCTGTATCATCATTTAAAGACATTTGAGCCAATCCAACATATAGCTTTTTTCTTTGCTGCTCTTCTAGGATGTTTTTTTCTTTCATATTAAACATCAACTTGAACGATAAATATTTCCTTGACAAACTATTGTTATTATCGGCAGACCTTATCAAAACATCATTAATACCAAGAACAGACTTAAAGAAATCACTTACAACATCACCGTCAATGAGACTTTTCCTATCAAACAATCTAAATCTAACATTGGAAAATTCACAAACCCAAGAATTTACAAACTTTGAATAATCCAATTCAAAACCATCAAAAAACTCATCAAATTTCTTATCGTAATCGCCCGCATGAACCTTTTGATTATACGCAGAAGCAATATATCCAACCTGTTCTCTTAAATAACAAACAATCGTTACGTCGAAGCCCGACTCATCAAAAACCTTTCTTATAACTTTGGGATTAGAATTCTGGAAGGATTCTGAGCTTAAAATCAAAACCTCATTTTCTTTTAGCTTTATTAAATCTAATTCCTTGGACTTTTTTTTAACAAGCAAATCCAGCTCTTTGCTACTTAACTTATTTGTAACTGACCTTCTTAAAGAGACAGCCAAATTATGATGAGCATATCCTTTATAAAAAGAACCTCTCGGATATTTAAAAAGATATTCCTCAAGAATCGAATCATTTTCAGACAAAACCTTTTGAATAGAAGACGTTCCTGATTTATGCCTACCAATGTGTAGTATTGCTTTTTTCTTCACTTTGAATCCTTCACATTCAAAAAACACAAGCTCGATACTATTTTATTACAGCTCACAAAAAATACTAGAAATCTGAACTTTAATAAAACAAAGAAAAAACTTAAAAGAAACCCTAAACAAAATCAGTTATTCAACGCCCAACAAACAATCATAGAGTTTTTTATCTTCAGAGTTAGCTAGTTCCAACTTAGAATAAACCTCATCACCGATTTCTTTTCTTATATCATTCAAACGATCATCCAAACTTTTTTTGATATTTCTCGACACATTCCGTTCAACCGGATTAAGTTCAATGCAGACTCCTTCACTGCCAAGCAGTCTCTCAAGCCTTTCTAAAGACTCAGAATACCTCTCAACACAGCCAACAAACGGTAATTCAGCGATAGCTTTTTTTGCCCTCACAAACTCATCGCCAAGCTTGGCGCCAAACATAGATGCAAAACGTTGCATATGGAAATTTCGACATTGACGATCATTAGCCAACGAAAGGCGAGTTTCTATATATCCCGATAGGTTTGTACTTCTAGCAAGCACAGAACCAAACCCATCACCCCCTTGTTTTCTTTCAAAAGCATAAGCAGAAGCGATACGATCTATGGGATGACGCATGAATATAATTGGAAAGATTTTGACAGTATCAATCTTGGGAACAGGAAAAATAGCGGTATGAGTTGAAAAACATATAGCCTGAGGGTTGTCGATAATCCACTGCTTTAATTGCGCTCGATTTAAAGCCGGTTGCCCAGGAAACTCCTTAGTAACCCATTCACCGTTTTTTTCACTAAAATTTTCTTTCAATGAGGCATCAAGAGAGGTGCCTGCATTTTTAAACAGATGATAATGCAATAAAATCGTTTTCATCAAAATTTCCTACAGCCGGCCTACTATTTACTTGAGTAAATACCAACACTAGCAAAAATATCTTTAAACACTTTATGCCCATGTTCAAAAGAGTATTTTTCTTCTACTAATGTTTGACTATTCTCAGCAAACTTTGTCCATAGCAATTGGTTGTCATATAATTTTATTATCGCATCTACCCACTCTTGCGGATCTTGTGCAATAAGAGTGCTTATTCCCTGAGTTAATCCAGTGCCTTCGGCTGCCACCTCAGTTAACACTGTCGGCAAATTATATGCCATTGACTCTAAAACTTTTCCTTTAATACCTGCACCAGAGAGTAGTGGCGCCACAAATATTCGATGATCATGATAAACCCCGTCTAGCGTCTCAGCAAATCCAAGCATTTTGACATTCTCAACTTCCATCTTTTTGTAACTGGACGGCATATTACTACCATAAACATACAGCACAATTTCAGGACGCTTTAATGCTAATAACGGCATAATTTCATTAACTAAATACTCTACAGCCTCACCATTTGGGGTGTGGTTAAAGCCACCAAGAAAAGCAATACCTTTACGTTCTTCGTATCCCGGCCCTTGGACTTTTTCTTGCAACACCCATGGGGTTAAATGCATTTTACTTGAATCTAAAATATGACTTGTAATAACAGCGTGTTCTGTTGTGTTGTAGCATAAAATCGCATCTACTTTACGACAGACTGCCAATTCGTTGTCACGAGTTCGCAAAGGCCCATCCAGCTCCTTTTCTCCTTCTTGTAGCGCTTTACGTAGTTCCCTTAAAAAATGCAAATCAGCATTATTAAAGATCACTTTGATATTTTTCTGCTGTTTAATGCGATCAATATACTTTTCGGCCACATGATAGCGCGTAACATAGACAGCATCCATTTCAGCTAAGCGACGATCAAAAACATTATCCATTGAAGTATAAAAGGGTGCATAAAGCACTTCTACGCCCATTTTCTGGAGAGCTTTTGTATACTTACCAAAATGAGCTAAATTTTCTGGCACAAACGTTACTTTAAAGCCAAGTGATATAATTAGCTTGATCTCTTCAATAGCAGCATAACTACCAGCGTCTTGACTTGGGACTGGCGTTGCATAATCCAGAACCAATATCCGTTGATCGACTTTACGATCCTTCTCAATTTGCATATTAATTAAACTGGGCGTGCCATTATTGCGATATTTTTTAAACCACTTTGAACGAAACGTTTTTTCATTTACTTTTTG
Organism: Amphritea japonica ATCC BAA-1530; assembly: GCF_016592435.1. Classification (NCBI taxonomy): domain Bacteria; kingdom Pseudomonadati; phylum Pseudomonadota; class Gammaproteobacteria; order Oceanospirillales; family Oceanospirillaceae; genus Amphritea; species Amphritea japonica. The sequence continues at coordinate 549,759 of NZ_AP014545.1, read as the reverse complement.
ATAACGTTTTAAGCCCTTAGTCACATCTGTGCCGTGACTCTGGCCTTCAAAATGAATAACTTCTGAATATGGAACATACACTGTCCTGAAACCAGCCTCCCTTACTTTAAAAGCAAAGTCTGTATCTTCGTAATAACAAGGCGCGAGCTCCTCGCTAAATTTATCAACCTTTTCCCATACATCTTTACGAACACACATTGCTGCCCCAGTCAAATAATCAACATCTCTGGAATAACAAAATTCTGGAGTCATAGGGTTTTCGTTGCGGCCTACATTCCAGGGCTCTCCACTCTCCCATACAATACCACCGGCTTCCTGTAACGTACCATCCAAATTAAGTAACTTTGAACCTGTCATACCTATTGCTACATCTTCCAAAATCTTTTGAGTCAGTTCATCTAACCAGAATGAAGTTACTTCTGTATCATTATTAAGAAATACAATATATTCGCCTTTAGCAATCTCACTTGCCCGATTACAGCTTTTCAGAAAACGAAGATTTTCAGTATTTCTTGATACAACCAAATTATCAATAATATTTTCTGCATTAGCCGTTTCGTCTGTAGAGCAATCATCAGCTAATATTACTTCATAACTAACCTTATTAAAGGCTAAAGCTATAGACGCAATACAATGATAACTCAAATTAAATTTATTATAGGCAGGTACAATAACCGACACTTTTGGATCTTCAAAAAAGGGCAATGTAAAGCGTGGATACTTATTCCGATTTTCATAGCCTTCTACGACCAACTGATGCACCAAACCTATTTTATCAGCTGTTAAATAATGAGAGCCTTTAGCAAGTGCATCTATGTGAAAACGCAGTGATTCAAAACGCTTATTACTATGCACATTCATTGACATAAAACCAGGAGTATTCGCACTATCCTTTAAATACATCCATGGTGTCATTATTATACTTTCTTGATCCCCTTTATTTTCACCTCCTATTCCTTCTAAAAAGTCACTTACATTCTCTATCGATACTTTTTCTGAATCTTCATCTTTAATATTTATTGGCGAAGATAACTTTATTTGACCGTCAACTATAAAAAGGTTTTCGCAATTCAAATCATTAATCATTACTTCTTTTATTATTTTCATCGATTCCATATCGACTAAATGTAATTCACAGTTCTCCGGCAATTCATCTTCTGATATAAACAAATTAAAACCATGTTCTCCTGCATGTATACCATGATCCTTCACGTCTTCACGATACAAACATGCGTCACCTTTAGCGATTAGACTGCCGTTACACAACACGCCAACATTGACAGTTCTATTCGTTATTTCTGAAGCAGCCCACCCCCCAATATTTTGTCCATTAATATAGTCAATATGGCCTACTAGCAACTCTTCAGCTTTTGCCATTTTCTTTAAAGAATTAACGACATTGCATAGTTGTTCTTTAATCATTGTATAAGTCACTTTAACGCTATAATTATTGAAGAAGAGAGGGCAGGTGTCTTCACTATCTCACAATGAAGCAAAATTTGAGAAAAATGCCGACAAACTATCTGGGTATTAAAATACTTCATCTTGATTCCTTTCATAAATATCCGTGTCTCATTTCAAGGAGCTCGTAAGTCTTAGCTCTTCCTATCATAATCATAATTCTCAATCACCTAACCGTAGACAACAAATACAGAGAATAATGATTTTGCTGAATGAATTATGTACTAAGTTGATTACGATACCATAGGTTTTGAAACAAGTTAAAGGCTACTAAGCAGCCATCAACTAACTAGGCTGGCAATAGCTCGAAGTCTACCACACCCTGTCCTCCACAATGATCACAGGGGATGATTCATATAAATCTAAATTCATCTCACGCAATGAAACTTACCTGAGTCATACGGACTTACTCCACTTAAGAAGTGCTTAGGGAGTACTTAAGCTTAGATTCTAACGATTAATTGATCAGACTTTCAATTACTAACTACCAATCAAAGTTCAATCTGTAGCAATAATTATCTGTCTTTTTGATAAACTGTGATCCAACCACTCTAAGGCCAATATTCTACTGCCCAATAAGCAGATAAAGTCAGAACACAGCCCTTAGCAAAACTCATCTAACAAACCGTTTAATAACGCTAAGATATACATACAATGAGCAAAGATATAGCGACAGCTTCTATAAAGAAACCCGAACACACACCCATGATGCAACAGTACCTTAAGATTAAGGCTGAACATCCTGATCAGTTGGTTTTCTATAGGATGGGCGATTTCTACGAGTTGTTTTTCGATGATGCTAAGAAAGCCTCTCAGCTGTTGGACATCTCACTAACAGCTCGTGGTAAATCTGGGGGAGAGCCGATTCCGATGGCCGGTATTCCTTACCATGCTGCTGATGGTTATATTGCTAAAATTGTCCGTGCAGGCGAGTCAGTCGCTATCTGTGAGCAGGTCGGCGACCCTGCCACCAGTAAAGGGCCGGTTGAGCGCAAGGTCATGCGTATTGTCACGCCAGGCACACTCAGCGACGAGGCCCTGCTTGATGAACGCAGTGACAGCCTTCTCATCGCTGTTAACACTAATTTACAACACTACGGCATCGCCATTGTCGACATCAGTACCGGGCGCTTCAGCCTGCTTGAGATTCAAGGCGAAGAAGCACTTCATGGTGAACTGGAACGACTTAAACCTGCCGAAGTGCTATTCAATGATGGGCACTCATTATCGGAACAATTAAAAGTCTATAAAGGACTTCGCCCCCAGGCACCCTGGAATTTTGAACTGGAAACCGCTGAACGCCTGCTTTGCCAACAGTTCCACACAAAAGACTTAACCGGATTCGGATGTGATCATCTACCCGTTGCACTAGGCGCTGCAGGGTGCTTGCTACAGTACGCCAAAGACACCCAGCGTACCTCTCTGCCCCATATTCGCCGCTTAACTCTGGAACAGCGAGATGAAAGTGTCATTCTTGATGCTGCTACCCGTAAAAATCTTGAAATAGATATAAACCTGGCAGGAGGCCGGGATAACACCCTGGCGTCTGTGATCGACAAAACAGCCACACCGATGGGCAGCCGGATGCTACGTCGTTGGCTCAACCGCCCCCTGCGCTGTTTAAACACACTGAAATCAAGGCAGGAAGTACTGCAGTGGCTGATCAGTGATTATCGCTTTGAACAACTTTCACCCTCTCTTAAACAGATCGGTGATATTGAACGAGTACTGGCACGGGTAGCGCTCCGTTCTGCCCGCCCCCGTGATCTGGAACGACTTAAAAATGCCTTTCAAGTTTTGCCTGAGCTACAAGATCTATTAGACACAGCGCAGGCACCTCTTCTCAACGACCTGAAAGAAACGGCCAGCACTTTTCCTGAGTTAAGCGAGCTGTTAACTAAGGCTATTATTGAAAACCCTCCTGTCGTCATTCGCGATGGCGGGGTCATAGCCAACGGCTACGATGCCGAACTAGATGAACTGAGAGGCCTGAGCGAAAATGCCGGCGCTTATCTGGTAGAACTTGAAACCCGAGAGCGAGAGCGCACCGGGATAGCCACGCTTAAAGTAGGCTATAACCGTGTGCATGGTTATTTCATCGAAATTGGCAAAGCGCAAAACGCGGAAATACCAGCAGACTATATCCGCCGTCAAACCCTGAAAAATGCTGAACGCTATATCACACCGGAACTCAAAGAGTTTGAAGACAAAGCCCTCAGCGCTAAGAGCAGAGCACTGGGACGCGAAAAAGCGCTTTATGAAGCATTGGTAGAAACCCTTGCAGCCCAACTTGCCGACTTACAGGACAGTGCTGCAGCCCTTGCAGAACTTGATGTACTTGCCAACCTTGCCGAACGAGCCGATAGTCTTGATTATGTCGCACCCGAACTAACCGAAGCCCCTTCAATTAACATTACCTCAGGTCGTCACCCGGTTGTTGAAGACGTACTGGATGATCCCTTTGTCGCTAACAACCTTAGTCTGTCACCTGAACGGCAAATGCTGATTATTACCGGCCCCAACATGGGTGGTAAATCTACTTACATGCGCCAGACAGCCCTGATCACCCTGCTGGCTCACATCGGTAGCTACGTCCCGGCGCAGGCTGCATCCATCGGGCTGGTAGACCGCATTTTTACCCGTATGGGATCTTCTGATGATCTGGCCGGCGGGCGCTCTACTTTTATGGTGGAGATGACGGAAACCGCCAACATTCTGCATAACGCCACCGAACAAAGTCTGGTACTGATGGATGAAGTGGGTCGCGGTACCAGTACCTTCGATGGCTTATCTCTAGCCTGGTCTGCCGCCGAATACCTTGCCAATGACGTTAAAGCAATGACGCTCTTTGCCACCCATTATTTTGAGCTAACCGTGTTACCAGAGCTGTGTCAGGGGGTCTTTAATGTTCACCTGACCGCTATGGAGCACCAGGATCATATCGTTTTTATGCATGAAGTTCAGGACGGTCCTGCCAGCCAAAGCTATGGCCTTCAAGTAGCGCAGCTAGCCGGTGTACCAGAACACGTCATCCTCCGCGCAAGACAAAAGTTAGTACAACTAGAAGAGGATACCGGCCAGGCCGAACAGCGCCGCCAACCTCCGCCTGTCCAGGATGATCTATTCGTCGCGCCCAAGCCTCACCCCGCTCTGGAACAACTAAAAACACTTGAACCTGATAACCTTACTCCCAGACAAGCACTGGAACTGGTATACAGCCTCAAGAAAGCCGCGGAAAGACACTAAACCAAACCAAACCAAAAAAGGCCTTGGGTATCACTATACCCAAGGCCTTTTTAACATATAATTGCAGCTATTCTTTTAGCAGATCTTCGCCACTTAAACCGTTACGTTCAACAATTTCGCGCAGTTTACGTAGCGCTTCTACCTGAATCTGTCGCACCCTCTCCCGGGTCAAGCCGATCTCTTTGCCTACTTCTTCCAGCGTGCTCATCTCATATCCCCGCAACCCAAAACGACGAGACAGAACCTCTGAGTGCTTCTCAGGTAATAAACTCAACCAGTTTTCAAGATTGCCGCTAATATTGGATTTTTGAAGCAACGTCTCCGGATCTGACGACTCTTCATCAGCAATCGTTTCCAACAACATTTTGTCAGAATCTTTACCCACAGGGACATCCACCGAGGTAACCCGCTCATTCAGTCCGAACATCTTTTCGACATTTTCTACCGGTTTATCGACTGCATCAGCGATCTCTTCAACCGTCGGTTCATGATCAAGCTTCTGCGCCAGCTCACGGGCAGCACGCAGATAAACATTGAGTTCTTTCACTACATGAATGGGTAAACGAATAGTCCGGGTCTGATTCATAATTGCCCGTTCAATCGTCTGGCGTATCCACCAGGTAGCATAGGTAGAAAAACGAAACCCGCGCTCAGGGTCAAATTTCTCTACCGCCCTGATCAGTCCCAGATTACCCTCTTCAATAAGATCCAGCAGAGTAAGTCCGCGATTGATGTAACGACGGGCAATTTTCACCACCAGACGTAAATTACTTTCAATCATGCGTTTACGGGACGCTTCATCCCCTTTCAGGGCTCGACGAGAGAAGTAGACTTCCTCCTCCGCAGTCAGCAGCGGTGAGAAGCCGATCTCATTCAAATACAGTTGCGTGGCGTCCAGAGATTTAGCATTAAGCAGGTCGTTATGAGCCATACTGCCCTTGCCGCGCCCGCTATTTAAAAAGGCAGGATCTGCGCCTGGTTTGGCTTTTGCTTTATCCTTTGCATCTGAATCAACCGCTACCTGATCCAGGTCCTGCTCGCTATTTTCTACATTTTCCATTGCGATAACCCCGAGTAACCTTTTTCTTATATTCTTATTAGTTACAGATTTTTACAATTAATGATGTGTTTATCTTTTACGCGGCAGATACTTCATTGGATCCACAGGTTGGCCATCTTTACGGATCTCAAAATGCAGCATTGTACGGGCAGCTCCACTGCTGCCTATCTCAGCAATTTTGTCGCCTATTTTTACCATATCATTTTCTTTTACATGAATGCGACTGTTATGAGCATAAGCACTCAGGTATTTCTGATTGTGATTAATAATGACAAGCTTTCCATACCCAAGCAAACCACTACCGGCATACACCACCTTACCTGCTTCAGCCGCCCTCACTGGATCACCCTTAGTCCCCGCAAAGTTAATACCTTTATTAACCTTTCCGCGACTACTATAACCCTGAATAATTTTACCCGATGCTGGCCAACGCCAGCTCAGAGCACGGCTTGAAGAGGCTACTTTTTTACGCACCACCGGAGCAGGCACTGTTTTCTTACTATCAGCTGCTGCCTGCCTGACGACCACAGGCCTCGCTTCAGTAGCTAGCTTCGCTTTCTTTTGAGGAGCGACTGGTTTCTGTGCTGAAACCACTTTCTTAGAAGATGGTTTAGCAGGAACACTGGACGCGACGGACCGCGTGGAGGGGGTAGCTTTTAGTTTTAATGTTTGACCGGGATAGATCTCATAGCGATCACTGATACCATTCGTGCGGGCCAGCTGACGAAAATCTAAACCATAACGAAAAGCAATTGAGTAAAGAGTATCACCCCTTCTCACCCGATACTGATCAGGACGTGACTGACTCGTTACAATTTTTACCGGTTGACGGCCACCAATGGAGCGTTCATCCACTGGGGAATAATGACTATTTGAGCTACAGGCAGACAATATCAAAGTACCGACAACCACTGCCGCTACTTTGATGCAATCTGCAACTGCTCTCACCATAGTTTATCCTTTAGCTGCCTGAAAGCGCTCCATCACAACGATAATCGCTATACCGCTCAGCATCAAGGCACCAGCTAAAAGCATATAGGAGGGAGTGCCGGTCATACTCTCAAAATGCCAGGGCAAAATATTTTCCTGCTGTAGTGGCACTTGCTCGCCATGCCGATTGAGCGTGTAAGCCAGGGTATATTTCCAGGGCCAGACTTTATTCAGCGAACCCAGCATAAAGCCAGCAAGAAGCGCCAGCGTCATCTGATGATAACGGCTAAACATCCAGCTCAACAGGCGCGAAAAACTCATAATCCCTACCACACAGCCCATCATAAACAGACCTATCAACTGCAGATCAACACCTTTAACTGCAGCAAGAATATGAGCATACATACCTAACAATAAAAGAATAAAGCTACCGGAAATACCTGGCAGTATCATGGCACAAATCGCTATGGCACCCGAAACAAATACCATCAGCGCAGTAGGCTCAACACTAACAGGTGCAATAGTGGTCACCAGGTACGCCACCAAAGCACCTGAAATAAAGCTGCATACCAGATTAAAATCCCATTTATCGATATGACTCATTACCAGCCACACCGACGCCAGAATCAAACCGAAGAAAAACGACCAGAGAAGAATAGGATGATTCGCCAGTAGAAAAAGCACCGCGCCGGCGATAGTAGCAATACTGGCAATAATGCCCGCTAACAACACCATGAGAAAACTGCCATTCACCTGATGCCAGAAAGCTTTTGGCCCCTTGGTAAACAAGACTTTTAGTGCCGCTAAATTAAAGCTCTTAATGGTATTAATCAGCTCTTCATAAATCCCGGTTATAAAGGCAATAGTTCCGCCAGAAACACCGGGAACAACATCGGCAGCGCCCATCATCACCCCTTTGAAAAACAAGGCAATATATTGCTGCATCGTACGCTTAGTATTCATTCAATATTCCATTACATCTTTAGTTCAGCGTACCGTACCGCTTAACAGCGGTACAAATTTAACCCCTTCAAGAACTGAGGTTTCATAGTCTGTTTCTGTGACCCGAACAACCAGTTTAAGTTGCTGATTCCGACTTCCGCCAACAGGAATAACCAAGCGCCCACCCACAGCCAGCTGAGCCAACAGCTCTGGCGGAACCTCCTCAGGCGCCGCAGTCACCATAATGCCATCGAAAGGTCCCCGCTCAGGCCACCCCATGCCACCATCACTATGCTGTAAAGAGATGTTTCTGATTTTAAGTAATGAAAACCGCTGTCTGGCTTTATCCTGCAACGGCTTTATACGCTCGACGCTGAAAACTTTATCCACCAATTGGGCAAGTATTGTCGTCTGATAACCTGAACCGGTACCGACTTCAAGTACCCGTTCAACAGGACCCGCAGACAACAGAATCTCTGTCATTCTAGCGACTATGTAGGGCTGTGAGATTGTCTGATTAAAGCCGATAGGCAGCGCCGTATCTTCATAAGCCCGGTGAGACAACGCCTCATCAATGAAGATATGACGAGGCGTACCCGCCACCACATCCAGCACCTGCTGATCAGTAATACCCTGATTCTTTAGCCGCTGCACCAACCTGCTGCGGGTACGCTGGGAGGTCATCCCGATACCCTGCAACTGCAACTTATTCACGTTAATTCCTCAAGCCAGTTACCCACATTATCCATTCCGGAATACTGGGTCATATCAATATTTATCGGTGTAATTGAAACATAACCAGATTTAACTGCAAAAAAATCAGTACCCGGCCCACAATCTTCTGCTACACCGACGCCTGAAATCCAGTAGCGGAGCGCTCCTCTGGGATCAATCGACTCGACCGGCGAATCTGCCAGTGAGCGGTGCCCTAACCGGGTAACATGGATCCCTTTAATCTGATCCAGCGGGAGATCCGGTACGTTGATATTCAGTACCGTGCGCGGGGCAAGGATAAGATTACGTATATCTTTTATCAGCTGCCTGACTACTTCCGCTGCCGTATCATAGTGCTGAGGATTACTGCTAACCGAAGAAACAGCAATCGGCGGCAACTGAAGATGGCGCCCTTCCATCGCTGCCGCAACCGTTCCAGAATAAATAACGTCATCGCCAAGGTTTCCGCCGCAATTAATCCCGGAAACGACCATGTCAGGCGCAGCATTAAAGACAGCAGAGGTCCCCAGATGGACACAATCGGTCGGAGTACCGTTAATACCTATGAAACCATTCTTATGATGGTGCGCTTCCAGAGGGCGATCAAGGGTCAGCGAGTTACTGGCACCGCTACGATTCCGATCAGGTGCCACAATATCCAGCTCAGCATCCTGTCCCAGCACTCTTGCCAGGATTTCCAGTCCGGGAGCATGAACTCCATCATCATTCGATAGCAGAAGCCTCATTATTCCGTCTCCACTTCCTTAGGACCTGCCGCTGAGCTAACTTGTACCAGCTCACGTAGGACACTGGTTGCAAAGCTACCTGCAGGAAGATCAAACGACACCACAAACTGATCTTCAGCCTCTCGTTCAACCACCAGATTACCAGGCAATAATCGCGCAGCGCGACGCTCCTGATTCAGCCCCAAACGCTCCAGGCCTTCTAACTGCTCCTGCCACTCCTGCAATTGCCTGGCTTCCCATTCGGCCGCAACATCAGTACAGATTGAACGGCCCCGACCCCACATAGCCGCCGTCAGATGTAATTCACCCGCGGATAAACGTGATGCTATAGCAGCGTCTTCAGGATCATATACAAAACAGCTCTGACTACCATTGATCATCAACACGTCACCCGCCATAGGCGCAGCATAAAGCTCTTGTTCGATACGCTGAGATACCAGCTGGTTAAACATAAAGGAGCGTACTGCTGAAATATAGAGACCTTTCTTATGCCGCTGTCGCTCTTTCAACTTACCGGCAATCAAAGCGGCACCTTTAGTCAGGTTGCCCTGATGATGCCCAAAACGTTGCTCGCCAAAATAATTAGGCACACCCTTTTTGATCTGCTCGGCTCTACCTGGAAGCGCATCAGCTTCCGTTACCTGTCGCAGGCGGATCTGAAACCGGTTTCCGGTGAGACTTCCCAAGCGTAGTTTACGGGTATGCTTGACCGCTTTAAGTACTTTAATTGTATCGGTTTCAAACAATGACCAGGTAAGCGGCGAACGTCCCGGCAGATGTACGCTAAACCACTGTTCAGTCACCGCATGGCGATCTTTTTTTCCGGCATAGCCCACTTCACGAGGACTGACCTGACAGAAATGCGCTAGCTGGCGAGCCACCCAGTCAGTATTCTCACCGGTTTTACGGATATATAAGAATACATGGTCACCGCTGCCTTCAGGCTCAAATGACAGATCTTCTGTGACTCTGAAATCATCAGGCTGGGTGCGGATAACAGCGGAAGATGCCGGTTCACCGTAGAGATAATTTAACTCAGATGGGAAATTCATTAACGCTATGGTTCCATTACTGGCCGGTATTGGTCGGCGATCGTTCCGGCAATGTGGGAACCAGCTGAAAGAAAGACTCACCCTCTTTCACCATACCCAGCTGATTCCGAGCCCGCTCTTCCAGCGCCTCCAGTCCCTGCTTGAGGTCTTTAACCTCAGCATCTAACTGGTGGTTTCTATTCACCAAAAGGTCGTTCTCAGATCGTTGCCGTTCAATCTCCTGTTGCAGCACCTGAACTTCACCAAGATTGGCTTCACCAAACCATAGCCGATACTGCAGCCCGATCAGACAGACCAGCAGTAACAACATAATCCAATGAAACAAACTCAGGCGAAACACAGTCAGGCAGCACTCTTACTCGGTGTTTATAATAAAAAAGGGAGCATCAAGCCCCCTTAGTATTTCACAGATCAGTTAAAAATTAACCCTGACCCTTAATTTCAGACAACCCGTTATAAACCGCGTCTGTACCCAGCTCTTCTTCGATGCGCAGCAGACGGTTATATTTAGCTACACGATCTGAACGGCAAAGCGAACCGGTCTTAATCTGGCCTGCAGCCGTACCTACAGCAAGATCGGCAATAGTAGTATCTTCAGTCTCACCAGAACGATGGGAGATGACTACGGTGAAGCCTGCGTCTTTCGCCATTTTGATAGCGTCCAGCGTCTCAGACAGTGAACCGATCTGGTTGAACTTAATCAGAATTGAGTTACCAATACTCTGCTCAATACCACGACTTAGAATCTTAGTATTAGTTACGAACAGGTCATCACCAACCAGCTGAACTTTATCGCCAGCGATCTTTGTCAGATACGCCCAACCATCCCAGTCAGATTCGTCCAGGCCATCTTCGATGGAAACGATTGGGTAATTTTCAGTCAGGGCAGCCAGGTAATCACTGAAGCCTTCCGCATCAAAAACCTTGCCTTCACCGGACAGATCATACTTGCCATCTTTATAGAACTCAGAAGCAGCGCAATCCAACGCCAGCGTGACATCTTTACCCAGTTCATAACCAGCATTTGAAACCGCTTCTTTGATAACAACCAGCGCTTCTTCATTCGACGCCAGGTTTGGTGCAAAGCCACCCTCATCACCTACCGCAGTGTTCAGCCCACGAGCCTTCAGCACAGACTTCAATGCATGGAAGATCTCAGCACCACAACGGAGGCCATCAGAGAACTTCTCAAAGTTAACCGGCTGAACCATAAACTCCTGGATATCAACATTGTTATCAGCATGCTCGCCACCGTTGAGGATATTCATCATCGGCAGAGGCAGCGAGTACTGACCCGCAGTACCATTAATGTCTGCAATGTGAGCGTATAGAGGAATCCCTTTTTCAGTTGCTGCCGCTTTAGCCGCCGCTAGTGAAACCGCCAGGATAGCATTGGCACCCAGGTTCTCTTTATTCTCGGTACCGTCCAGCTCCAGCATCTTGTTATCCAGCGTGCGCTGATCGGTCACATCCATACCGGTCAGAGCTTCACGAATAACGCCATTGATAGCAGCAACCGCTTTCAGTACACCTTTACCCAGGTAACGACTCTTATCACCATCACGCAGTTCCAGCGCTTCGCGGGAACCCGTTGAAGCACCGGAAGGTGCACAGGCAGAACCGATAACACCGGAAGCCAGGATTACATCCGCCTCGACGGTTGGGTTACCACGGGAATCCAGTACTTCGCGGGCTTTAATATCAGCAATCTGTGCCATTGATCAAACTCCTAAAATTTATTTAGTCTTTACTTTTCAAGGTCTGCAAAGGTGAGTGCAGCCTCGATAAAGCCACTGAACAAACCGTGGCCATCTCTAGGGGTAGAGGTAAATTCAGGGTGGAACTGACACGCTACAAACCACGGATGATCTGGCGCTTCCACAACCTCAACCAGCTCGCCATCTACAGAACGGCCGGAAATAACCAGGCCCGCCTCTTCCAGCTGAGGAACGAAGTTGTTATTTACTTCATAACGGTGACGATGACGCTCTTTAATCTCTGTAGAACCATAAGCCTGATGAGCGGTAGTTCCCTCTTTCAGCGTACAGATCTGCGCGCCCAGACGCATAGTGCCACCCAGGTCATCGGTATAGCCGCGCACTTCTTTCGCGCCTTCTTCGGTCATCCACTCGGTAATCAGACCAACCAACGGTGAAGCACCCTCGGCATCGAACTCTGTACTGTTGGCATCGTCAATGCCGGCAACATGGCGCGCATACTCGATGACGGCAACCTGCATACCCAAACAGATACCCAGATAAGGTACCTTGTTTTCACGGGCATACTTAACCGCTGCAATTTTTCCTTCAACGCCCCGTTCACCAAAACCACCCGGTACTAATACCGCAGAGACATCCTGCAACAGATCAGTACCATCACGCTCGATCTGCTCGGAATCGATGTACTTGATATTAACCTTAGTACGCAGGGCGATACCGGCATGGGAGATCGCTTCGATTAACGACTTATAGGCGTCCAGCAACTCCATGTACTTACCGACCATCGCGATAGTCACTTCACGATGCGGATTCAGCTTGGCATCGGACACGCGATCCCACTCACTCAGATCAGCAACAGGGCACTCCAGATTGAATTGTTCAATAACAATCTGATCCAGCTTCTGCTCACTCAGCAACCGTGGGATTTTATAGATACAGTCAGCATCTGGCAGAGAGATAACCGCACGCTCTTCCACGTTGGTAAACAGGGATAACTTACGGCGTGATGACGTAGGAATAGCAAAGTCAGAACGGCAAACCAGAATATCTGGCTGAATACCGATCGAACGTAATTCTTTAACCGAGTGCTGCGAGGGCTTGGTCTTAATTTCACCTGCAGTGGCAATATAGGGCACCAGCGTAAGGTGCATGAACATGGCACGACGGGCACCCAGCTCGACTTTCAACTGACGAACCGCTTCCATAAACGGCAGAGATTCGATATCACCTACGGTACCACCGATCTCAACCAGTGCGATATCCGCATCGCCGGCACCTTCAAGTACCCGACGCTTAATCTCATCGGTAATGTGAGGAATAACCTGAACCGTTCCGCCCAGGTAATCACCACGGCGCTCTTTACGCAAGACATGTTGATATACCCGACCAGCCGTAAAGTTATTACGCTTTGACATCGTGGTACGAATGAAACGCTCGTAGTGCCCCAGATCGAGATCGGTCTCGGCGCCATCTTCGGTAACAAAAACCTCACCATGCTGAATGGGACTCATAGTCCCCGGATCTACGTTGATGTACGGATCCAGTTTCAGCATTGTTACTGTCAACCCACGGGCCTCCAGTATTGCTGCGAGTGATGCGGATGCGATGCCTTTGCCCAATGAAGAAACAACACCGCCTGTGACGAAAATATATCGCGTCATGAGGAACCTGTATCTGGTCGTGAAAAGTGAGTCGAGCTGTTCTGAAAACAGCTAGTAAAGATGGGGCTACAGGGTATCAGAATCGACTCTGACAGACAATGCAGTTGGTGACCATTTCAGCGTAAAACCATGGCCTTTTTTTTCACTCTGCCAGCCATCACAAACACAGATTCCCGGCAAAGCAACAATTTCCTCTTCTACAACACAAACAGGCCATGAATTTCGCTGCCAGGGAGGAACATTATGTTCCTGAAATAACTTTTTCAGACTACAGGAACCACCCCGCCCCAATGGCTGACACCGATCACCTTCCAGTCGGTTTCGCACTATCACTCCCGACAGCGAACGCAAACCGGTTTCTCCAGAGTCCAGTTGCACAGTGAGAACGCCCTGCTGAGTTTCAAGACCTTTCTCAGTTACCGGTCGATTACCCCACTGCGTTTCTGGCAGGTCCGGATGCAGCCTGATAACACCCTGATAGCGCAGCACTCTTAATCCAGGAAGCTTAAGCTCTGGCTGCCGGTCTGCTGCAGCATTAACCAACTGTAAGACACTTTGAATCTGGCGCTCTCCAATGGAAAAGCCCGCCTGTTTAAACCAGTAGCGCAACAGGTTATTTCTACGCGGGCGACTAAGGCTGACCAACGACTCACAATTAAGTAACGACCGTTCACCCACACTGGCAAGATCAATCTCCGCCAGTTCATTCTGTAACTGTTCAGCTTCTCGAAGATAGCGAGCAGTCTCACCCCAACGCCGGGCAAACCCAGGCCACCTGACTTGCAACAGCGGCATAACCTCATGCCTAAGATAGTTTCGGTCAAACACCAGCTCACTGTTACTAGGATCCTCTATCCACTCCAGTTGCTCTTGCTCCGCCCAGCTCAACAACTCATAGCGAAACGCATTCAACAGGGGACGCAAGAGCTTCGAATGCCCAAGCAAACGCGTCACCGGCATCCCTGTCAGGCCACGCAAGCCCGTACCACGCAACAATCGAAACAACATCGTTTCGGCCTGATCATCAAGATGGTGCGCCAGCAGCAAGCAATCACCGGGCTGAAGCAGCCCCTCAAACGCCTTATAACGCGCATTTCGTGCAGCACGCTCTATACTGGCCGAGACATCAACAGCAACTTTTAGGCACTGAAAGGGAAGATTAAGCGACGCGGCCTGCTTTTCACAAAAAACAGCCCATTGTGATGATTGTTGTTGAAGCTGATGATCGATATTTACAACCAGCAATTGATCGGCCGGGATTGATCTGGCCGCCAGGTGCAGCAAAACAATTGAATCAAGACCACCACTCAGCCCTACGACCCAGCGCCGGGTCCCTTTACGACAGGTATCGAGCTGCTGATTGAAGTGGGACTGTAGATTACTCATAGATATTCAGGAAGCAAAAAAAACCGCCGGGCTGGCCGACGGTCTCAATGTTACTGGCTGATGCCGTAAGACATCAGACGTTCGTAACGCCGTTCGAGAAGCTCATCCTGCTCTATCTCGGATAACCGCTCCAGCGTTTCCAGCAAATGTTTCTTAAGGTTAGCAGCAATCAACCCGTGATCACGATGTGCTCCACCCAATGGTTCATCAACTATCTGATCAACCAGTCCATGCCCGTGAAGGCGATCAGAGGTCAGACCCATTGCCCGCGCAGCGTCTGGCGCCTTATCTGCACTCTTCCACAGGATAGAAGCACAACCTTCCGGGGAGATAACGGAGTAAGTTGAGTACTGTAACATCATCAACTCATCGCAAACGCCGATGGCTAATGCACCACCAGACCCACCTTCGCCAACAACCGTTGCGATAATAGGGGTTTTTAAGCGAGACATTGCGGCCAGATTAAACGCAATTGCTTCAGACTGACCACGTTCCTCGGCATCAATACCCGGATAAGCGCCTGGTGTATCAATAAATGTCAGGATAGGCATTTTGAAACGTTCTGCCATCTCCATCAACCGTAGTGCTTTACGGTAGCCCTCAGGACGCGGCATACCAAAATTACGGCGAACTTTCTCTTTAACTTCACGCCCTTTTTGATGACCGATTACCATGACTGGACGACCTTCCAGTCGGGCGATACCCCCAACAAGCGCCTGATCATCGGCAAAATGACGATCACCATGCAGCTCTTCAAAGTCATCAAAAATCAACTTTACATAGTCTAGTGTATAAGGACGTAAAGGATGACGCGCTATTTGAGAAATCTGCCACTCGCTCAGATCACTAAACAGAGACTCCGTGAGACTACGGCTTTTACCCTGCAGCTTGGTAATCTCTTCCTCAATATTCAGCTCATTGTCATCGCCAACCAGGCGCAGCTCTTCGATCTTTGCTTCCAGATCAGCGATAGGCTGTTCAAAATCCAGATAATTGGGATTCATATAGTGATCTTCCGTCAGTTTTGCTTCGTTTCGGCCGCGATACAGAGGCAACAGGTTGCGACCGACGATAAAAAATTGGCCTAATTCTACTCTTTGTTGGGTTTAAGAACCACCCCGATCAATAGCGAATACGGACCGCATCACCACCAAACTGGTCTTTCAGTTTAAGCAGCAGTTCATCGGTTGGCGGTACTTGCCAGGCTTCACCCAACGTCAGGAGTGCAGAGGCATCAATGCGGCTATACTTCAATGCAACAGGCATTTTTACACTGCTTTTATGCGCTGTAAGCAGTTCACCAAAGGCCTTCAAAGGACGCTCCCGCAGCTGCTGCTCATCACAATCTATCTCTATATGCTTACCATACCGCGCTCTGCACTGGGTAATATCAACAACGGAATTACCTCGTACTTTAAGTTTATCCGTACCGGAATAGCTATCGACAGTAATTTCACCCTCAATTAGCAACACAGCATCTTTGACCAATACAGTCCGGTACTCATCGTAAGCCTCACCAAACAAAGAGACTTCAATCCGCGAAGTGCGGTCATCCAGGGTAACGAAACACAGCGGGTCGCCTTTCTTCGTTTTCATAACCCGAACATCCACCACCAGGCCTAACATCTTCTGCTGCTGCCCCCGCTGAGGCTGCAGCTCACCGATGCGCTTGGAGATAAAGTGCGGCAATTCGGATTCATATTCATCAATGGGATGCCCGGTAACATAGAGACCCAAAGTCTCTCGTTCGCCCTGCAAGCGCTCTTTATCGGTCCACTTACGGAGCTTCATATACTCGGCGTAAGGATCTCTCGGCTGCTCAGCTTCAACCTCACCAAACAGATCAAACATTCCTGCATTCTGATTGCGTTCCGACTGATCTGCTGCTTTCAGAGCTTCGGGTATACAGGCCCAGATTTGAGCCCGATCAGGCCCCATATGATCCAGCGCTCCGGAGCGTACCAACGCCTCCAAAACACGTTTATTCAGCTTTTTACTGCCCACACGCTTACAAAAATCAAAAATATCGGAAAATTCGCCACCGTCATTGCGAGCTTCAACTATCGCCTCTATCGGCCCCTCACCAACGCCCTTGACAGCCCCCAGACCATAGACGATTTCACCCTCATCATTCACGGTGAACATATACTCACCGAAATTCACATCCGGCAACACTAATGGCAACTTCATGGTGCGGCACTCTTCAACGAAGATCACCACTTTATCGGTGTTCTGCATATCAGATGACAATACTGCTGCCATGAAAGGCGCCGGATAATGCGTTTTCAACCATGCGGTCTGATAGGACACCAACGCATAAGCGGCCGAGTGGGATTTGTTGAAGCCATAGCCGGCAAATTTCTCTACCAGATCAAAGATATTACCCGCCAGATCAGCATCAATACCGTTCTGCTCTGACCCCTCAAGAAAAGAGGTACGCTGTTTAGCCATCTCTTCAGGTTTTTTCTTACCCATCGCCCGACGGAGCATATCTGCACCACCCAGGGTATAGCCTGCCATCACCTGAGCGATCTGCATGACCTGTTCCTGATACAGGATAATACCGTAAGTAGGTTCCAATACTGGCTGCAGGCTATCCAGCTGGTAGTCAGCATGGGGGTATGCCAATTCAGCCTGACCATGCTTTCGTAGGATAAAGTCGTCCACCATGCCTGACTGAAGCGGGCCTGGCCGGAATAGCGCCACCAAAGCGACAATATCTTCAAAGCGATCCGGCTGCAAACGGCGCACCAGATCTTTCATGCCGCTGGACTCAAGCTGAAATACCGCAGTGGTTTCAGCCGATTGCAACAGATCAAAGGTCGGTCGGTCTTCAAGATCGATCAGAGCAATATCCAACGGTTCTTCGCCCGTTTTCGCCCGTATACGATCGATGGTTTTGACCGCCCAGTCGACAATAGTCAAGGTACGCAGACCCAGGAAGTCAAACTTAACCAACCCCGCTTCCTCGACATCGTTCTTGTCGAACTGAGTGACCAACCCCTGCCCCAGTTCATCACAATAAGTAGCAGAGAAGTCAGTCAACTTAGTCGGTGCGATTACCACACCTCCGGCATGCTTACCCACATTTCGGGTCAGACCTTCTAACTTAAAGGCCATCTCCATAATTTCCTGGGCTTCTTCGTTACCCTCAACAAACTCCCGCATCAAAGGCTCTTCATCCATAGCCCTGGTCAGCGTCATGCCAATCTCAAACGGAATCAGCTTAGACAGTTTATCGGCCAGACCAAAGGGCTTACCCTGCACCCGGGCAACATCACGTACAACCGCTTTCGCCGCCATCGTACCAAAAGTTACAATCTGAGATACGGCATCACGGCCGTAAGTTTCTGCTACATAATCGATAACCTTATCCCGGTTATCCATGCAGAAATCGATATCGAAATCGGGCATTGATACCCGTTCCGGATTCAAGAACCGTTCGAATAGCAAGTCATATTCAAGCGGATCAAGGTCGGTAATCTTCTGCGCATAAGCAACCAGCGAGCCCGCACCTGACCCTCGACCAGGACCAACAGGTACGCCGTTATCTTTACCCCACTGAATGAAGTCCATTACGATCAGAAAGTAGCCCGGGAAACCCATCTGCGTAATGATATCGAGTTCAAAGACCATCCGTTCTTCATAGGGCTTACGCTTTTCAGCATAATCAGGAGCATCTTTATCCAATAAAATATCAAGCCGCTCTTCCAGCCCCTTCCAGGATACATCAGCAAAAAACTGATCCATCGTCATCCCATCAGGAATCGGGTACTTAGGCAGATAATAGGTCCCTAAATCGAGCTCGACATTACACCGTTTAGCGATCTCAACACTGTTGTCCACAGCGGAGGGAATATCGCTAAACAACTCAGCCATCTCTTCAGCAGAGCGAAGGTACTGCTGTTCGGTGTAGTTCTTTGGGCGGTTAGGATCTTCCAGGGTCCGGCTCTGGTTAATACAGACACGAACCTCATGGGCTTCGAAATCTTCAGGCCTGATAAACATCACTTCGTTCGTCGCAACCAACGGGCAACCCGTTTCATCCGCCAACTGAACCGATGCATGAACACAGCTTTCATCACCGGGACGGCCAGTACGCTGAATTTCTAAATAAAAACGATCCTGAAACACCTGTTGCCACTGCTCAACTACAGCCCGGGCAGAGTCATTATCAGATAGCGCCCGCCCGACTTCGCCCTCCTTTGCGCCAGACAAAACGATCAGGCCCTGCGAGCGATCAAAGATCCAGCTTTTCTTCAGCAGTGCCAGTTCCGGCTGGACGCTCTGCCCTTGCTCGTAAGCCAGCGAGATGAGCTCCATCAAATTGCGATAACCCTTTTCATTCATCGCCAGCAGGGTCAGTCTATGGGGCGGTGACTCAGGCTCAGATTCGTTTTCAAGCCACACATCCGCACCAAATATCGGTTTAATCCCGGCACCGGTTGTTGCTTTAAAGAATTTAACCAAAGCAAACAGATTTACCTGATCGGTTATGGCAATCGCTGGAATCTGCTGGTCTTTAGCAACACCAACCAGCTCTTTTATACGCACCAGACCATCGACCAGTGAAAACTCGGTATGCATGCGCAGATGTACAAATGCCGGATCAGTCATTTCAGTTCATTTACTCAGTTTCAGTAGAAGTTAACGCTAACAAGTCAGCCACCGGTCTAAAGCTACGACGGTGTTCCGGAAGAGGCCCATGCTGGCGCAGTTTTTCCATATGCAGCGCCGTAGGATAACCCTTATGTTTTGCAAACCCGTAATCAGGATGGCGAAGGTCGAGCTCTAGCATTTCTCGGTCCCGATAAACCTTCGCCAAAATAGACGCAGCGCTGATCGCCGGTTCTTTCAGGTCACCTTTTACAATCGCTTCAGCAGGACAGGGCAGCCCCGGAGGGCAACGGTTACCGTCGATTAACGCGAATTCCGGCGTCACACTCAGCTGATTCACAGCCCGTTGCATCGCCAGCATAGTCGCATGAAGAATATTCAGTTCATCGATTTCTGCAGGGGTCGCCCAGGCGATCGACCAGGCCAACGCACGCTCCTGGATCAACGGGAATAACTGCTCACGTTTCTTCTCGCTAAGTTTCTTAGAGTCAGTTAAGCCATCGATAGGATTAGCCGGATCAAGAATAACCGCCGCAGTGACAACGTTGCCAATCAGAGGCCCCCGCCCCACTTCATCCACACCCGCGATCAGTTTTGTCGCGGAAAAGTCAAAAGCCGACGTTTGCATCTAACCGTCCTCGTGCCTGTAACAACTTAACAATCGCATCCACCGCTTTTTTACTGGCATCCTGACGTAATTGATGATGAATATCGATAAAACGCTGTTTTAGTTCGCTGCTATCATCGCTATCCAATAACGCTTGTTCAATCGCAGGCCCAAGAACATCCGGCCTTACTTCATCCTGAAGAATTTCCGGAACCAACGACGCATCAGCTAAGAGATTCGGCAAAGAGATATACTCACTCTTCACTAAGCGCGAAAGAATTTTATAGGTCAGCGGTGCCATCCGATAGGCAACAACCATCGGCTTCTTTAATAATAACGCTTCCAGGGTTGCCGTCCCCGATGCGAGCAAAATCGCATCGGCAGCCGTCATAACATCCCGGGACCTTTTTAATATAAGCGTTACGGGTAAGTCACTGTAGTCCTGATCTAACAGTTCACGTAGATGTTCAAACCGCTGCTGGTTTGCCGCAGGCATGACAAAAGTCAGATCAGGCTGTCGCTTTAGCAACCAGCGTGCCGTCTCTAAGAAGGGAACAGCCAGGTACTTAAGCTCACCGCTGCGACTACCCGGCATTAACGCTACAATACGCTGTTTTTGCGAAAGCCCCAGTTCAGACCGAGCCTCTGCCTGGCTCACCTCAAGAGGAATCATATTTGCAAGCGGGTGGCCCACAAACTCAACTGGCATAGCATGCTTTTCATAGAACTTCGCTTCAAATGGAAACAAAGTCAGCATCAGATCTGTGGTTTTAAGGATTTTAAAAACCCGTTTACTACGCCACGCCCATACCGATGGACTGACGTAATGTACCGTTGGAATACCGATACGGCGAAGCTTACCTTCCAGGTTCAACGTAAAGTCTGGCGCATCGATACCGATGAAAACATCAGGCCTTTCATCTGTAAAGCGAGTAACAAGTGCTTTGCGGATACCTAACAATTCCCGCAACCGGCTCAGAACTTCTACCAGCCCCATCACGGACAAGCGATCCATGGGATAAAGGCTGTGACAGCCTTCTTCCTGCATCAGCTCACCGCCAATACCTTCAATCGTAATATTAGGAAAACGACGATTTAATTCTGCCAACAGCCCGGCACCGAGAATATCTCCCGACGCCTCACCTGCAACGATACCTATGCGGAGGGGACTCATTAACAGCCTATCGAATGATGCCTCGAGTCGAGGCCTTTAGAGAGTGTGTCAGCAACTGTATTTCGGGAGTTTCATTAACCATCACGTCAAGCTGCTCTATAGCCTGATCCAGCTTCAAACCCTGACGATAGATTATCTTGTAGGCGCGTTTAATATTCTGAATAGCCTCAACCGAGAAACCGCGACGCCGCAATCCTTCAGCATTTATGCCATGAGGCTGCGCGCTGTTGCCGTTGGACATAACAAATGCAGGAATATCCTTTAGCACCACAGTGCCAGCGCCACACATACTATGGGATCCAATCACGCAAAACTGATGTACCGCAGTAAAACCACCCAGAATGATGTTATCACCCATCTTAACGTGGCCTGCAATCGCACAGTTATTAGCCAGAATATTATCGTTACCCACTACACAATCATGGGCCACGTGAACATTAGCCATAAACAGATTATCGCTACCGATAATAGTAACGCTGTTATCCTGAACCGTACCCCGGTGAATAGTGCAACCTTCGCGAAAAACGTTGTTGTTGCCAATTAAAAGCTCTGTAGGCTCACCGTTATACTTTTTATCCTGACAGTCTTCACCAATACTGGCGAACTGAAATATGTGATTATCTGAGCCAATTTTTGTCGGCCCTTTAATAACCACATGAGAGTTTATTTTGGTCCCGGAGCCGACCTCAACTTGAGGACCTATAACAGTCCATGGCCCCACCTCAACATCATCAGCAAGGCGAGCAGACGGATCAATAATGGCGCTTGAGTGGATCAATTTTAAACCTTTCTATCTGCACAAAGAATAGTCGCGGAGCTTGCCAGCTCACCGTCTACTGTAGCACGAACATCAAATTTCCAGATACCGCGTTTTTCAGAAACAATTTTAGCCTCTAACTGTAGACGATCGCCTGGAACAACCGGACGCTTAAAACGTAGCTTATCAGAACCTACAAAGTAATAAATAGATCCATCCTGAGGTGTTTTATCCATGGTTTTAAAGCCAAGGATACCTGCGGCTTGCGCCATCGCTTCCTGAATCAATACACCGGGCATGACCGGATGATCCGGAAAATGTCCATTAAAGAACGGCTCATTCACTGTCACGTTCTTATAAGCAACGATTGATTCTCCCGGAATTAATTCAACCACCCGATCAACCAATAAGAAAGGGTAACGGTGTGGTAAATACTTGCGGATCTCGTTTACATCCATCATTAAGGCTGACCTTCAATGTTCTGCTGCTTTACAGTTTTTTCTAATTTTTTAATGCGCCGAGACATCTCATCTAACTGACGAAATCTCACCGCATTACGCTTCCATTGCTGATGCGGCTCTGCCGCAGTCCCTGAAGAATATGCACCCGGTTGTAAAATCGATCGACTAACCATCGACATCCCCGTGATATGCGTACCCTCTACAATGGTTAAATGCCCCGCTATTGCACAAGCTCCAGCGATGGTGCATCTTTTTCCTATACGAGTGCTACCCGCAATCGCCGTACAAGCGGCAACCGCCGTATGATCACCAATAATTGTGTTATGACCTATCTGAATCTGGTTATCCAGAATCACACCGTTACCAATAACCGTATCATCCAGAGCGCCTCGATCAATTGTTGTACCGGCACCTATTTCAACATCATCGCCGATATTAACACCACCCAACTGATGAATTTTTACCCAGTCTCCGTTGCTATTGGCAAAACCAAAGCCATCCGCACCAATGACTGCCCCACTATGTATAAGACAGTCTTTTCCCACTTCAATATCACTATACAAGGTTACATTGGCAGCCAGACGGGTATTTTCACCTATGGAGCAAGCGGTGCCGATGACGCAATTCGCTTCGATAACTACTCCGGAAGCGATCGTCACCCTTTCTCCTATGACTACGTGCGGACCAATAACCGCATCAGCAGCAACCCTAGCATCGGAGCTAATAACAGCTGAGGGGCTCACTAACTGACTTACAGCACGACCATTGTTCGCAAACAATGCCGTGGCTCTGGCATATGCCAGATAGGGATCATCAACAACAAGCGCCACGGTCTGCACATCTTTTCGGTGCGCTTCTGTTACCAGAATTGCACCTGCAGCGCTCGCGCTTACTTGCGACTGATAACGGCTATTATGAAGAAACGACAACTGGGTTTCAGTCGCAGACTCTAACGTCCCAATCCCATCAATCAGATAATCCGACGTAACAGTCTCAGCACCCAAAAGTAGCGCCAGTTCAGTTACTGAATAACTCGATTCAGACATCGGCAATTACTGCTTATTCAACAGCTCAACCACCTTGGCGGTGATATCCAGTTCAGGTTTTGCAAAAATAGTGGCTTCTTTACTAACGACAAGATCGTAGCCTTCATCATCAATCAAGCCGCGGATAACCTTATCCAGTTTAGGCCGCATCTCTTGCAGAAAGACTTCTTCACGCTGACGCTGTTTCTGCTGTAACTGCTGCGCCAGACGCTGAAATTCACCATAGGCCTTCTGAAACTGAACCCGTTGCTGATCTTGAACTTCCTTAGATTGAGTACCCTGACCTTTTTGAATATTTTCCTGAAGTTTTTTTGCCTGCCCTTCCAGATCCATCAGCTGTTTCTGTTCACCACTAAACTCGGATTTTAGCTGATTACGGAACGCTTCCGCAGCCTGACTGGTCATCAATGCCTGCTGAACACTCAAAGTACCTATTTTCTCTGCCATCGCATTAAGGCTGAACAGTAATCCAGTGATTATCATCAATGATCGAAACATTTTTTTCTCCTTAGAAAGTTCGGCCAAGAGCAAATTCAAAGAACCGCTCATCATCTATATCTTCTGCATTTAAGGTTTTGGAAAGCGCAATAGATATTGGACCAATCGGTGTCAGCCAACTAAAACCAAAGCCTGCAGAATAACGTAGCTCATCCAGTTTAATACCATTATCGCAATTGACACTACCGGCAGGGCATTCTGTCTGGAACACATTACCTGCATCGGCAAATATCAACGTACGCATTGAATCGGTATCTTCTAAGAAAGGGACCGGGAAGATTAGCTCGCCACTGAAATCAATAGCAACGTTACCGCCGAATGGATCGCTTTTAGAATCACGAGGCCCCAGAGAGTTAGCTTTAAAACCACGTACTGAACTCAAACCACCGCTGTAATAGTTTTTAAAGAAGGGATAAGCGTTATCACCTAACTTACCCGCGTAGGCCAACCGACCCCGCACCGATGCAATATACCCACCGTCATAAAGAGGGTAGTAGATTCGCCCCTTATACTGTTCTTTATGATAAGACAGATCACTACCAGGGATACCGATCTCAATTGAGGCACTCTGGGAATAGCCTTTGGTCGGGAATATCTTCCGATCCAGGTGGTTATCACTCCACGACAGTTTCGTATTAAAGATATTGTATTCATCGCCTTCTGCGTCCAGGAAGTCAAACACTTCAGTAGACGTATCTGAGACAGTCTTCACCTTCAGCCTTTCGTAGTTAAAACTGAAATTAAGCCGCTGATAGTCATCCATTGGATAACCAAAATTAACCCCGCCACCTATAGCATCGGTAGAGTAATTACTCACATTTTCTTCGTCGTAGTTAGTTTCACGAGAGTAAACATTATACCCGCGACTAACACCATCAACAGTATAGTAAGGTTCTACGTAGCTAAACTTATACTCAGTAATAGTATCACTCTGAGTAATACCAAAACCTACACTATCACCTGACCCAAGAAAGTTTTCCTGTTCAACACTCAGGTTAAAAATCGCCCCACTGGTTTGTGAGAAGCCAACACTGGCTGCAAAATTACCCGTATTATCCTCGATAACACTGTACTGTAGATCAACCAGATCATCCGTGCCTGGCACAGGTGTCGTTTCCACATTTATATCTTTAAAATAACCAGTTTGCGCAATACGCTGCTTCGATCTTTCGACTGAAGCGGTCGAAGCAATGCCTCCTTCCATCTGAGATAATGAACGTCGCACTACCACATCAGCAGTCTTAGTGTTTCCCTTTATAGAGATACGACGAACATAGGTACGCTTTCCCGGAGCCACGAAGAACTGCAGATTAACCGTATTGCCTTCTACAACCTTGGGCACCGGACTCACATTTGCAAACAGATAGCCGCTATCACCCAGTTTACGAATCAGCGCATCCTGAGATTCCGTCATCTCACGGCGAGAGAAAATAGCTCCCTCTGTGATTGAAATCTCGTTTAATAGTTCCTGTTCATCGACGACCAGCTCACCCGCAACCGTAATCTCTCCAATACTGAATTGCTCACCCTCAGTGACACTCACAGTAATGAAGACATGCTTTTTATCCGGCGTCAAAGAGACCTGAGAAGAATCAATCGTGAAATTAATATATCCCCGATCAAGGTAGTATGAACGGAGCCGCTCTAAGTCACCTGCCAATTTCTCACGGGCATATTTATCGGAATCGCTGAAAAAATCCCAAAAACCGGGCAACTTCAATGAGAATTCTTTTTGCAACTCTTCATTAGTAAAGACCGAGTTACCCACAATATTGACATGTTGAATGGTGGCGACCTTGCCCTCTTTAATATCAATATTTAGTGCTACGCGGTTCTCAGATAGCGTTTCCACTTCTGCTTCTATCGCTGCACCATAACGCCCCTGGCCGGCATAAAGTCTCAACAGATCCTGACGGATTTTATCAAGCGTCGCACGCTTGAATACATCACCCTCACGAAGACCGTTCTGCTTCAGGCCATCCAGCAGCATCTCATCTTCCAGTACTTTATTTCCTTCCAGACGAATGATACTGACGGCAGGACGCTCCTGTACTTTGACAATCAAGACGTTGCCGTCGCGGGCTATTTGAATATCATCGAAATAGCCGGTGCGAAAGACCCGACGCGTTGCCTCTGCAAGCGCATCCTGGTCAACACTCTGACCGGAGTCTATGTCAAAGTTTCGCAAGACCAGTCCAGGTTCAACGCGTTGCAAGCCCTCCAGCCGTACATCCTCAACAGTAAATGATTGCGCCCACGCGAATGATGACAGTAAAGCCAGGGTAAAAAGAAGTCCGATTCTGATCTTCATGAACTAGTTCTTATATTGAAATAGATAAATTAAAGCCGCATTAAGTCATTAAAAATAGCGACGCCCATAATCGAAAACAAAACTGCCATCCCGATTTTCAAACCGACCATCTGCACCTTTTCAGATACAGGCCGCCCTCTTAGTAGTTCTACCGCGTAATACAGCAGATGACCACCATCCAACATAGGGATTGGCAATAAATTAAGAATACCGAGACTAATACTCAGATACGCCAAAAAACCTGCGAATGCCTCCACGCCCGAAGCCGCAGAAGCCCCCGCCACTTTAGCAATGGTTATCGGTCCACTCAAGTTTTTTACCGATAAGATCCCTTCAAACATTTTCCAAATAGAATCAAGGGTTAGCGTGATCATCTGCCAGGTTTTAGAAAACGCTTGCTGAATTGACTCCAGAACACCGTATCGCACCTGCCGTAACATCTCCGGAGGCCAGTTAACCGGTGCAACCGCAGCGCCTATTTTACCCACGGCCTGCTCGCCTTCAAATTGCTCGATAGGTGTTAACGCCAGGGATAACTGCTGCTCATTACGCAGCACATCAATAATCATCTCCTGACCAGGACTTCGCCTGACCAACTGAACGAACTCAATCCACTCAGTAATGGCTACACCGTCGACAGCAATCACCTGATCGGCAACCAACAATCCTGCTCGACTGGCAGCACCTGCTTCAACAACCTGCCCAAGAACGGCTGGATAAACTGGTCGATAAGGAATAACACCTAACGCCGACAGGGGACTTTGTGCCTCGGGATTAAAATCCCAGCCCTTCAAATTTAATTGAAGATCCTGTCTCAACCCCTGTGCCGACTGACTCACCGTAAGGGGCACAACAGCAGATTCTCCAATATAAGCAGCCAGCGCCAGATTAACATCATCCCAGGAAGGCGTGTCGCGACCTGCAACTGAAAGCACCTCAACACCTCGCTGTAAGCCCGCTTGCTCCGCAACGCTTCCGGGAACAACACTACCGACAACAGGTACAACCTTCTCTACACCGGAAACAAACATCGCCCAGTAGACAAATACAGCAAAGATAAGATTAACAATAGGCCCGGCTGCGACAATTGCAATGCGCTGCAGAACCGGCTTTCGATTAAAGGTCTGATTCTGTAACGCAGGCTCAACCTCGGTTTCCCGTTCGTCCAGCATCGAGACATATCCCCCAAGAGGAATCATCGCGATAACATACTCAGTGTCTAACTTGTCACGCCAACGAATCAGCGGCGTACCAAAGCCAACCGAAAACCGCAGCACTTTGACACCACAACGCCTGGCAACCCAGAAATGTCCGTATTCATGAATCGTTACCAGGATGCCTAACGTAACAATTAATGCGAATACGGTATTAAGAATATCCATCAAACCTCAGATTCAGGAGATAGCCAACAACTGCACACCCAATACAAACACTGGCGCAGCCGAGGTAATGCTATCTATTCGGTCGAGTATGCCACCATGACCTGGCAACAACTGACTACTGTCTTTTATACCACGATGCCGTTTTAGCATACTTTCAAACAGATCACCGAGAACCGAAGCAACACCGGCAATCATCGCTAACAGCAACAAATAGACTCCATCCAGCAGAGCAAGTTCAAGATAGATAACAAAACCGAGAGCGATAACGGCACAAGCAGCCAGACCACCCCACATCCCAGCCCGGGTTTTACCGGGACTAACGTTAGGCGCAAGCTTCGCCTGCCCCCAGGCTTTACCCGCAAAGTAAGCACCAATATCGGCACCCCAGACCAATAGCAACAACATCAACATCAGAGCACTGCCGGACGGAAGGCTTTGCAGACTGACCAAACCCATCCAACAGGGCAAAAGAACGACAACACCGATCAGGGCACGCTGCCATACTGAGCTCCATGCACCTGTTACGGGATATCGAACCACCCAGAACAGAGCAATCAGCCAAAACAGCACAGCGACAGATAGATAACTAATAAAGTTAGCCTGCGGAGAGATATAGTTTAACGCCGCCATCAAAGCAGCAATAAGAGAAGTGTATCCAAAACGAGAGGACAAAGAGGTCAGGCCTGACAGATTCGCCCACTCCCAGGCACCTAACAATACAATACCCGCGACAAATACTTTAAAGACATCAGAGCTGGTGAGAAAAAGCCCAGCCAAAGCTAATGGAGCCAACAGGACAGCAGTCCATACCCTCTGTTTAAGCATCATCCGCCTCTAACTGTTCGCTGGTCTTACCAAAGCGTCGCTCACGAGTTGCATAACTCTGTATAGCTGCACCTAAGGCATACTTATTGAAGTCTGGCCACAATAAGTCACTAAAGAAATATTCGCTGTAGGCCATCTGCCAAATCAGAAAATTACTTATTCTTTGCTCACCCGCCGTACGAATACATAGATCCGGCGCCGGCTGATCACTTAAAGAAATCATTGAACCCAGCAGGTCTGCATCGAGTTGATCTGGCGCATACAGACCGTCTAAACAACCCTGAGCAAAGCGCTTAGCCGCCTGAACAATATCCCACTTGCCACCGTAATTGGCCGCCACATTGACGATCAAGCCAGTATTTCCAGCAGTCAACTGTTCCGCTTTAGCGATCTTCTTCTGCAATGACTGACTAAAACGACTTTTATCGCCAATCACATGCAATCTGATATTGTGTTTGTGAAGCTTTTTCACCTCACGATCAAGCGCCAGCGCAAACAGCTCCATCAAGCCCTTGACCTCAAGGGGAGGCCGCTGCCAGTTTTCACTACTAAAAGCAAACAACGTCAGCACTTCTACGCCCAGCTCAGCGCAGCCTTGAATGACACTTCGAACGCTATCAACTCCAGCCCGATGACCCGCAAGGCTTCCCTTTCCATGCTTTTTCGCCCACCGATTATTGCCATCCATAATCAAAGCAATATGACGTGGAACAGATTTACCCGCAGGCAAGCTGAGCTGTAATTTTTCAGACATATCAGATACCGGCAACCTGAGCTACCGGCTATTCCCTATCAAATTTCCATCAAATCAGTTTCTTTCGCCTGAAGTAACACGTCTACTTCAGCGATAAACTTATCCGTCAATTTCTGAATCCGATCATCACTGCCACGTGCTTCATCTTCAGTGATCTCTTTTTCCTTCAACAGGTCTTTCACATCACCGTTCGCATCACGACGAACACTTCGGATTGATACCCGGCCGTTCTCCGCTTCCTGACGTGCCTGACGAATATAACCCTTACGCGTCTCTTCCGTCAGCGCTGGCATTGGCACACGGATAACCGCGCCCGCCGTAGAAGGGTTCAATCCCAGATCTGATTTCATAATTGCTTTTTCAATATCCGGAACCAGATTAGATTCCCATGGAGATATCGATAAAGTACGACCATCCTCAACACTAATATTGGCAACCTGACTCAACGGCACATTAGAACCATAATAGTTCACCTGCACGGTTTCCAGAATACTAGGGTGAGCACGACCTGTACGAATTTTCTTCAGGTTAGTAGCTAAAGCTTCCAGACTTTTACCCATACGATCCTGGGCGTCTTCAGCGATCTCATTCAGCATATTTATCTCCTACCGTCTCATTATTATCAATGAGAGTTCCCTCGTCGCTGCCAACAATCAGATTGGCCAACGCACCCGGCTTGTTCATATTGAAAACCCGAACCGGCATCTCATGGTCACGGGCCAGACAGATTGCAGTCAGATCCATTACTCCCAGCTGCTTTTCAAGCGCTTCATCAAAATTCAGATGCAGATAACGCTTGGCAGAAGGATCTTTCATTGGATCCGCAGTATACACACCATCAACTTTGGTGGCTTTAATTACCACATCAGCATCAATTTCAATGCCCCGCAAGCAGGCGGCTGAGTCTGTGGTAAAAAACGGGTTACCTGTACCCGCAGAAAAAATAACAACATCGCCCTGGTCCAGATAACGGACCGCATTACGACGATCATAATCATCTACCACACCGGTCATCGGTATCGCAGACATAACCCGGGTAGCTATGTTACTACGTTCCAGCGCATCCCGCATCGCTAGCGCGTTCATCACGGTTGCCAGCATGCCCATATGGTCGCCGGTTACCCGATCAAGACCTGCCGCGCTCAGTGCAGCACCGCGAAACAGGTTACCACCTCCGATAACCATACCGATCTGTACACCAATACCCACTAACTGGCCAATTTCAAGGGCCATGCGGTTCATTACTTTAGGATCGATCCCGAAATTCTCTTCTCCCATCAGGGCTTCGCCACTTAACTTAAGAAGAATACGTTTGTACTTGGAATGCTTATTTGAGGCAGGCATTGGTTCGTCTCCACCCAGACTGAGTTCGTACCAGTGTATCAATAAAAAAAGAGATTGCGCACCCAGAACAGGCGCACAATCTGTGCAGGGTCAGTATTTAACCCTTCAGTTGCTCAGCAACCTCAGTAGCGAAGTCTTTCTCTTCAACTTCGATACCTTCGCCTACTTCAATGCGGATGAAAGATGCAACGGACGCGCCCGCATCTTTAACCAGCTGACCCACTTTAACATCTGGGTTCTTAACAAATGGCTGTTCAACCAGGCTATTCTCAGCCAGGTATTTGTTGATACGACCAACAACCATCTTTTCAGCGATTTCAGCAGGCTTGCTTGCCATATCAGGCTGCGCCAGAATGATCTCTTTCTCTTTAGCCACAACATCAGCAGGCATATCTTCTTTGCTAACCACTTGTGGGTTAACAGCTGTCACATGCATCGCAACATCTTTAGCCAGTTCAGCATCACCACCACTCAGAGCAACCAGAGCTGCCAAAGTACCAGTACCGTGAACGTAAGCTGCAACAACAGCACCTTCAACGATCAAAACACGGCGCACACCGATGTTTTCACCGATTTTCTGAACCAGAGCATCACGAACATCAGTCAGCTCACCAGCCATCAGCGCTTCAACATCAGTCTGTTTCTCAGCGAACGCTTTCGCCAATACAGTCTGAGTGAATGCCAGGAAGTTAGCATCACGTGCAGCAAAGTCGGTTTCAGAGTTAACTTCTACAGCAACAGCGTAGCTATTATCATCTGCAACTTGTACTACAACAACACCTTCAGCAGCGGTACGACCGGCTTTCTTAGCAGCCTTCATGCCTGAAGCTTTACGCAGCTCTTCGATCGCCTTATCAACGTCGCCATCAGCAGCAGCCAGCGCTTTTTTACACTCCATCATACCCAGACCGGTACGATCGCGCAGTTCTTTAACCTGCTTAGCGGAGAACTTTGCCATTTGGTTTTACCCCATTAACAATCTATAGATTCAAATTCAAAAAAAGGGGAGCTAAGCTCCCCCTCCGGCGTACTTGAATAATTTATCCAAATCGCCTGACAGTCTGATTACTCAGCAGCAGCTTCGTTGTTTTCAACTTCAACGAATTCGCTCTTGTCACCAGCATTCACTTCAGTGCCTTCAGAACATGCATCCGCAGCAGCTTTAACGTAGATCTGAATTGCGCGCAGAGCATCGTCATTACCTGGGATTACGTAGTCAACACCGTCAGGGTTGCTGTTAGTATCAACGATACCAATAACGGGGATACCCAGCTTATTTGCTTCATTGATAGCGATACGCTCGTGATCAACATCGATAACAAACAGTGCGTCAGGAAGACCACCCATGTCCTTGATACCACCGATAGAACGTTCCAGCTTTTCCATCTCACGCTGACGCATCAGAGCTTCTTTCTTAGTCAGCTGAGCGAAAGTACCATCCTGGCTCTGTCCTTCCAGATCGCGGTAGCGACGGATAGACTGACGGATAGTCTTGTAGTTAGTCAGCATGCCACCCAACCAGCGATGGTTAACGTACGGCATGTTTGCACGGCTAGCTTCTTCTTTAACAGTTTTGCTAGCAGCGCGCTTAGTACCAACGAACAAGATCTTGTTCTTGTTCACAGCCATACCTTTAACAACATCCAGCGCACCGTTCAGGGCAGGCAGAGTGTGCTCAAGGTTGATGATATGAATTTTGTTACGAGCACCGAAAATGTACTTACCCATTTTCGGATTCCAGTAACGGGTCTGGTGACCGAAGTGAACACCTGCTTTAAGCAGGTCACGCATTGTAACTTTTGCCATTTTAATTTCCTAAAGTTTAGGGTTAGACCTCCATGCACCCCATACCCCAACCGCAAGCGGCACCCAAGAGTATGTGTCGGTAACATGTGTGGATTTAAAAATTTGCATTTCATACACAAATTTCGAGCGCGATTTTATACCATAAATCCCCGCAAACATGAAGCAGAAATTATAATCTATTTATAGTGTTTTTTTGTTCTTGAGTGGTTAATTAGCTACAATCGCTCAACTATCTTCACATATTTTCTTATGCCCCAAAGGCTTACATTATTAAGGGTTTATATGAGCATCACTATTAAAACACCGGATGAGATCGAAAAAATGCGCGTCGCTGGCCGTTTGGCCGCGGAAGTATTAGAAATGATCGAGCCCTTTGTAAAGCCTGGCGTAACGACTGAAGAGATCAATAAGATCTGTCACGATTATATCGTCAACGAACAAAATGCGATCCCCGCACCACTGAACTATCACGGCTTTCCAAAATCGATCTGCACCTCCGTTAACCACGTTGTATGCCACGGCATCCCAAACGATAAGAAATTGAAAAACGGCGATATTATCAATATTGATATCACTGTTATCAAAGAGGGTTACCACGGCGATACCAGCAAGATGTTTTATGTAGGTAAAGCACCGCCCCATGCGGAACGTCTCTGCGAACTCACACTGGAATGCCTCTACAAAGGGATTGCACTGGTTAAACCCGGCGCTCAATTAGGCGATATTGGCCATGTAATTCAGGAACTGGCTGAATCCAATCACTATTCCGTTGTACGTGAATACTGCGGACATGGCATCGGCAAAGATTTCCATGAAGAACCGCAGGTTGTTCATTATGGTAAACCCGGTACCGGCTTCGAACTACAGGAAGGCATGTGCTTTACCATTGAACCGATGATTAACGCTGGCAAACGACACGTTAAACTACTTAAAAGGGATGGCTGGACAGTCGAAACCGTTGACAAACGACTATCTGCTCAATGGGAACACACATTATTAGTCACCGCCGATGGCTGTGAAGTCTTGACCAAACGTAAGGAAGAAAACTTCTAAGCCTGGCCTCTTTAGATCTGGCCTCTGATGGGACCCCTCAATGTCGAATACTGCTTTTGCTGCTGACTCAACACTGTTCTCAGCTTGTGAATTTACTGCCGCACTAGCGGAATCCAGCTCACCTTTACCGGTATTCAAGCAGGCCCTGAAGTCCGCTCAGGAAACCATGGACCAGCGGTTCAAAGATGGCGAAGATATTCGCAAACTGGTTTATGGCCGGGCCTGGCTGGTTGACCAGCTTCTTCTCCAGGCATGGAATCTGTTTAAGTGGCCATCAGAGCAGCATGTCTCCCTGATAGCCGTCGGCGGCTATGGCCGCGGCGAACTACACCCCCGTTCTGATGTAGATCTTCTGATCCTGCTTCACGATATCGAAGATGCCGAAGTACAAGAAAGTATCAGCGGCTTTCTTACATTGCTCTGGGATATCAATCTGGATATCGGATCCAGCGTGCGAACCCTGGATGAGTGCTACGAGGAAGCTAAAAACGATATCACGATTGCCACCAATCTGATTGAATCGCGTCCCCTGGTGGGCAATGAAGACCTACATATCCAAATGTACCTGAAGGTCACTTCTGAAGGGGCCTGGACCGATAAAGAGTTTTTCCTGGCCAAAGTTGACGAACAATCACGGCGACATGATAAGACCAACGACACTGAGTACAACCTGGAACCCAATCTGAAAACTTCTCCCGGAGGGCTGCGCGACCTGCAGACTATCGGTTGGGTTGCCAAACGACACTTCGGCGCTACCTATATCCGCGATCTGGTTGATCATGGCTTCGTGACTGAGATAGAGCTGGACACTCTCAACAAAGGCGAGTTGTACCTCTGGAGCCTTCGGTATGCCATGCATATGCTCTGCAACCGTCGTGAAGATCGCCTGCTATTTGATCATCAGCGGACACTGGCAGAGTTCTTTGGCTACACCGATCAGAACGGCGCACTGGCCGTCGAACAGTTCATGTATAAGTATTACCGAGTCGCCAAAGCGATGTCAGAGTTTAACGGCATGCTATTGCAGTATTTTGATGAAGTCATACTCCGGCACGAAGAAGAGCAGGTTATCGTGCCGCTGAATAACCGTTTCAATCTGCATAATGGCTTCATTCGGGTCTCCCATGAGTCAGTATTTGAGCACCAACCCTTCGCCATGCTGGAGATGTTCGTCCTGCTGGCACAGAACGATGAAATTAAAGGCGTTCGCGCTTCTACAATTCGACTTATCAGAAACAACCGACACCGCATAGACGATGATTTCCGTAACGATATCCGCAACACTTCGCTGTTCATGGAACTTTTGCGTCAGGATGCAAGAGTATCCACCGAACTCAAACGGATGAACCGCTATGGCATACTCGGTCTTTACCTACCTGAATTCGGTCGAATCATTGGCCAGATGCAGCATGATCTTTTTCACATCTATACGGTGGATGCCCACACCCTTAAAGTGATTCAGAATATCCGCCAGTTCCGCCACGGAGATCAAAGAGAGAAATTCCCGATCGCCCACCGGGTGGTGAATCAACTCCCCAAGATTGAACTTATCTATATCGCCGGTTTATACCATGATATAGCTAAAGGCCGCGGTGGTGATCACTCGGAACTCGGAGCAACCGATGCCATCGAATTCTGCCAACGACACCACTTGGGCAAATGGGATACCTATTTGGTTCAATGGCTAGTCAAAAACCATCTTCTGATGTCCATGACAGCACAACGTAAAGACATATCTGATCCGGATGTCATTGTCCGTTTTGCGGAACAGATAGGTGACGTTGTCCACCTTGACTATCTTTACATTCTCACCGTCGCCGATATTAACGCAACCAATCACACCCTATGGAACAGCTGGCGCGCCACCCTGATGCGCCAGCTCTACACTGAAACAAAACGCACTCTGCGCCGCGGACTTGAAAACCCCGTCAATAAAGACGACAGAATTGAACAGACTCAAAATGAATCTCTGGCCATATTGCAACGCAAAGGCCACAGCTCAGCTGACGTTGAACAATTCTGGAACATGCTGGGTGAAGATTACTTTCTGCGGGAACAGCCTCAGCATATTGCCTGGCAAACCCAGGCAATACTTGAGCATGGCGATTCGACCTTACCACTGGTAATGATCCGCAAGACCTCTTACAGAGCCTACGAAGGTGCGACCGAGGTATTCGTCTACATGCAAGACCTGCCCAATCTATTTGCGGCAACAGCCTCTGCACTTGACCAGTTAAACCTGACCATTCAGGACGCTCAGATCATGGTGGCAGATAACAACCAGGCTCTGAATACATATACCGTGCTGACCGAAGACAACCTGCCTCTGCCGGAAGATGATGATTATCTTGAGCGAATCCGAATCCGCCTTATTGAAGAACTGGATGATCCAGATGATTTCCCAGCCATCATCCAGCGACGAATTCCTCGCCAAATGAAGCTCTTTGCCTATCCGACCCAGGTCAGCCTGAGTACAGACCCGGCAACCCAGCTAACCATAGTTAAAGTCATTACCCCCGACCGTCCCGGCCTGCTGGCCCGTCTTGGCGGCATCTTCGTAGACCTGGGAATCCACGTACGAAAAGCGATGATCACCAGCATTGGCGAGCGGGTAGAGGATCTTTTCTATATCAATGACGACGATGGGCAACCGATCACTGACCCTGAGCTCTGTGAAAGCCTGAAACAGACCATCTGCCAGCAACTCGATGAACACAGTCAGTCAACCTGATTTCAAATAACAAGCCAAGAAAACAGCACTGCTTAGATCACAAGGATCCATCATGGACACAAAAACACAAACCGAACTTGAAGCAGCAGCCTTCCGCCGCTTAGTAAAACATCTGGATGAGCGTAAGGATGTACAAAATATAGACCTGATGATTCTGGCGGGTTTTTGCCGTAACTGCCTGTCTAAATGGTATAAAGCTGCAGCCGACGACCAAAATATTGAGATAAGCTATGAAGAGGCCTGCGAACACGTCTATGGCATGCCATACTCCGAGTGGAAAAAACAACATCAAAAGCCAGCGACACCTGAACAACTGGCCGCTTTTGAGGCGACACAGAAGCCAAAATAACCCAGCGCACTCCACCCATAAAAAAACGCCGGATAACCGGCGTTTTTTTTTCATACTAACAACCGTTACTGACTGGATTGCCAGGCCCGCTGAACCTGATTCAGATCAACCTCCAGAATCGTTGCATAGACGTCGGATTGTATCGGATAGCTCTTCACCACCCGAGCACCGCGCACTATCCCTGCAACAGCCCCCTGAAATTGATTATTTTGCAGCACCATATCTTTTACTGAAGTCGTACCTGCCAGATATTGCCCATGTACCAGCACAGTCAGTTCACGATAAGCATCCAGCTTAGAAGCCTTCATCGCCATCAGCATTTTATGCTGCTCTGTTTGCCCCTCCTGAAGACTGATAGGGGCATATCCCGTTACCTGGGCCCAATTTGGCTCCACAGGCGTCGAATCAACCCGGGGAGGCAAGTCCGGCAACGCCGAGACAATATCCTTGGTCGACTCGACAAAGGTTTCGCAACCTCCCAGCGTTATCGCCAGCATCAAAACAAAAACACCTTTAAACACTCTTTTTACAGCATGGGATAAAATCATTTCACGCCCTCTGTCGCCTTGCGTGTGCCGTTTTCAATTATCATCCCCTCATCCATCGCTTTAATCGGATCGTACCCCGGCAAAGCCCCTTCTAGCCGGACCGAAGGTATATTTGTTTGTGACGCTGCCAGAATTTGCCGGGTAGTCGTATCCAGCACCCGGGCATTAATAATAATGCCGTCCTGGTGCTGACTATAGGTACCGGTAAGGACAAAATGAATACGAAAGCGATTATGCAATGCTGATAGGTTTGCAGTAGACAGAGGGTCTTTTGCAGAAGTATTTAAGCTCACTGCCCGAAAATCGATCAGGTTATAACCATGCTGCTGCAATTGAAAAATAAAATTTTCACTCAGCCGCTCGCCGGTAGGTGTACCGGATGCTTTACTCCCTAACTGAACAAAGGGAAGGATTGCGATAGGCAACCGCTTTACCCGGTTCTCAGCCAGACCCACATTCAGCTGAACCGCCATCTGTGCCACCGCCTCACTCAGCGGATCAGCACCTGACGACGACTCTCCAACAACGCTGACTTCATGCTTAGTCAACTCACGTCGCGCCTCCAGGTTAGCCGCCTCAGCTTCACGCATCTGCGCCATCACCTGCGGATCAACACTCTGTACCGTCACCGGAACAGGTTCTTTCAGCATGCACCCGGACAACAGGCCAGACAGCAGAATAGGAACAAGCAGTAAAGAATATCTCATCAACACCAGACACCCAGAATTAAATATCCGTTTAAACTAACATAAATCAGGCACTTAAACAGTCCCTGCTGTATTGCATCAAGTCAATAATTTGCATACCTTAGAGTATTATCGGTCAGCCATAAGTTATGTTTAATCCTATGCTACGTATCCTCGCCGCTTTAGTAATTAGTTTTATCAGCCTGTCACTGCATGCCGTTACGATGGAAGCAGAGGGACAAGCCCTGATATTTAACAACGATCTCGACTCTGCCCGTCAGGCCGCTATCAAAAATGCCACCCAGCAGGCATCGCTTCAGGCCAGCGCGATTGTCAGCAGCACCCAGACCCTGAATCAGGGGGTATTGAGCATCGATAACATGCAGGTCAGCACGCTGGGAATGGTAAGCAATATAGAGGTACTGGACGAAGAAATTAAGGGACGTATGCTATGGGTAAAAGTGCGAGCTAACGTCGATTTCGAAAAGGGCTGTCCCGCCGGAGTATCTGGCCACGGCTATCAGAAATCCGTCGCTATCACCGCCTTCCCTCTACTTTATCCACAGCAAGCGAATCTGGGTAAACTCAGTAGTATCCAGACCGAACTTGGAAATATACTCAGCAACCAGATCAATCAAACAAGTAACCTGAAAGCACTGAACGCCGGTATGCTGAATGTTCACCAAACGGCATCCACAGCACCGACTCGACAACTCAGTGCCGGAGCCCTGACAACCGTTCTGGATCATACCCGGCAATTAGATGTGCAATATATAATCTCCGGCGTCATCCGGGATATGACCATGGCTGACTCCTCAGTTATTGACCCAAATCGCAACATTCTGTTCGATCTTTACAACCGAATGGATTACCGCAGCAAACGCCATCTGCGCAGCCTGGCACTGGATCTCTATATTCATGATGGTTTCTCGGGAGCCCTGCTCTTCAGTAAGC
Organism: Amphritea japonica ATCC BAA-1530; assembly: GCF_016592435.1. NCBI lineage: Bacteria > Pseudomonadati > Pseudomonadota > Gammaproteobacteria > Oceanospirillales > Oceanospirillaceae > Amphritea > Amphritea japonica. The sequence goes on along the minus strand of NZ_AP014545.1, from coordinate 510,940 downwards.
AATACGCCACCGCAGGCCGCTGGAACCTTGAACCTGAAGCACGCCCCGGTTTCGCCAGCGCCGAATTCTGGCGTCTGGATTATGGTAAGCAAACCCGAAAAATGCTCAATCAGGTTGCCACCGATCTGAATAACGAACTCCGCTGTATGCCATTCTCCGCCCGCATCACCAAGAGCGACGGAAACCTTATCTGGTTTAATGCAGGCGCACTCTCTGGTATCAATGCCGGCGACAAGTTAACGGTCTACCGTAAATCCAGCTTCTTTACTGAAGACATGCGCAGCCAAGTACAACTCACCAACACCCGCAAAACCGTGACCGTTACCGAAGTACAGCCAATGTTTGCAATTGGCCGGCTACCAGACGATGGCGCTATTTATAATATACAGCCAGACGATGTCGTAATTTCCTGGTAATAAGCGCGAAGCGCTTATTGGCTACCCCGAATATTTACTTCTACACGCCGGTTCAAAGCACGGCCTGACGCATTGTCATTACTCGCTACAGGATAACGTTCACCATAACCACGGGACTGTAATCTAAGCGCAGCTATACCTCCACTGGCAAGATACTGGGACACACTGGCAGCACGACGCTCTGAGAGGGTTTGATTGGTTTCAAATGAACCGGTGCTGTCGGTAAATCCATCGACGTTGATCGCCGTTTTATCAAACTTCATAAAGACCTTGGTCACTGAATCCAGTACCGGATAAAAACCCCGATCAATATTGTACGATCCGGTTGGGAACGTAACATTCCCCGGCATAATCAGACGAATAGAGTCTCCAACCCGCTCTACCCTTACTCCAGTGCCTTCCAATTCCTGACGCAGCAACATCTCTTGCTTGTCCATGTAATAACCAATACCACCACCGATGGCACCACCCACCAGCGCACCGGCAATCGCACCTTCGGTCCTATTCCCTTTTCCAGCCACCGCATTACCCAGTACAGCACCGGCAATTGCACCAATACCACCACCCTTCGCTGCATTACTGGTTTTAGATTCCTGAGTATAGGGGTCAAGCGTCTGACACCCTGCCAATGCCAGCACACCGGCCAAGACAATAATTTTTTTCATTGTTGCTCCTTAGAATCTACAAAAAGAGAAGCCTGGAAAAAGCTCCACTTTGTTTAACCAACACAGATCGAGGCTTCGTTAGTCGTTTTATAACAGACTAAGTTCCGCTGAGAATCAACCTAAAGGCTAAATTATTACATTTTAAGCTGAATATCACCTGAGCAGGGTATTTTTACCTATATAGATCTGGCCTCAGGTTACAACACCTTATAGAATCTCTTCTTAGGAAAAATTGTAAGACCTTTGTATCGCGATTTTATTATTCAGTCCCGAGGGTAATCACTTGTCTCAGCTACCTGTCATTGTGGGTTTCGGCGGTATCAGTCCAGCCGGACGCAGTTCATTTCACCATGGCTATCGCCGCCTTATCCTGGACAAACTAAACGATAAAGAGCGCACCGAGACTCTCCTTGACCTGGCAACGTTGATGGGGCTGGCCTGTTATAATGACGGCGGCTTTATCAATCAAAGCGGGGATGCAACAGAGGTTAATGAATTGCTGGACGTTATCCGTCCGCAGATCTGTAACAGCACACTGATCCGGCGCATCGAAAAAGAGTGTTTCGATATACACCACCTGACCTTTAATAAACCCGCAAAGATAAACACTGAAGAGTCAATTCGCTTTACCCTTCGCCCCCGGCAACTGCCAATGAACACGCCCGAAAACTGGGAATTAAAACAACTTTCAGCGACACAGACAGAAGTCACACTGAAAGGCGATCTGGACGTTATATTCCCTGACTTTCGAGAAGCCAAAGTACAGTCAGCGGGGCAGCTACCTACCGGTTTTAAACCCGGCACACTTTATCAATCCCGGAATCATCCTCGCAATCTACAGATGACGGTTTTTTCAGCCTCTGATGCATTGCAATCATCTGGAATCCCCTGGGATAAAATTGCTGATAGCGTACGCCCTGATCAGATTGGTGTGTATGCCAGTAACTCCATCGGTCAACTGGACGACTTTGGCTTTGGCGGACTGACAAAGTATCCATCCATCGGCAAACGCACGACGTCCAAACAGATGCCGCTTGGCTACGCACAGATGCCTGCTGACTTTGTTAACGCGTACGTACTCGGTAGCGTTGGTGTAACAGGCGGAGCATTAGGCGCCTGTGCAACATACCTCTACAACCTGCGTAGCGCTGTTAACGATATACGTTCCGGTCGCCGCAAAGTGGTTCTGGTAGGCGGCAGCGATGCCCCGGTAACGCCAGAAATTATCGAAGGTTTCCGGGCAATGGGCGCATTAGCAGAGGATAAAGACCTGCTAGCCCTCGATGGGCTGACCGAACTCAACGCCGATGATTATCGCAATATCTGTCGCCCATTCGGTAACAACTGTGGCTTCACCATCGCTGAATCCTCCCAATTCACCCTGTTGATGAGTGATGACCTGGCCCTTGAACTAGGAGCTGATATATACGGCGCTGTACCGGAAGTATTTGTCAACGCTGACGGCCATAAGAAATCGATCTCGGCACCTGGTATTGGTAACTACATTACTCTGGGTAAAGCCGCTGCACTGGTTAAAAATATGCTGGGTGAAACATCTCTACAACAGCGTAGTTTTGTTCAGGCGCATGGCACCAGCACACCGCAAAATCGAATTACTGAATCTCATGTTATCAACCAGACCGCCAAAGCTTTTGGCATACAGGACTGGAATGTCGCCGCAATGAAATGTTTCCTGGGTCACTCTCAGGGAACCGCCGGTGGCGACCAGCTTAACTTATCGATGGGTGTCTGGAAGTACGGTTATATTCCAGGAATCCTCACCACAAATGAGTTTGCCACTGATATTCATGCCAGCAACCTGAAGCTAAGCAATGAACATGTCGAAGTGGGTAGCCAGGGAATGGACTCTATTATCCTCAATTCAAAGGGCTTTGGCGGAAACAATGCCAGTGCAGTGGTACTAGCCCCGCATATCACCACAAAAATGCTGCTAAAACGTCATGGTCAGGCTGCTATGGCTCGTTATCAGGACAAACTTGAGGTTACCCGTGAGGCCGCTGTTGCATACGATCAAGACAGCATCAAAGGGCTGTCCCAGCCGATTTACCTATACGATCATAACGTCCTCACAGGTGAAGACCTCGATATCAGCGATCGCGAAATAAAGCTACCAGGGTACTCCCAGACGGTCAGCCTTGATGTCAGCAACCCATATGAAGATATGAACTAACAGCTTATAGCCCTAACGAAGTGCTTTATTGAAAGTCTAAGACAACAGGAATAGATATGTTCAGAGTGATAACCGCAGCGCTAATAACCCTCGCCCTGACAGGGTGCATGGGCAGCATCCCCGAGCTGCCAGAGCCTACAGACAAAAGTTACTACACAGTCGACCTGAAAGACTTTTCTTACTGCCAGGGAAATGACCAGGACTGTATGAACTTAAGCTCAATTAGTTCCGGCCTCTCATACTTCGGCGCAATCGAAGAGGTTTACGGCCAGCAACTCACTGGGCCAAACTATCGCGGTAATCTGTTACGCATGTTGCTTAAACCAAAAAACGCCGAGTACCCAGTTGAAAAAACAAGTAAAGATGGGCGTTACTACAAAATCCCTGCTAACAAATATACCGAAACTGTCTGGAATACTCTCCTCCGTATTGATACATCACTCTACAGCCCTAAAAACTTACAACAGCCCTAAACACTTAGACGACTGAATCGAAGTTACCTCAATCACGTCAGCCAGTGGCTGTTGTCGAATTTTCGCAACAGCCATAGCAACTTTAACAACTCGCTCGGGATAATTAACCTGCCCCTGGTAGCCCTGCAGTGGCATATCCGGGCTGTCTGTCTCCAACACGAAGCTTTCCAGAGGCAACTCAGCAACCAGCCGTCTCAGCTTCGAGGCTCGCTCATAAGTCACCGAGCCACCAACACCCAGCTTAAACCCCAATTTAAGATACTCTCTGGCTTGTTGCTCACTGCCTGAAAATGCATGCACCAACCCCGCTCTCTCCAGTTTTAACTGGCGCAATTGCTTTAGCAATGGATCATGAGCTTTACGAACATGCAGCAGGACCGGTTTCTGATATTCTTTTGCCAATGCTAATTGAGGGTTCAGTACCGCCAACTGCTGCTGCAGGTTTGCATCGGGAATAAACAGATCAAGTCCGATCTCCCCCACCGCTACAATTTGATCATTATCCTTTAGCGTTGCAGCTAACAGGGCGATATCATCAGCATGATCCCCCTTCAGGAAACAAGGGTGAAGCCCTAACGCAGGATAGAGTCCTGCGTGCCCGGAACACAGATTCAGAACCGCACTCCAGTTATCAACACTAACACCAGGCACAACGAACTTATCAACTCCAGCTTTACGGGCACGTTCGAGTACAGCCTCTATCTCAACAGACAGCTCAGGAAAATCCAGATGACAGTGAGTATCAATTAGTTTCATAAAAACAGTATAAACAGATTGCGATTCAGGTGCTTATATCCAGCAGAGTATAAATTCAATTATGAACATCACCGCTCACGCATATCCCTACACTCATGGCATATCGCACATCTTGTGCATAACCGCTCACGTACATCCTGTACATAAAAAAGCCGGTACTGAGAATTAGCTCGGTACCGGCTTAACAGATCAACTATAGAACTAGTGTTCGCGGGTAGCGCGGAACTGCATATCCGGCCAGCGCTCCTCGGTCAGGCTCAGATTAACCCGGGTAGGCGCCAGATAGGTCAATAGTCCACCGCCATCCAATGCCAGGTTATCGCCACCTTTTCTACGAAACTCTTCTAATTTGCGGTCGTCATCACATTCAACCCAACGAGCAGTAGAAATAGTGACAGGCTCATATAAACACTCAACTTTATACTCATCTTTCAGACGGTATACCACGACTTCAAACTGTAGCTGACCTACCGCACCCAGAATCAAATCATTTTTGTTGATCGGCTGGAAAAGCTGAACGGCGCCCTCTTCTGACAGCTGTTGCAAACCTTTCTGAAGTTGCTTCATTTTCAGTGGATCTTTAGGCCGTACACGACGGAACATTTCCGGCGCAAAGTGCGGAATACCTGTAAATTTCAGATCTTCGCCTTCCGTAAAAGTATCGCCAATCTGAATCGTACCGTGATTGTGCAGGCCGATAATATCGCCAGACCAGGCTTCCTCAACATTAGAACGATCACCTGCCAGAAAGGTTACTGCATCCGCAATCTTTACATCTTTCTTGATCCGCACATGGCGCATTTTCATGCCCCGGGTATAACTACCGGAGCAGACACGCATAAACGCGATTCGGTCACGGTGCTTAGGGTCCATATTGGCCTGAATCTTAAAGACAAAGCCAGAAAACTTCTCTTCATCTACCGCTACAGAACGGCTCAGCGTCTCCCGGGCAATCGGAGAAGGGGCGAGCTCCACGAAGCCGTCCAACATCTCACGAACACCAAAGTTAGACAGCGCTGTACCAAAGTAAACCGGTGTCTGCCGACCTGCAAGATACTCTGTCTGATCATATTCGTGGCTGGCACCACGTACCAGTTCAACTTCTTCAACGAAATCATCATACAGGTCACCCAGTAGCTCCTGAGCTTCTGGGCTTTCTAGCCCTTTAACCTGAATATCCTCTGAAATCACGCTGCCCTGACCAGGGGTGAAAACATGAATAGTATCGGTATAAAGGTTATATACCCCACGAAAATCCTTACCCATACTGATCGGCCAGGTGATCGGCGCAGCAGCGATCTTTAATACTTCTTCAATCTCATCCAACAGATCAATCGGATCACGGATATCCCGGTCCATCTTGTTAACAAACGACAGGATCGGCGTATCCCGCAGCCGGCAAACTTCCATCAGTTTAATGGTTCGAGCCTCGACACCCTTAGCGCCATCAACCACCATCAAAGCGGAGTCAACTGCTGTCAGTGTACGGTAAGTATCTTCCGAGAAATCCTCGTGTCCCGGTGTATCCAGCAGATTTACAATCCGACCATTATGGGGAAACTGCATCACTGATGAAGTTACGGAAATACCCCGCTCCTTCTCCATACTCATCCAGTCAGAAGTAGCGTGGCGATCAGATTTCTTGCCCTTAACAGTACCGGCCTTCTGAATCAGGTTTCCGAACAACAACAACTTTTCGGTAATGGTAGTTTTACCCGCATCCGGGTGGGAGATGATAGCGAAAGTTCGACGGGTCGAAACTTCCTGTGAGATGCTAGACATAGAGATCCGGTTTTTTTGAAAAGGGCCCTGCCAGTAACCGGCAATGGCCAAGAATAATATATTGGGCGCTATTTTCGCCGATCAGCCTTCAATCCACAACCGAAAGCTCCTTTTCCGATCCCTATTCAACAATAAACTTGTCAATTGCGCCATGCCATCCGGTCGTATAGCCATCTCTTGATCCGCTTATGCCACCCCCCAACCATTTCAAGCATGAAAGCCACCTCATTTTGAAAACTTCCAGGGTTTGTCATCAGGAACATATAAGCTCACTCTCTTGATACAACGCGGGAAAATATCCGTTGCCTCAGAAAACAGGACATCCCGCCCCTGAGAAATTTTTCGGGTATAAAGTGGAATGGTCCAACCGTAAAACAGCGCATGACAAACCTGGGTTTTCTGAGCACCTGCAATATCCACTTCATGCCAATTGCACTTATAACCCGCGATTTCCCGAACAGGGTCTCCCTCTGATAGCAACTTATAGGAAACCGAACTCTTTATACCTGACACATGTAACCGTACACGCGCCATATTATTCTGATACGTATAGACAGCCTCGTTGGTTTCCCACTGCTCTTTACGATACGGGTTATATAGTATTTCACCACGACGCCTGGCCTGGACATCCAACTGTTCCCCGACTTCTTCAATATAATGGGTATCCATTGACGCGATAACTGTCCGGCGCCCCTTCATATCGGGCTGTTCATTAATTAATCGCGTAAAAATATGGTCGTAAGAGATGACATACGCGGGCACTTCATCTACCCCGCAACTCAAGTCAGCCTGCCCCTGGGCGTAACTGTTAGAGCCCCCCATCGGAGACAGTAAAGAGAGAAACAATGTTAACAGCGTACTACGTTCCATAATCAGATCCGATTAAGGTCTCAGCATTTAATTAATCATTCATAATGATTGTCAGACTGAGAGCAGGTCGTATAAGGTGACGCAAAAATATCAAAGAAGCGCTTCTGCTTTCAAGCATTAAGGTAATAATGGTGCGACAATCTGCCACATCCATGATACATCTCTCTTGGTTATAATTTCGCTTTCTGCCAAGCTAACGATATGAACTACACCAGCGATACCCGCCATCAGCTACTGCAACTCAGTTATATCCGTACGGTCACCATTTTTGGCCAGAGCGGATTACTGCTGTACCTCTATCTGGGGTTGCATGTCAGCCTCAATTTCTGGCTGATTTCATTTGCTCTGATAGCGATGGCACTACTTAACTTGCTGTCGTTTACGCGACTCCGCTCGCCCCTGCCGCTGACTCAGCTTGAATTTTTCTTTCAATTAGTCGCTGATATCGCCTTTTATGTATGTCTGCTCTACCAGGTTGGGGGGGTCGGGAATCCCTTCTCAGCGTTACTGCTCATCCCGCTGATTATCAGCGCAACATCGCTACCTAAACAATTCACCTGGGCTACCGGGTTGCTGGTCACTATCAGTTACTCTGTGTTGATGCGGTACTTTATTCCTATCAACCTACCGGATACTGGACATCAGCATCAATCCACGGCATTACTCAATCTCCATTTGGCAGGCATGTGGGTCAATTTCATTCTGACTGCAGCACTGATTACCTGGTTTGTCGTCAATATCAGAGAGAGCCTGCAACGTCAGGAACTGAAACTAAACCGCACCCGGGAACTGAATCTTCGTAATCAGCAATTGTTATCGCTGGCAACGATGGCTGCAGGCACTGCCCATGAGATAGGAACGCCCCTGGCCACGATGCGCGTCGTCCTGCATGAGATGCAGCTGGATCACAGCGATAATCAGGATCTACTGGAAGATATTGAATTACTGCAGTCCCAGGTTGAAAACTGCACTGACCGCTTGAAGCATCTGGCAGAATCAGTAAAACAGGAGCAAAAAGATGCTCGACCACTCCCTGCAGAGCTTTTTTTCGGGGAGATATTGGACCGCTGGCTACTGTTACGGCCCACCGCTACCTTTAGCCCCCCGGTGATTGAGCTCAATAATGAGGCGTATATTCTTAGCTCTATCCCTCTACAGCAGGCTTTTCTTAATTTACTTAACAATGCCGCCGACGCCTCCAGCGAACCTCTGCAGATTAAGTTAACCTCAGATCTGCAGCAAATTCTCTTTACTATCCGGGATCAAGGCCCCGGGATACCGCTGGAACAAGCTGAAAAACTAGGTAGCCCTTTCATTACCACGAAAGGAAAGGGGCTGGGCATCGGACTATTCCTCACTGCGTCCGCGCTTGACAGTTACGGTGGTGAAGTCCGATTATTTAATCACCCGGAGGGCGGTACCCTGACCGAAGTTACACTGCCTATCATCAAGGAGTCTCAAACTGATGGACACTAATAACGACGCCAGGCTTAAGTTTCTGATTGTCGATGATGACGAAACCTTTTCCCGGGTACTGAGTAAAGCCATTAAAAGACGTGGCTACGAAACAGCGATTGCCAGTTCTGCCGAACAAGCCGTGAGCCTATTAGAAGATTTCACACCGGATCTGGCAACGCTGGATCTTAAAATGGGGGGAGCCTCTGGCATCACGTTGGTACCCAGATTAACAGCTCTCAATCCCGCTATTAAAATTCTGATTCTGACCGGCTACGCGAGTATCTCGACAGCTGTAGAAGCCATTAAACTGGGCGCTACCGATTATCTCGCAAAACCCGCCGATACCGATCAGATCCTGTCTAAACTGCAAGCAACAGATGCAGATCCGGCTATAGATATCGCGGACAAACCGATGTCGGTAGGGCGACTCGAATGGGAACACATTCAAAAAGTACTCACAGAGCATGAGGGGAATATTTCTGCCACTGCTCGAGCGCTAGGGATGCACCGAAGAACCCTACAGCGAAAATTGCAAAAACGACCGGTTAGAGAGGAACACTGATACGGTTATTATTGATCATCGATATATTTTTTAGCATCGAACGTGCGAATCCAATCAGGATAAAAAACCATCATTCCGGTCATAATAATGCCGTTCAACAGCCCCTCAGGAAACATAATCAATGGTAATATCTGGATATATTCCTGATAAATTTTCTCACCACTGTAGACATCACTGATCCAGAGAAGAAAACTCATGCTCAGCCCGCCACAAAGCGTTGCCACCCCGGCGCCCAGAAATGCACAAAGAAGCAGATAGATAAAAAAGTTGGCGGGCAGTCTGGCTTCAACCAACCGCAGAACTCCATAGCTTACCAATGCGGGTATCACGACGGTACATAGCCCGTTTATAGCAAACCCATTCCAGCTTTCGTTCCCAAATAGTGTTGTACCGAGCAGCGCCAGACTCGCTGAAAGAATCGCAAGGTCCCAGCCAAACATCAGTGTCAGTACAGTGACTCCGAGAAAGTGAATCCCCAACCCAGGAGAGATCCCCGCGCGCATTTGCCACAGCAGCATCAAACCAACAGTCGTACCAAGAAACAGGTGCTGGAGTTGTCGACTACTAAATAGGGTCGACCAGGGGGCGAACCAGAGCGCCACACCAAGCAGCACAAAATAACCCACCTGGGCAAACCAGAACCAAAAGCCACTGATCAGATCGATCGTTAAACTCATATCGGAACCCGTATATGAGACTCTGCTGATACTACTCCGCTAAAGACTCGTTAAGATTGTTACAGCTCATTAGAACAGCATCTTCCCGACCAGTTGCGGTCGGATAATAGCCTTTTCTTACACCATCTTGTTGATAACCCAGGCGTCGATAAAGGCTTATCGCTGGCGCATTTGAGCTGCGCACTTCGAGCATATTTCGAACAATACCCCGTTGCTGTAGTTGTTGATGGGCAAATTGAAGCACACGGCCTGCCAATCCTCGCCCCCGCAAATCCGTGCGTACAGCTATCTGCAGTAACTCAGCTTCATCTAATACCGTTGATAGCATGGCAAAACAGCCTAACTGCCCATCCTGCCATAGCCCAACAGATAAACAACGTGCACTTACTATATACGAGTGTAGCTGACTATCGGACCATGGCGGGTTAAAGCAGTTGGCTTCCAGCTCAGCAAGCGCGGGCAGATCATCAACGGTCAGCTGGCGCAGGAGAGCATCATTCATCAATGATAAAGGTCTGTTGCAGATGATCCAGCAACGGTTGAAGGTCACTCCAGACCTCTCGCTTACAGCCCGGCAACATCATCATCTCCGTCAGGCTTGCACTGGCCAGCGTTTTGACATCGGAGCGCAGGCTGAACAGCATCCCTCTCAGCTGCTCTAACGATTCCTCTCGTTCAAGCACCATCTGAGCAGCTGATTCACCCAGTAGCAGCACCGTTTTAACCGCGTTTTTCTCTAAGCTTTTCTTCAGTTTATGCTGCACCGTAAGGCGTGCCTGCTCCGCACCCTGATCCAGTGATTTGCTGGCAAACATCGGCCAGGGAAGCGTGTAATAATCAGTCGCACTTCCGCCAACAAACCCGATAGAGCGAAGAATTTTATCTAACAAAATCTGATGATGAGCATCCGCCTGAGCGCTTCCTTGCCGGGTTGCAGAAGATACCGGCGGCAGCGAATCAATAACCAGACAGTCCTGATAAGCCATAAACGCCAATTTAAAGGGCGATTGCTCAGTCTGCTCTGCCGGTTCAGGCAGATCAATCGCTACCACCTCCGGCTGGGCCACAACGGCCAACCCTTCGACCACCTCAGCGACTGGCTTAGGGGCTGACTCCGGCGAGCGAACCGGTTGTGGCGTACTAGCAGCAGGGGTCGCTGCCGCTTTTTCTGGTACGGTCTTTCTGGCCGGGGCATCAAAACTAGCGCTCAGTTCAGCCCGGGCTTGCTTCGCCGCAATGGCTCGATCAGCAGGATTAACGAAGGAAGCGGTCGCTGTCTTGCCTTTCTCTGATGATTGAGAAGACTCATCTTCAGGCCAACAGTATTCCCAAACCCAATCGGGCGTCGGTCGGGCACCGGGTAACTGACGACGCGGCAACCAGCTGACAATGCCCATCGTTTCCAGATACTGATGTCGCAGTGACTGCTCCATATACTGTTGCCCTTTAGTTAACGTATGAGCCTAATTGAAACGCTACTCACACTTGTGGATGTGCTTTCTCTTCAGTAGATTCAAGCATGTTCAGTGCATGAATATAAGCCTTAGCCGACGCAATGATGATATCGGTGTCCGCTCCCAGGCCATTGACGATCCGGCCTCCCTTCTCTAGCCTCACTGTCACCTCACCCTGAGAATCGGTACCACTGGTAATCGCATTTACCGAATAAAGCTCCAGTGATGCACCTGACTGAACAATCGATTCAATCGCTTTAAACGCAGCATCAACCGGGCCGCTACCATCTGCTTCTGAAGTCTGCTCCACATCATTCATGGAAACCGTCACTTTCGCTAACGGCGTTTCTCCTGTCTGCGAAGTCACCGACAAGCTGCTCAGCATAAATTTCTCATAGTGTGAAGCACGGGTATCGCTGACCAGCGCCTGCAGATCTTCATCAAAGATCTCATGTTTCTTATCCGCCAGATCTTTAAATCGAGCGAACGCAGTATTCAGCTCAGCATCTGATTCAAATGTTGTACCCAGCTCTTCCAAACGAGCACGGAAAGCACTACGTCCCGAGTGTTTGCCCATTACCATCTTGTTTGCGTTCCAGCCAACATCCTGAGCGGTCATAATTTCGTAGGTTTCACGGTGTTTCAGTACACCATCCTGATGAATCCCGGACTCATGAGCAAAAGCATTAGCGCCAACAATAGCCTTATTAGGCTGTACCGGGAAACCGGTCACACTGGAAACCAGTCGGGATGCTGGGACGATCTGAGTGGTATCGATACCGGTATGCAGCCCTAACACATCCTGACGGGTGCGCAGTGCCATCACAACCTCTTCCAGCGACGCGTTGCCTGCGCGCTCTCCCAGGCCGTTAATCGTACACTCTACCTGCCGCGCGCCAAAGCTCACCGCCGATAGCGAGTTAGCAACCGCCAGACCGAGATCATTATGGCAGTGAACTGAGAAAATGGCCTTGTCAGCGTTTGGAATCCGCTCCAGCAACTGCTTAATAGTAAAACCGAACTCTTCCGGCACCGCATAGCCAACAGTATCCGGAATATTAATAGTACGGGCACCTGCATCGATCACTTTCTCAATAATCCGACACATAAAATCCAGCTCTGAACGGCTTGCATCTTCCAGTGAGAATTCCACATCACTGACCAGATTACGCGCCCGCTTAACCGCATAGACCGCCTGCTCCACTACTTTGTCAGGATCCATCTGCAGTTTATATTTCATATGAATTGGCGAAGTTGCGATAAAGGTATGAATACGACCAGAACTGGCATTCACCAGCGCTTCACCTGCACGGTCTATATCGGCATCCAGTGCACGGGAAAGCGAGCAGATGGTACTGTCCTGAATCGTATCGGCGATCGACTTAACCGATTCAAAATCACCCGGTGAAGCAATAGCAAAACCAGCTTCGATAACATCAACCCGCATCTTTTCTAGCTGTTTAGCAATGCGCAGTTTCTCTTCACGGGTCATGGATGCGCCGGGGCTCTGCTCACCATCACGCAAGGTAGTATCAAAAATTATTACACGATTATTATCGGTCATGACCGGACTCCAGAAACTGATTGGCTGACACTGCTTTGGTGTCGCTAAAAGACTGTGATGATTTGCCGAAAACGAGCGCGGCAGGTGAACAACTATCCGTCAATAAAGAACAAAAAACATCTGATATTATGACGATAGCCGCTATATTATCTATTATCGCCTAATATAACTTCCTGATGGCTATTTGCAACTCAATGACGTACAAATATCTGTCTCTTAGCCGCTAAATTAAAGGGATTCAGCGAATGAATAGTGATCGCTTCGATCAACCGATCGACCGCCACACCACCTCCAGTCAGAAATGGGAAAAATACCGAGACACCGATATTCTGCCTATGTGGGTGGCTGATACGGATTTTATGGCACCCGCTGCCGTAATCGAAGCGCTACAGACCAGAGTAGACCATGGCATCTTTGGCTATACCAATACGCCGGCCGAACTCAATCAATTGATTATCGAACGAATGCAAGCGCAATACCACTGGACGATTCAGGCCGATTGGTTAGTCTGGTTACCCGGACTGGTGTGCGGGCTCAATCTTGCCTGCCGCAGTGTAGGAGTTAGCCAGGACGAAGTGGCTACCGCTAAACCGGTCTACCCACCCTTTATGTCAGCTCCACGACTCTCTGATAGAAGACTGATTAGCATTCCGATGGTTGAACACGAGCAACGCTGGGTGATCGACTTTGAGGCTCTTGAGCAAGCCATTACCAACACCACCTCTCTGCTGCTGTTCTGCAACCCCCATAACCCTGGCGGTACCGTTTATACACGAGCTGAGCTTGAGAAACTAAGCGATATTTGTCTAAAACATGATCTGGCCGTCTGCTCTGATGAAATTCACTGTGACCTGATTCTGGAACCAGGACGCCAACATATTCCGCTGGCATCACTGAACACTGACATTGCAGCAAAATCGATCACGCTCATGGCGCCCAGCAAGACATTCAACATCGCAGGATTGGGTTGCTCTTTCGCTATAATCCCCGATGCAGCGCTGCGCAAACAGTTTCAGCAAGTCCGAAAGGGAATAGTGCCCGACGTCAATCTGCTTGGTTATACCGCCACCCTGGCCGCCTATAAAGAAGGGGAAGACTGGCACCAACAACAACTGGACTACCTCAAGGGCAACCGGGACTACCTGGTCAAAGAGATCAATCAAATCCCCGGATTAAAACTCAATCAGGTGGAAGCCACTTACCTGGCCTGGATCGATGTATCCGCCGCTAAACTGGAAAACCCCGCCCACTTTTTTGAACAAGCGGGGGTGGGTATGTCACCGGGCAGAGATTTCGGTGATGACCGTTTTATGCGGCTAAATTTCGGTTGCACCCGAAGCATGGTTGTTGAAGCAGTCGATAGAATTCGCCGGGCGATGTTGAGTCACTTACCCGGGGGGTAGTTTCGCAGCAGTGACACTTAAAAAAAGAATCGAGGCTACTTCGCTGATTCTTAGTCCCGCTAAAAACGCTAACCAGGCCACCGCTTAAAAAAATCAGTAGAATATTCAAACAAAACAATCAATACAACTCAATGAAAAAAAAGAGCTAAATGAAAAAAACATACTAATTTTGGGTACATCTCTGTATGTTTTCATCATTTTATTGCCTATGATTAAACAGTAAGGAGTCCATAGGAAAGAATTGAGCGCAAAGGACCTGTTCACTGGCTCCATTAATTCTTAATGAGCGGTCTATCATGCTGAAAACATTGGCCTTCACTCTTTTGTGCCTGACGGTACTGCCTCTCAGTGCTGCAGAATCTATTATTATTGGCGGCTCAGGTGCCGATCTGGAAACATTCAGAATTTTATCCCGCCAGTTTAGCCAACAACATCCGAACATCAGAATAAAAATACTACCCAGTATCGGCAGCGGAGGCGCCGTCAGAGGCGTGTCTTCGCAGCGTGTAGATATTGGCCTGATGTCACGCCCTTTAAGCCAGAAGGAAGCACTCCTGGGTCTACATTCACTTCATTATGCAAATACTGCGTTAATTTTTATTACGAATAAAAACCAACCAATTACTAATGTTACCCTGAAAGAATTGCAGGGTATCTACAATGGGCATAATCCAGTGGGCGGGCTCAAGCCTGTGTTACGGCCTCATTCAGACTCAGACACCCTGCTTCTTCAAGAAAACCTACCTGAGCTTATACCGGCAATGAACAACGCCTTTAGCCGCACGGGAATCCCTATCGGAATCACCGATCAGACCACCGTCCAGATGGTGAGGGATATTGATCGGGTTATTTCAACATCAACACTGTCTCTGGTGCTTTCTGAAAAACAAGATCTGAATGTACTCAGCCTTAATGGTGTTACCCCCACAGTAGAAACGATAGGTAATGGCAGCTACCCACTTTGTAAGAAATTATTCATGTTGCATGATGGCCAGTTAAATAATGACGAGCGATTATTCATCAACTTCATAAACTCGGCTGAAGGGCAGGCTATTCTCACCGACACAGGCCACCAACCCGTAGACTTATGACTATGATTCAATTGCCGTTCACTAAAAGATTAGAAAATCTGCCCTCACAGTTAAAACGCTTAAGTATGCTGTTTTCGTTAACTATTGCGATATTGCCGCCAATAGGCTACTGGAATATTGCAAGCAAATACAAAGCCACTCAACTTGCAGAACATGCGGAGCAGGCAGCCCATGCAGTGTCTAAATTGGTGTTTATTAATCCCGATGCCTGGGATTTACAATTTCATCATTTAGGACATATCGTAGAACAATACCGGCCACGAACAATTGAGACAAGGATTCATGTGAAGGACCTAAATGGAGAGCACCTCCTGCTGTCCGAGTCACATAGTCATTACGACTGGCCTATATCAGGCAGCGCCGAAATTAAAAATAATACCCTGACCGTCGGCCATGTCACTATTGAATCCAGCCAAGTACCTTTATTACTCAAGACACTGATGGTCTCTGCTCTCTGCCTGATTGTTGCGACTGGGTTTCTGATTTTCATCAATCGTACTTCAATCAGGGGAATCAATAGAGCCTCATCGGAAATAAACCGAATTCATACTGAATTACAGCAACAACGAACTTACCTCGATAGCATTCTCCGCTCAACCGAAAATGTCGCGATCATTGCTACCGATAGTGACTGGAATATCCAATATTACAACGACACTACTACACGGTTATTAACCCCTGCAGCATCATCACTAACAGGGCTGCCACTTTTCAAGCTACACGCGGACTTATGGAGAAATATCCAGATCGTCCAAATGAATAAACACGCAGTAAGCGATAACAACACGATGTCTTTCATCTTTACTGAGGTAAAACAGGGACACACACACCACCTCCAAGTGCATTTATATGAGATAGCCGAGGGGGACAGTCCGCCGTCTGGGTACACCCTGCTCTGTTCTGATATAACAGAACAGCGAGATGCGGCTGCTATGATAGAGCGCCAGGCTACGTATGACAGCCTGACTGATCTGCCAAACCGACGATTATTTCTGGAGCAACTCGAAAGAGCACTTGCCAGTGGATACCGTCATCAATATCTGGGAGCGGTTCTATTTCTCGACATAGATAACTTTAAAAACATCAATGATTCTCTGGGACACGCCATCGGAGACTTACTGTTGCAGCAAGTCGCCCTGCGACTGCAGTCTGGCATACGAAAGGAAGATATTGTTGCACGACTAGGTGGCGATGAGTTTGTCGTACTGTTACAAGAAATATCATCCGACGAGAACGAAGCAATTAAACTGACGCAGCTGTTTGCTGAAAAGCTCGGCAAAACACTTGCCGTACCTTATGTCGTTAGGCAACACACTTTGCATATCACTTCCAGCATAGGTATCTCAGTCTTCCCCGGCAGCCCATCAGACCAACCGGGCGATATTATGCGCCAGGCAGATACCGCCATGTACCAGGCGAAAGACGCTGGCCGCAACACCTTAAGACTTTTCCTGCCCAGCATGCAGCACGTAGCAAATGAGCGATTAAAAACCCTGAACGATCTACGTAAAGGCATTGAGCACTCTGAGTTCATCACTTTCTATCAGCCCCAATATGACCAGAATGGTTGCATGGTTGGAGCTGAAGCCTTATTACGCTGGCAACATCCTCAAAAAGGTCTGATCTCACCAGACAATTTCATCCCGCTCGCTGAGGAAAGCGGTTTAATCATAGAGCTGGGGGCCGTCGTGTTAGAAACAGCTCTAAGCAATTTATACAGCTGGATAGACTCAAAACAAGCACCATTATCCTTTCAAATTTCAGTGAATATAAGCCCACTTCAGTTCCTGCAGGATAGCTTTGTACTAAAGATTAAAGAAGCACTGAAGAATACCAGTATTGCTCCGTCAAACTTAACACTTGAGATTACCGAAAGTGTATTGCTTGATAATGCAAAGTTAGCGATGGAAAAAATTCATGCCCTCAGAGATTTCGGTGTGCAATTTTCAATTGATGACTTCGGCACCGGATACTCCTCACTTGCGTATCTTAAACAACTATCAATTGATGAAGTAAAAATTGACCGATCATTTGTCCGGGACATTTTAATAGATGATAGCGATGCAGCCCTGGTTGAAACTGTTATAAACCTAACCTCTCGCTTACGACTTGACTCTGTTGCTGAAGGAGTTGAAACCGCAGCCCAATTTTCATTCCTGAAAAACCTGGGCTGCACCCGATATCAAGGTTACCTCTTCAGCAAGCCTTTACCGTTACATGAGTTCAAAGCATTGTTACTGTCGCAGAAAAATCTAATGTCGGCATGAGGCAAGCCCCTGAAAAACAACAGAACTCTCTAGAGGCCGCTTGAATACTCCCCCGAGTAAATTTCACAACGACTTCAGGCAGCGCATTAGTCATGCTGCTGTGATTAAGCCTCAGTTTTTAAGCCCTGTTAAAAGGCAAAGCGATCACATCACTGATCTGCTCGGTTCCCAGCGCCAGCATAACCAATCGATCCAGCCCCATAGCGACACCGGCACACTCAGGCATCCCGTTTTCCAAAGCGTCCACCAGCAGATTGTCTGTTGGCCGCATTGGCAGGCCTTCACTCTTTCGCTGGTCGATATCCTTATCAAAACGGCGAGCCTGCTCAGCCGCATCCGTTAACTCAAAGTAACCGTTCGCCAATTCAATTCCCGCCACAAAAAACTCAAACCGACAAGCAACCGGCTGACCTTCACTATTTGTCATTACTTTTGAAAGAGCAGCCTGACTCGCGGGATAGTCATAAACAAAAACACCGCCCCGGTCCACCAGTTGCGGTTCGATCACATGGGACATCAAGAGATTCAGCCAGTTATCCCGGTTGTCATCTTCCATTTCCAGTTCGATATGCTGGCGGGTAACTGTGGCAAGCTCTGTCGCTGTGACAGTGTAAGGATCAATCTGCAAATACTGTTTGAACAGATCACCGTAACTTATGCGCTGACAGGCTGTCAGTCCCAGTAGCGGTGTAACCAGCGCTTCAACCTCATCCATCAAACGGTGATGGTCAAAGCCAGGGCGATACCATTCCAGCATCGAAAATTCAGGATTATGACGTTTACCATATTCCCCATTACGAAACGCTTTACAGATCTGGTAGATCGCGCCACTGCCGGACGCAAGCAAACGCTTCATAGCATATTCAGGTGAGCTTTGCAGATAGCGTGGTTGCTCCTGCTGGCCCGGTAACGGATGGTAACGACATTCGATAGTATCGATATAGGGATCACTGACGGCAGCAGAGGTCATCAGAGGCGTTTCCACTTCAAATACCCCATGCTCTGCAAAGAAGCCCCTAATTTGAGTATAAATAGCTGCCCGCCTGCGCAGATTTTCAACCGACGCTGTCGCTTTCCACAACTCACTCATCGATACCACCTATAAAAATAATTCGCCGCTCTTGTGCGTCCACGGACCCACTGCATACCGTGCATCCTGTACATAAAAAATGGCAGCCGTAGCTGCCATTTAAAATATTAGAAAATTGAATTAAATGCGTGATGAGCGCAGTGAGAACAAGGCTTAAACCGGTGAGCACGCGGAATTAAGTTGCCTTAATGAGCATTGCGAACCGGTTTAAAACGCAGTTATCACAAGCGCAATAGCATTTAATCAATTTTTAAGCGCGGGAAACGTACTCCCCTGTCCGCGTATCAATCTTCAACACCTCACCCTGCTCAATAAACAGCGGAACACGCACTACAGCACCTGACTGAAGAGTCGCCGGCTTAGAACCACCCTGTGCCGTATCGCCTTTCAGGCCTGGATCAGTTTCAGTCACTTCCAGTTCGACAAAGTTAGGCGGTGTAATTGAGATAGGATTGTTATTCCAGAGTGTAACCAGGCACTTATCCTGCTCTTTCAGCCACTGATGCGCATCGCCAATCGCCGTTTTATCCGCCGCTACCTGATCAAAGCTCTGTGGATCCATGAAGTGCCACATCTCTCCGTCACAGTAGAGATACTCCATATCCGTATCCATAACATCCGCGCCTTCAGCCGTCTCATTCGACTTAAAGGTACGCTCCCAGGTACGGCCCGTAATCAGGTTCTTCAGCTTTACCCGGGTGAAAGCCTGGCCTTTACCAGGTTTAACGAATTCAACATCTACCATAGAGCATGGATCACCTTCGATCATCACTTTCAGGCCGTTCTTAAACTGGTTCGATGGGTAATTTGCCATAACACTCTCGAAATAAATTATAATTTGGTGAACTGTAGCCACCGCAAAATTGACACACATTCTACTTGAAAGGAGAATGCGAGCAAATTTTCCGCGAAAATATTCCTATATGAACTCAACTATCAAGCTGCCAGACTCTTGGCAAACACTCCTCAGCCAGACTTTGAAGCGTCCGGAAGAGTTGTTTAGCTACCTACAGCTTCCCGATTCATTATTGGATGATGCCAACCGCGCAAGTCTCGAATTCGCAATGCGTGTCCCCCTGCCCTGGTTAGATCGCATTGAGAAAGGCAATCTCGATGATCCGCTTTTACGCCAGATCCTGCCCCTGGGTGATGAATTGGACACAGTCCCGGGCTTTACTAACGACCCATTAGAGGAGATGAGCAGCAATCCTGTCGAAGGCCTTATCCATAAATACAAAGGACGGGTTTTAGTCGTACTGACCGGTGCCTGTGCGATTAACTGCCGCTATTGCTTTCGCAGACACTTTCCCTACGCTGAAAACCGCCTAGGCCCCGAACAGTGGCAAAAGATCCTGGATTACATCACCGCTGACACAAGCATCACTGAAGTTATCTTTTCAGGAGGTGATCCACTGGTGTCGAGCGATACCCGGCTGACCCAACTGCTTAACGACCTGCAAAAGATCCCCCACCTGACCCGTTTACGCATTCATAGCCGTCTGCCAGTCGTGCTGCCCCAGCGAGTAACCGAGTCTCTCACGACGCTGCTCAGTCAGACTCGATTCAACATTGTCACTGTGATCCATAGCAACCATCCACAGGAGTTAGATCCTTCCGTGGCTAAGGCCGTTAAACAACTAAGTCAGGCGGGGGTTACCGTCCTGAATCAGGCCGTACTGCTGCGGGGTGTTAACGACAGTGTTGAAGTGCTTCAAGCGTTAAGTGAAAAGTTGTTCAGCATCGGTGTACTTCCCTATTACCTGTTCACCTTTGACCCAGTAAAAGGTGCGGCTCATTTCGACGTTCCTGATGATGAAGCCAAGCAGATCATTAGCCAATTGCAGAACCTGCTACCGGGCTATCTGGTTCCTAAACTTGCCAGGGAGATCCCTGGCCAGGGAAGTAAAACCCTGTTAATTCCTAACCAGGAGTAGCCTGCTGATGTATCCGCAATTTCAGAGATTCCTATTATTCGTGGCCCTCTTAATGTTTGGCTTCGGAGCCTTGATCCAGATTGCGGATCAACGAAAGTCATCTGCGACAGCTGTCATATACAAATCACTGCACTCCCCTGCGGATATCATTCCCCTTAGCAACCCGGTAATACCCGTTGCTTATACTTCAGTTATCTCGTTAAAAGCACTACCGGTAAATGAAAAGAAAGAGCGGTTCATTGCCCTGCTGCTGCCTGCCATTCTGATTAGCAAAGCAAAACTGAAAGAACAGAAAAACCAACTCAACCAGATGCTGGCTAAATCACAACTAAGCGCTACCGATCAGGCGTGGCTAAACCAAAAGTTATCGGCATACCGGGTCGACTCAACCACAAAACTGAGTCAACGCATGATAGAACTACCCAACAGCCTGATTCTGGCACAAGCGGCCATTGAAACAGGCTGGGGCAGCTCTCGCTTTTTTATTCAGGCGCTGAATATTTTTGGCGTCTGGTCTTTTGATCCGACAGAAAAAAGAATCATGGCTCGTCAGCAACGCGAGGGAAAACCGGTTTATCTGAAACGTTATGACTCACTACTGGGCGCTATAGATGACTATCAATTAACACTGGGAAAAGGCAGTGCCTATCGCGCGCTTCGAGCAGCAACGCAACAGACCCAAAACAGTCTCCAACTGTTACAACATCTGGGTCGTTACAGTGAGTTAGGAGACATTTATATACAAAGACTGAATACCGTCATTCGACAAAACAATTTACGCCAATATGACGACTATCAACTCTGAAAATCATCTATATTGCTTTCACCTGAACAGGCTGACAGGCTAACGATCATCCTCGCCACTTACTTGCTGCAGTAACAGGTCCAGTGGCTCAGGAAGACCTAAACCATAGCCCTGCCCATAATCCACACCGATCTCACGTAGCAAAGCTGTTATTTCATCATTCTCAACAAACTCAGCAATGGTAGTCTTTCCCATTACCTGGCCAATATCATTAATCGACTTAACCATCGCCAGATCAAGCTGATCATCCAGAATACCTTTAACAAACTGGCCGTCAATTTTCAGATTGTCGACGGGGAGGTTCTTCAGGTAGGCAAACGACGATAAACCACTCCCAAAATCATCCAGAGAGAACTGACAACCATACGCCTTCAATGCATTAATAAATCGCTGAGCTTCTGACAGATTAGCAATGGCAGAGGTTTCAGTAATCTCGAACTTAACTTTATAAGGTAACAAGGACGAATCATCCAGATGGGTAATAATTGCCTGTTTCAGACTCGGATCCCCCAGACTCCCACCGGATAGGTTAATCGCACAGCAACCAAAATACTGGCTGAACTGGGTAAAGTTTCGTTCCAACCAGGCAAATGCATGCTCCACCACCCATTGATCTATCTGTCCAGACAGCTGATAGCGTTCTGCTGCTGGAAGAAAAGCACCGGGCGGCACAATAGTTCCATCCCTGCTTTTCATCCGCAGTAGTATTTCAACATCCGGTTTAAGCTGTGAATTTTGTAACGGGACAATCAGCTGTCCATAAAGAACGAAGCGATTTTCATCCAGCGCTGAGTTGATTTCCGAAACCCACTTCATCTCCCCTTCCCGCTGAGCCAACATTTCGTTGCCTACTGAATACAGGTGAACCCGGTTACGGCCAGAATCTTTCGCCGTATAGCAGGCAGAATCCGCATGTTTCATAATCTCAGTCATACCGGCGGAATGCTCATTAATTTCAACGACTCCGATACTCACACCAATACTGAATACCTGCTGTTCCCAACAAAACTTAAACTGAGCAATAGTATCCCGCACACCTTCAGCCACTACCCAGGCTTTATCCATTGGGCAGTTATGTAACAAAATGCCGAACTCATCCCCCCCTAGCCGGGCCAATGTATCATTCGATCTCACCCGTTCCTGCAGCAGGGCCGCAACCTGTCGTAACAGTTCATCGCCTGCGACATGCCCGGAAGTATCATTAACCACCTTAAACTGATCAAGGTCGAGAAAACAAAATGCATGACTCACCCCTGGGCGGCACTGAGTTTTCAACAACGTATCAAGACGAACTTCAAATTCTCGGCGATTAACTAATGCGGTTAGCTGATCATGACTGGCCTGATAACTGATCTGCTCTGAAATCAATCTATTCTCAGTAATATCCTGAAGCGTGACGACATAATGAGTCAGTTCATCTTCCAGATTATAAATCGGGGCAATGCTGACCTGCGCCCAATAAAAATCACCTGACTTTTTACGATTAACTATTTCTCCACGCCAAACCTGCTTATTGCTAAGCTCTGGCCACACATCCTGATAGGACGTTTCTCCGGTACGCTCATAGTGCAGGATTTCTATATTCTGGCCTATGACATCTTCTGCACTGAACCCCGTCTCCTCTGTAAACTTAGGACTGGAATACTCAATCTCTCCATCGGTGCGAGTAATAAGCACCATATTAGGACTAAATTCGACGGCTTTAGATACTTTACGCAGCTCTTGTTCAGCGCGTCTGCGCTCCTCAATTTCATATTGCAACGACGCAGTTTTTTCACCAACCAACTGTCGTACCCTGAGCGTCCGGCCAGTCAGAGACAGTAACCAGCCCCCCAATAACGCGGTAAACACCATCCCTGCCAGCAAAATAATCCAGCTACTCCATTGGATAAACGACAAGTAAAACTCAGGTTTCGTGGTGTAATTAAACTGATAGGTCCGACCACCGATAACATATTCGGCGGACCTTGCAAGCATGTTATAAGTTGAAGCAGCAGGATCTGCAGAACTGAAAATCAACTCTTCAGACTCTGTAATATCCAGCAGCTCAATATTGATATGAGAAGCCAGACCCTCTCGACTTTCCAGCACCGAGTTTAAAAAATCCCCCATGCGATAGACGGCAGCAACCAGACCCTCACTCGACAAGCCATAATCGACTCCCCCGTGATTAACTTGCAGATAAGCAACAACCCCCCTTTGTTCTCCAGATTCCTGAACCAACCTGACCGGGGCCGTAAAAGCGATCCCATCCGTTTGTCGAGCGATAGACACCGCATTACTGGCAACAGGATGACTCGCGACGTTAAAGCCTAAAGCCCGCTCATTCCCGACATAAGGCTCAATATAAGTAACCGGATAATAAAACTGACGTTGCACCGCAGCCTGGAAAAAGCCATCTACATCTCTTTCAATTATTTTCCGTGCCACTCCTGAATGGTTTGCTTCATACTTAGCACGAGCACTATGGGGAAGTCGGGGAATCCATTCCAGCGCCTGAATTTCAGGGTATCGGGACAAGGTATGCTGTGTAAAAGCGGAAAACTCAGCATTATTAACATTCACACTGCTGATAAAAAAACTACGGAGCGAATGGAGTACTTCAACCCCTGCATTTAACCTTTCTTCGAAATGCGTATGTAGCATCTCTGCCTGCCGATTAAACTGAACTGTGCGTTGTTGTGATTCATGGTTTTTAGTGACGATAAATAAAGCGATGATTACAACCAGCACTCCTCCCATCGGCAAACCAACCGCCAGTCTACGGGTATAGAGAGTACTTTGTTTACTAGCAAACAGAGCCAACAACATGGGTACCATTACGATGGCGCCAATAGTGTCTCCAACCCACCAGGTCACCCAACTTACCAGGTAGTCCCCCCAGCCAATAATGCCAAATAATAAAAAAGAGGTGGTCGCTAACAGACTTGCGACAAAAGATGCCAGCGGCCCAATAATAAGCAGAAACAGCGCTATCTCTTTATCGTCAATCAGGGAAGGAAATCCTCCCAACAAACGACGCACCAGCCAGACGGCTCCCGCCGCTTGCAGTACCGCAGCGATACTCAGAAGAAACATCAATAATAGAGACCGAACCAAACTGACAGCGCTCTCTGGGTCCAGCCAGCTGTTGGCATAAAGCATCATCAGGGCGGCAAACAGCCCAAAACAGGCACGATAGCCTCGCAGTAGAATAGCGGTGATAGATACACCCGCAGCAGGCCATACCGCTGATGCCTCACTCGGTTGAATCGACAACCAGGTAATCGAGAAATGAGCCAAAGCCAGATACGCAAGACCCGGTAAAAGGTGCGTATAGAACCCCTCTAGAAAGACATTTTTAGAGGCTATATGAGCTGGCAGTTTTGGCGACATATAAGGCTAAGTACTCTGATAATTAGGATAAAAAGAAGCTCCTTAACAATTTACGCGAAAATATTAGCAATAGTCACCTCGAATTACCCAATTTGCAGATTAACTTACCTCAACCCATTATCAAAACCTCAGGACAAGAAGGAATGTAGCTACCATGAAGACGATTGATAGCTTGCGATAAACTATCGGGATCAGGATCAAGCTGCTTACATATGCTTTTTTAATAAAGCGATATAATCATGTTTTTTTATACTGACAGGCAACCTATTGCTAACAGCTGTAAAACGAATTTCGCCCTGAGAGCCCTGTTTTATAAAAGCGGCCATAACTCTGATCTCAATCACTTGTACTGCCTTGACCCTGAATCTGATTTTGCTACTGTTTCCCTCGCTATCAACAGATATGCTCCATCACTTCATATCCGATTTAATCCGGTCACTTTAACCTGGTTAAGGCTCACCATTTGTTATTCAGGATAGATCTACTATTAAAAAAGGACTTTACAATGAACACCGATATTTATGCTTCACCACAGGCGATGCTAGAGGACGAATCTGCAGCCATCGTCCCGCTCACCACAAAACAACTCTTATTTTCATTTCAGGGACGGATTGGTCGTAAGGCATTCTGGCTTACAACGCTGATAGCAACACTCGTAGCAAGTGTAATTGTAGGGGCTCTTTTCACCGGGTTATCCTACACCGAAATAAGCGCTGAAGGATTGATCTTTATCCTGGCAGTACTTTATATACCCATGATATGGGTCGGGTTGGCGATACAAGTAAAGCGCTGGCATGACCGAAATAAGTCAGCCTGGTGGATTCTCATTATGTTCGTGCCTGTTATCGGCCCTATATGGGCGTTTATTGAAACAGGTTTTTTAGCGGGGTCTCCTGCAGCTAACGACTTCGGTTCTCCCAGCGCTTAACGTTAAAAATGCGCGACACCCGCCTTATTACATCGCAGGTTCGCGCATTATTTTTTCTGACGTAGTTGCCGCTCCAATCAAATGCGAGGGCGCGGAGGCATTACTGGAAACTGTGTAACGGTTCCCTTAGCTTCAGTAATCTTAGCAACACCTTCATGCTTTACTTCATCAATACGAATAATCGCCTGCATCGGGATATAACTACGTTCTACCTCTTCAAACTGCTTTTTTAATTTCTCTTCGGAGGGATCTACTAACATTGCACTTTGACTGCCAAAAACAAAATTTTCGACCTCTAAAAAGCCCCAGAGATCACTCTGATAGACATTATGAGCATAGATTTCGTAGACTTCATTTTGATTTAGGAATTTAATTCGATAGATGGGTTCACTTGCCATTCTTCAAAGCACTCAGGTAGGTTTGACTGCCTGCTATATGGGGTTATTTTGTATGATTACAAGTCATACAGATACCTAGTTAAAAACTATGATCCCAGAAGACCTTAAAGTATAATTTCCGCCCTTTTACTTTTCCTAAGATTTGAAGACAGGTGTGCAATGGCCAAGAAGCTATTCATTAAAACCCACGGTTGCCAGATGAACGAGTACGATTCCGCCCGCATGGCAGATCTACTGGGCGAAAGCCATGAACTTGAGCTTACCGATAACCAGGATGACGCCGATGTGCTGCTCCTGAACACCTGTTCGATCCGCGAAAAGGCTCAGGAGAAAGTATTCCATCAGCTGGGACGCTGGCGCAAACTCAAAGCGAACAACCCCAGCCTTAAGATCGGTGTGGGTGGCTGCGTTGCATCTCAGGAAGGCGACGCTATTCTTAAGCGCGCCCCCTATGTAGATATGATCTTCGGACCACAGACTCTTCACCGTCTGCCTGAGATGATCGACATTACCAATGCCGGCACACAGAAAAAAGGCATTGTCGATATCAGCTTCCCTGAAATCGAAAAGTTCGATCACCTTCCAGCGCCCCGTGTTGAAGGGGCTGAAGCCTTTGTTTCCATCATGGAAGGCTGCAGTAAATATTGTACATTCTGCGTGGTTCCCTATACCCGGGGTGAAGAGGTCAGTCGGCCGCTAGACGATGTTATTACCGAAGCGGTTGAACTGTCTGAGCAGGGTGTTCGTGAGATTCACCTGTTGGGCCAGAACGTCAACGCCTATCGCGGCGCAACACATGATGATGACATTGCCGACCTGGCGGAGCTGATTCGCTGCGTCGCCCAGATCGATGGCATCGACCGGATACGCTTCACCACCTCTCATCCTGTTGAGTTTACCGATAGTCTGATAGAAGCCTATCGCGATGTGCCTGAGTTGGTTAGCTTCCTGCATCTACCGGTACAGAGCGGTTCAGACCGCATTCTGAATGCGATGAAGCGGGGTCATATGGCCCTGGAATATAAAGCCCTGATTCGGAAGATTCGAGCAGCACGCCCCGATATCACCCTATCTTCGGACTTTATTATCGGTTTTCCAGGCGAAACGGATGCCGAATTTGAAGCAACCATGAATCTGATCGCAGAAATCGGCTTTGATAACTCTTACAGTTTTATCTACAGCCGTCGTCCAGGCACACCGGCAGCAGACCTGCCCGATAATATTTCTGAAGAAACAAAAAAACAGCGCCTGAGCATCCTTCAGGACCGCATCACCCAGCAAGCTATGCAGATCAGCCGTCGTATGCTCGATTCTGTACAGCGCATCCTGGTAACCGACTACTCAAAGAAGGATCCAGGCAAACTACAAGGACGGACCGAGAACAACCGGGTAGTCAACTTTCGTTGTGATAATCCCGACATGATCGGCCACTTTGTCGATGTCCGCATCGCAGAAGTTTACGCCAATTCACTTGTGGGCGAACTGGTGGGGTCTGAACTGGACGGTACACTGGCACAGAATGATGCTAAATAAGCCGTTAATCTATACTTGTCAGCATCTCTATCTAAGGATCAATTTTTGAACACAGCGCAAACCCTAAAGCTTTCACTGGAACCGGACAGCCCTCAGCACCTGTCTAGCCTCTGCGGCCAGCTCGATGAGCATCTACGGCTGATAGAGCAGCGACTGGGCATCGAAATCAGCAACCGGGGTAACAACTTTCAGTTGGCCGGCAAAGCAGATCTGATCCGTGCCGGTGCTAAGATGCTGGAACAACTCTATGAGGATGTGCAACAGGGCGAGCCGGTAACACCGGACCTGATTCACCTTCTGTTGCAACAGTCCGGCGTCGAACAACTGTCTGGCGGCGAACCTGCAGCGCCTGTTTATCAGGCCGACATCACCATTCAGACCCGTAAAGCTCAGATTCGCCCACGCGGCCCCAATCAGCAAAGCTATGTTCGTACCATACTGACCCACGATATCAATTTTGGTATCGGCCCTGCCGGTACCGGCAAAACCTATCTGGCGGTTGCCTGTGCTTGTGAAGCCCTTGAACGGGAAGAGGTGAGCCGGATATTATTGGTTCGCCCGGCAGTTGAAGCAGGTGAAAAGCTCGGTTTTCTACCCGGCGACCTGAGCCAGAAAGTAGACCCTTACCTGCGTCCACTCTACGATGCGTTATATGAAATGCTTGGTATTGAGCGGGTCAGCAAACTTATCGAACGAAATATAATTGAGGTTGCCCCGCTAGCTTATATGCGGGGTCGGACCCTGAATGGGTCGTTCGTTATTCTTGATGAAAGCCAGAATACCACCCGCGAACAGATGAAAATGTTCCTCACCCGAATTGGTTTTGGCTCAACAGCAGTTATCACTGGCGACACCACCCAGATTGATCTGCCAAAAGGCGTTCGTTCCGGACTAATCCATGCCAGTGAAGTTCTGAAAGAGATCAAAGGGATCGGCTTTACCCATTTCACCTCCAAAGATGTGGTGCGCCACCCTCTGGTTGGACACATTGTCGATGCCTATGATCGGTATGAAAAACAGCAGCCCTCTCAACAGGATAAACGATGAACTATTTTGTTGATCGCCAATGCCAGATTGAAGATACCGAGCTTCCTTCTGAAGCCCAGCTAACTGAATGGGTTAGCGCCGTTCTGGCAGGTCGCTTGGACGCCGCTGAACTTTCAATCCGTATTGTTTCTCCTGCAGAGAGCCAGGCGCTAAATAATCAATACCGTGGTAAGGACAAACCAACCAATGTGCTGTCATTTCCCTTTGAGATGCCGGAGGGTATTGAGCTTGATCTGCTGGGTGATCTGGTCATCTGTGCCGACGTTGTTTCCAATGAATCTATTGAACAAAACAAACCCCTTTTCAACCACTGGTGCCATATGGTTATACATGGGGTCTTGCATCTGTTGGGATTCGACCATATAAATAACCTTGAAGCAGACGAGATGGAACAGCTGGAGCGGGAAATTCTCGCCAGTTTAGCGATTCCTGATCCCTATTTATTGAACGAATAGCGCTGACAACTTTATAGATTTGCCGACCCAATACGTCAGCAATCGCACAAACGGAGCACACAATGAGTGAAGATCGACCGGGCAATGGCCATCAGAAAACCTGGCTAGGTAAGCTTGCCCAAGCCTTTTCTGATGAGCCCAAAACCCGCGAAGACCTGCTGGCTGATCTGAAAGATGCCACCGATGAAAATATTCTTGATCAGGAAGCCTTCAGTATTATCGAAGGTGCTATGCAGGTTGCCGATCGTCAGGTGCGGGATGTCATGATCCCCCGATCTCAGATGGTCGTGGTTGAGGCTGACCAGACGCCGAAAGAGTTCCTGCCGATCATCATCTCTTCCGCTCACTCCCGTTTCCCGGTCATTGGTGAAAATCCAGACGACATCCTCGGTGTTCTGCTAGCCAAAGATCTTTTACCGCTGATACTGGATGATAACAATCTGGAAAATTTCGATATTTCCCAGCATGTACGTAAAGCAACCTTTATTCCGGAGAGCAAGCGCCTTAACGTGCTCCTGAAAGAGTTTCGCGCCACCCGCAACCATATGGCGATCGTTGTCGATGAGTATGCCGGAGTATCGGGCGTTATCACCATCGAGGATGTATTAGAGCAGATTGTCGGCGAAATTGAAGATGAACATGACGCGGACGATGATGATGGTAATATTAAACCGTTTGATGATAACGGCTATATCGTTAAGGCTCTGACCTCGATCGAAGACTTCAATGAGTTTTTCGATATTGGCATGCCTGACGATGAGTTTGATACTATCGGCGGACTGGTGACTCAGAAATTTGGTCATCTGCCAAACAAGGATGAAACAGTAGAGATCGATGATTTTACATTTAAAATTCTTAGCGCAGACAACCGCCGGATACGCTTGTTACAGGTTATTCGTTCAGCGTAGGTCAAAAGACCATGGCTAACCGTACAGCGTATATTTTCTGGCGGGTTTTGCTATGCCTCTTAGCGGGCGCAATTGCCCCTTTCTCGCTCGCCCCTTTTGATTATTGGTATCTGGGCGGCATCTCCGTCGCATTGCTGTTTTTAACACTTCACCACTGTTCCCCCCGGGTTAGCGGCTGGTTAGGCTGGTGCTATGGCCTGGGCTTTTTCGGCACCGGAGTCTCCTGGGTGTTCGTGAGCATCCATGAACATGGCAACGCCCCCACCCTGCTCGCAGGGGGAATGACCTTTGCGTTTGTCGCTGCCCTGGCAATACTCTTCGCCCTTCAGTGCTGGATCTATACGCGATTTTTCCGTAATTCAATCGGTTTTTGTGCGCTTTGGCTGCTCTTCGAATGGTTGCGCAGCTGGTTGTTGACAGGTTTTCCCTGGCTCTATCTTGGCTATGGACTCATTGATACACCGATGGCCATATTCGCCCCGTTAGGGGGAGTCTGGTTTCTCAGCCTCTATGTTGTTCTGGTCGGCACCCTCTCGATCACCTTTTTCAAACGGCTTAACCACCCCCTACAATCAGCAGCAATATTAATGCTGCTGGCTATCCCCTGGGTGGCGATACAACAAGAAAAAGTTCCGCAAGACTGGACCTCGCCGGTTGGCGAACCCCTGAATGTGATGCTGGTGCAGGCAAACATCCCTCAGGAAGAGAAATGGATACGCAGCAATCTGGAAAACATTCTACAAACCTATGTCGATCTGAGTCAGGACAGCGATAAAGTCGATCTTCTCATCTGGCCCGAAACCGCTATTCCTACTTTTTACAAAACCGCATCCGTCATGCTCAACCCATTGATAGAACAACTTGAGCAAAGTAATACCGCGATGATCAGCGGCATCCCCACAATGTACCTGGACCCGGAACACCCCAAAGGAAGACGTTACACCAATAGCCTGACGCTCTTTGCTGGTGGCAGCGGCAGTTATGATAAACAACGACTGGTACCTTTCGGGGAGTATGTCCCGCTGGAACGTCAATTACGCGGCCTGATTGATTTCTTCGATCTGCCGATGTCTGAATTTAGCCTAGGATCAGCCGATCAGCCTCTGCTAGAGGCCGGTGAAGCTCAAATCGCGCCCTTTATCTGTTACGAAATCGCCTACCCTGAGCTTGTCCGGCACAACAGCCTTAACAGCGATCTGTTATTAACCGTCAGCAACGACACCTGGTTTAGTCATTCGACTGCGCCGACGCAACACCTGCAAATTGCACGTATGCGGGCACTGGAAACCGGCCGCTGGTTAATCCGCAGTACGAATAACGGCATCAGTGCTCTGATTAACCCAGAGGGTATGATCAGCGCAACCATCCCCCAATACGAGCAAGCGGTACTGGTTGGTAACGTCCAGCGAATGGAAGGGCTAACCCCCTATCAGCAGTGGGGGCTCCTTCCTTTGCAAATTCTTACCGGACTCATGCTGCTATTAGGACTCTTCACCGCTGCCCCAGGGGGCAGAAGAACGCACAAAGGTATCTGAACCACACTTCTGACAAAGAGACAGGCGGCTGGTACTGGTATTCGTCACCTGTTCGCCACACACCAGGCATGAAAAAGTTCCTGCGGCTGCAATCTCGCGGGCATGATAATGCTCTTCACCACTAGCCAGCAGCTGTTCCAGTTCAGCAATACCAATGCGGGTTCGGTCTGCCAGTTCCATCAACTGCCGGGCCACCTTTTGCTCCAGTATATTCAGATCAAAGTTAAGCCAGGCAGCAATCCCCTCCCCGGTTTCATGGGCATAATATCCCAGACGTTTGAGATCTCGCTTGAGATAGGCGCTCAGCAGATCCATTTCATCCCGGGTCATCTCTTCCGCCGTCAACTCCAGCTCGACCGCCTCTTCAATCTTCTCTTGTAAATAATCCCAGGAGCGATGTTCTGCTGATGCTAAATCCTTACGCAAACGACTGAGTACACGATCATACTGAGCACTGCGATCCGTGCCGTTGTTATTGTTGCTCATATCATTCTCCAAAGCCGACGAAAAACTATATGTAAGATTGCATATATTGTATCCTATGCTCCATTGACCAAACTTTCCATTGACCGGCACCACTCCTTTGCCGGTTTTTATTATCAGAGCCAAAATGAACGAACAATACAAACCGCAGCACATTGAGCCAGAAGTCCAGAAACACTGGGTCGACAACGAAAGCTTCAAAGCGACTGAAGATCTTTCCAAAGAAAAGTTCTACTGCCTATCCATGTTCCCCTACCCGAGTGGTCGGCTGCACATGGGTCATGTTCGTAACTACACTATTGGTGATGTAGTTTCACGCTACCAGCGCATGCAGGGTAAAAATGTCCTGCAGCCAATGGGCTGGGATGCTTTCGGTCTGCCTGCGGAGAACGCAGCGCTGAAAAACAATGTTCCCCCAGCTAACTGGACCTATGAAAACATCGACTACATGCGTAATCAGCTCGATTTGATGGGTTTTGGCTACGACTGGAGTCGCGAAGTTGCTACCTGCCATCCAGAGTACTACCGCTGGGAGCAGTGGTTCTTTACTCAGCTGATGGAGAAAGGACTGGTCTACAAGAAAGAATCTGAAGTTAACTGGGATCCGGTTGACCAGACAGTATTGGCCAATGAGCAGGTTATCGATGGCCGGGGCTGGCGCTCTGGTGCGCCAGTTGAGCGTAAAAAGATCCCTCAGTGGTTCCTGAAAATCACCGATTATGCCGATGAGCTGTTGGATGATCTGGACAAGTTGCAAGAGTGGCCTGAACAGGTGCTCACTATGCAACGCAACTGGATCGGTCGTTCTGAAGGTGTTGAGCTAAACTTCCACGTTGAAGGTTTTGGTGAGATGGAAGTCTTCACCACCCGACCAGATACCCTGATGGGCGTCACCTACGTTGCTGTCGCGCCAGCTCACCCATTGGCTCAGAAAGCCGCAGAGAACAACCCAGAACTACAAGCATTTGTCGCTGAATGTAAAAACATGAAAGTGGCCGAAGCGGATATGGCCACAATGGAAAAGAAGGGCTTCGATCTGGGGATCAAAGCTGCGCATCCAATTACCGGCGAAATGGTTCCGGTATGGACAGCTAACTTCGTACTGATGGATTACGGCTCAGGTGCCGTCATGTCTGTGCCAGCCCATGATCAGCGTGATTTTGAGTTTGCCCAAAAATATGGCCTGCCGATTAAGCAGGTTATCCGCCCGGCAGATAAGAGCACCGTCATTAATATCGATGAAGAAGCCTATACCGATAAAGGCCTTCTTGTGAACTCCGGTGACTTTGATGAACTGGACTTTGAAATGGGTTTCAAAGCGATCGCTGCTGAACTCCAGAGCAAAGGTAAGGGTAAAACCACCATCAACTACCGACTGCGTGACTGGGGTGTATCCCGTCAACGCTATTGGGGCACCCCCATTCCAGTTGTTAACTGCGACAGCTGTGGTGCCGTACCGGTACCTGAAGATCAACTTCCGGTTGTTTTGCCTGTCGATGTTACTTTTGACGGCGTTGGCTCGCCAATCAAGAAAATGGATAGCTTTAAAAAGACCAGCTGTCCTAAATGCGGTGCCGATGCCGAGCGTGAAACCGATACCTTCGATACCTTTATGGAATCATCCTGGTATTACGCACGTTATGCCTGCCGTAATGCCGACACCATGCTCGATCCAGAGGCCGCAAACTACTGGCTGCCGGTTAATCAGTATATTGGCGGCATTGAACACGCCATTCTCCACCTGCTGTATTCCCGTTTTTTCCACAAGTTGATGCGTGATCAGGGGCTGGTTAACTCTGATGAACCATTCGAGCGCCTGTTATGCCAGGGCATGGTTCTCGCTGAAACCTATTACCGTGAAGATGAGAACGGTGGCAAAATCTGGATCGCTCCCAACGAGGTTAAGGTTGAGAAAGACGAGAAAGGTCGCGTTATCAAGGCAACCCATATCGAAGATGGCCAGCCTGTCGACTCTGCCGGTATGGGCAAGATGTCTAAATCAAAGAATAACGGTATCGATCCGCAAGTAATGATTGATAAATACGGTGCCGATACGGTTCGTCTGTTCATGATGTTCGCTGCACCTCCTGAGCAATCGCTGGAATGGTCTGACTCCGGTGTTGATGGCGCCCATCGCTTCCTTCGTCGCCTGTGGAAGCTGGTATACGATCACCTGCAATATCCGGGTGATCTGGTCGCGATAGAGCCAGATACGCTCAATGACCAGCAAAAAGAGCTACGACGCAAAACTCACGAAACCATTAAAAAGGTTTCAGATGATGTTGAGCGACGCCAGACATTTAATACCGCCATCGCTGCAGTAATGGAACTGACTAACGCCATCAGCCGCTTTGTTGACGCTAGCGATCAGGGCCGCGCAATCACCCGTGAAGCCCTGACTTCTGCGGTTCAGTTGCTCGCGCCTATCGTCCCTCATATTACTCATCAGCTCTGGAGCGATCTGGGCAACAGCGACAGCCTGCTGGATGCTGCATGGCCTAAAGCCGATGAAGCGGCTATGACCCAGGCCAATGTATTGATGGTGGTTCAGGTTAACGGAAAAGTACGGGCAAAGATCAATGTGCCAGCCGATTCCGAAGAAAGCGTCGTCCTGCACACTGCTCTGGCAGATGAAGGAGTGCAACGCCACATGGATGGTAAAACAATCCGTAAGCAGATTGTGGTGCCAAATAAGTTAGTTAACATCGTTGTCGGTTAAGGAAGCACAGATGACCTACGGCCTGAATCGGTTTTCAGCAGCGCTCGTTCTGACAGTCACATGCCTGTTTCTTACCGCCTGTGGTTTTCACCTGCGCGGGAGTGCTGAAATAGCAGAACCGTTGCGTCAGCTAACCCTGGTCATGCCGGACCGCTCTCGCAGTAATCTGGAGCCGCTTCTGCGGCGCCAGTTTGAAGCAAACGGTGTGACGGTGAATGGCGGCTCAGGTTATCAGCTGGAGATAACGTCTGAGTCCCGTAGTCGCCGCGAAGCTTCGCTAGGGGCTAACGCCGATATCGATGAATACGAACTTACCCGAAAAGTGAGTTTTCTTGTGACCGACCCTCTGGGTGAGATTGTATTGGAGCGTAAGCTAACGATAGAACGTACTTACGATTACGACGCAGATCGGGAAACCGCCAGCAGCGTACAGGAAGCCCAGCTCTACTCTGAAATGGAGCAGCAACTGGCCGGCCAGATTCTGCGCTTCTACGCCAACATTAAACCGTAAGCCACTATGAAGATAAAACCAGAGCAGCTTGCCAGCAAACTCAGCCAGCAACCGGCTCCGGTTTATATGGTAACCGGTGACGAAACCCTGCTAATAGAGGAAAGCTGCGACCTACTACGCCAGCATCTCAACTCCGTAGGCTTCACCGAACGGGAAACCCTCTACACAGAATCGGGGTTTAAGTGGGAATACCTGCTTGAGTGCGCAAACGCCCTCTCTCTCTTCGCCGAACAAAAAATCATCGAACTTCGCTTAGGCGGTAGCAAGCCTAATAAACAAGCCAGCGAAATCCTCAGGCAATACCTGGAACGTCCTGCAGAAGATAACGTACTCCTGATTATCGCTAATAAGCTCGACGCCAATGCTAAAAAAAGCGCCTGGTTCAAAGCGATTGACCAACAGGGCATTATCGTCGAGATCTGGCCAGTAGAACTGCAGCAGCTCCCCGGTTGGATAAATCAGCGAGCGCGCCAGATTGGTCTTAACCTTGAAAACGATGCTGTGCAGTTACTCTGTGAGCGAATCGAAGGCAATCTGCTGGCCGCTAAGCAGGAGCTGGACAAGCTCAATCTGCTCTACGCAGGTCAAAGCATCTCCGCTGATATGGTAATGGATAGTGTGTCTGACAGTTCACGTTATGATATCTATGGCCTGACCGAGGCAGCTATTCAACAACAGGTTAGCCGCTGCAATAAGATCATTGAAGTACTGCGCCAAGAAGGCACTGAAGCGACCGTAGCACTTTGGGCAATCAGCCGTGAAATTCGTTCCCTGATTGCCGTTCAGGAGGGCTTACAGAAAGGCACTCCTTTCGACACGATCTGTCAGCGAGAGCGAGTCTGGGGCAAACGTAAAAACTGGCTGCGCTCAGCTGCCCAGCGACTCCATCCTGATAGCCTTAAACAGATGCTAAGCCGATGTACTGAAGCGGACTCTCAGATCAAAGGAGCAGTTGGCGACCCCTGGTTAACCCTCACCGGTATCACCCTTCAAATGGCCGGTGTAGAGCTGAATTTAGAACGCTGAACAAGTCCAGCTAGCTAGACACGGCTTCGCCGCTTACTCGGTAGCTAGAAAGAGCAAGAGAATTTAGTTGGTCTATCTTTAGATCATAAGCGATACTTAAGCAGGCTTTGAGAGAGGAACGATTCTGAAATGAATACCCGACTGATCATGCTACCCGCTCTACTCACCCTGTTATTGACCGGCTGCTCAGACAACAGCGATCCGCAAACAACTTCAATCGATGGCGAAGAACTCTACTCCGTCAACTGCGCCCGCTGTCATAAGAAAGATGGTACCGGAGACTTCCTCAAAGGCATTCCCGCAAACAAACGTACAGCACTGCAGGAAGAGCAGGTAGTACTCCTCATCCGACAAGGCGATCCATCACGGCCCGAGATGCCGACATTTCCGGACCTCACCGAACAACAAGCCTCAGCGATTGTGGATTACCTGTTTAGCCTGAAGGTTAGATAAACAGACCGCCTTCGGGTCGCTAGAACGCCATAAAATCAGACCACCGAACAAGTTCGGTTAGCTAGAACGCCGCTTCGCGGCTGCTCGTGGCGAGACGGAAAACTTCGTTTTCCTTGCTAGATAAGAGCATAAAACCCAACCTGTCCGCTTTTCAATAAAGCCTGCTTTCGTCCCTAAGCGGACATGTCGAACTTTGCTCTTCGAATACCCCACATTCATAAAGCATTTGGGTTGGTGTTACTGGCTTTAAATGGATAATCCACAGATCATATCACTGCTTTAACTCACAGCTGGTTAAGCCAATTGATCAAGATCTCTCGGTGGCGATTCTCAACGTCTTGAGATTCAGGCCAAAGCAGATGAAGCCCCTCATCCTGCTTACCATCGACTTGTCTGAGTAAGATTAATTTATTGTGTGCTAATTCCTGTTCTAACAGAAAACTCGGTACCAAGGCGATTCCCTGTCCGTTAATCGCAGCATCAATAGCAAGGTGTGAATGGCTCAATTTCAACACTTTTCTCGGTGTATGCCTGAGTAAGCGGTACCATGATTGATGGCTGTCCTCTATCAGGCGATGATTAGAAAAGTCGATCAAAGTGGCTGGATAATCTGTCTCCGACAGGAACTTTGGCGCGCACACTGCATATAAGATCATTCCTGCCAGTTGCTTATGCATTAATTTTGGATCGTCTGGAGGGAAGCCCTGACGAATTGCTAAGTCGACATCTTCAGTAGTGAATTTGGTGATACCTTCACTTGCGACAATTCGAACGTTAATGTCTGGAAAGCGCTCACTGAAAACAGCAATACGCGGCATAAGCCATTTAGTCACCACCGAAGGAGGGGCGCTAATTGTTAGCAGCTGTCGTTGTCCTGTTAGTTCATCTGTCGCACTGTTAATCAGGTTAAGGGCCTGTCTTATATTCTGATGATAGGCTTTTCCTTTCTCCGTGAGTTCTAATCCACGGGCGTGTCGTGCGAATAGCTTAACCTCTAGGTCTTGTTCCAACCTTCTGATCCTCTGAGCGACAGCTCCCTGAGTTAGGAATAGCTCTACTGCTGCGTGCCTGAAGTTCAGGTGACGAGCGGCGGCATCAAACATTATTAGAGTATTCAAATTGATCGGCATAGGTACTCAGTTAAGCATTAGGCTAAGGGTGTAGATTTTCTACATTCTGGAATCAACATATATGATTAGTCAACTTTGTCATGGAACTTTATTGTTACAGCCATAGCATTAACGTACTTATGATCAATCTTGGGAATACATATATGCAGATAATAGTTAGTAGAAGTTTCTGGGACAGAGACAGAGTTTCTTTTTGGATTAAATGGGTCTCATCCGTGATTCAGATACTAGGCTACTCCGCGACTGCTTTCGGTATTACACCATTAAATATATATCTATTTCTGGTGGGTTTAATCGGATGGTTTGCTGTTGGAGTGCTTTGGAACGATAGGGCGCTAATGTTGATACATCTGGTAGCACTAGGAGCAATGTTGATAGGTATGCTGTATGAATAGACTAATTTTCAGTCTGCATAAAGATGTCTGCTATTGACACGTAGCAGACTCAAACGTTTGATCTGGCCCAGCTCAGAAGCAATAAAGTCATCTACCGACCCATGCGGACATTATTCCGTAAAATATTTACCCAATGCGTTGACCTGTCTATAGGTGCATACTTGATAATTGCATCTCGAGTGATCAGAGAGGTACGTAATTTTAATTCAGAGGCTAACTAAACGATTTTCAACCCCTCAGCTAGAGCGCTTGTTTCCAGCTCCTTTGAGGGGGATTCTGTTGGCACTCATGTCTACAGCTCTATTCGTATTTGTTGGCGTACTAGTTCGAATACTGAGTGATACAATTGATGTATTCCAAATTCTGCTGTTTCGTCAGCTAGTGTTTATTACGCTCCTGATCCCCTCCATTATTATTTCCATAGATACGCTGTTGAAGCCTCAGATGGTTCATTTGCACCTGCTTCGAATCGTGGGCGCGTTTATGGCTCTTTATCTAGGCTTTATCACCGTTAGCAATATTCCGCTTGCTGATGCAACAGCGTTAGGTTTTACACAGGTACTATTTGTCGCAATTATCTCTCGGGTTTTTCTGTCTGAATCGGTAGGTATAGCTAGACAAATCACAGTACTCGTTGGTTTCTGTGGTGTACTACTGGTCGTTCAGCCTGTATTTGAAGCTACATCCACTATATATACGCTTGCAGGATTGGCTGGTGCACTTGGAGCCGCTGTTGCTGTTGTTTGTGTCAGAAGAATGTCTCGCTCCGAGTCCAGAGTGATTTTGCTTACGTATCAGGCTGTATTCGTGGGCCTGATAGCACTGATACCAGGCCTTCTTGCGTGGCAATGGCCAACTATGCATGAACTGGTTTTACTTGTGTTTGTAGGTGTCATTTCTTCAGCCGCACAATGGATTGGTGTCACCGCATACAAGTTGGGTGAAGCTAATGTGATCGCAAACATTGAGTATGCAAAGATAATTTACTCACTAGCATTTGGTTACTGGTTATTCGCAGAAATCCCGAACAGCGTAGCAGTGGTAGGTGCACTTATTATCATTGGTAGCGGTTTTTTACCTCTGGCTTCCAGATACTGGTCAAAGTCACTTCGATAGCCTGCTAAGGGTCGAAATAAACCATTAAATCAGGATTTTTTATGTCCGCTATTGGCTGTGGATTCATAGGGGACATTTAAAAGAAGGTGAGTCATTCTTTTTCTAGCCACTAGCAAGTTGCAAAGCAACATCTAACGACTAAAGCTAGTTCACTTCTGGCACTTAGCAGATATAACCGAGGCGCTTTAATCCACATAAAAAAAGGCCGATGCGTCAAGCATCAGCCTTTTTTTGATCATCTGGCTTACAACCTAAAAAAACAGTCTAACCCTGACTTTTACTTTTTCGAACAAGGAAAACGAAGTTTTCCGTCGAGCAACGAGCAAACCGCAAAGCGGTGTTCGAGCTACTTATACAAGCGAATGCGTAACTTTCGTTTCAAGCATTATGTTGTCATCCAGCGGGCAACGGTGACAAACTTCTTCAAGAAACGTTGCTTTCTCCTCATCACTCAAATCAGCATCAATCTGCGCTTTAACGGTAATCGTTTGAAAACCTACGCGGTCTTCAGTGGGTTTACCCAACAATCCGGCAGGGTTCATTGCCCCATCGACATCAACATTAATACTGCGCATCTCAATCTTCTGTTGAGTCGCCGCTATACGGGCAATACTGGCAATACATCCAGCCAACGAGAACAGGAAATACTCGAGCGGTGTAGGGCCTTCATCGGTACCACCTGCCTGTTTTGGCTGATCGATAGTCACTTTGTGCCCGCGGATATCTGCATGCACCTGAGCACCTGCGTTCATAGAAGTTGATACCGAAATAACTTTATTTGCAGCCATGATAAAACACCCTTTATATATAAAAATATTGCAGGCGCGCTATTTAAAATAACAGTTACATAAGCACGCATACATAAGAAATATCTAATATATAAATTATCGCATAATTAACCCTACGATAGAAAGA
The DNA here is from genome assembly GCF_016592435.1 of Amphritea japonica ATCC BAA-1530. NCBI lineage: Bacteria > Pseudomonadati > Pseudomonadota > Gammaproteobacteria > Oceanospirillales > Oceanospirillaceae > Amphritea > Amphritea japonica. Next base: position 470,555 of record NZ_AP014545.1, on the reverse strand, counting down.
ACCAAACACTACTGATTGAGCTTTTTATATAAGCTTATACACAGATGATAGTAAGGCTTGCCTCTACTAACGAGTTCGCGGCTGTCGTGGCGGTAGAAAGTACTCAAAGACAAAGACTAGTAACGAGGACAGGGCGATAACTTTAGCGAAAAGATGAGCCTGTGGATAACCCCCGTCATGCCCACCTAAAATCATCAGAGCTGCTGTCAGGAGCAAGAAGAGGATAAAAAAGTGCGTCGGTAAACGAAAACCTAATGCGTACCTTTGCGCTGTCTTAATCGCAGCGACAGTCACCAGTATACCCAGCGCACTACCCACTAAAACATCGATCGGCCAGTGAGCAGCAACCATCACTCGACTCAGAGCAACCAAACCTCCTATCAACAACAAACTCACACGAAGAACGGGGTTGTTGAAGAAGTAATAGGCCGTTGTGACGAAAACCAACGCCGACAACGAGTGGCCCGAGGGGAAGCTGCCATTTTTTAGCGCCCTGCCCACCAGATTATATTCATCAGTCAATAACGTAACCGGAGGCCGGCCAGCATCGAACAAGTTTTTAAACCCATGGGTCGCGAGTGTGCCATAAACCGCAGCAATCAATAGCACCCATAAAATCGCGGGATTACGCCGTGCAACCAGCAGAGACAACGCCAACACAAATGTTGTATCCCCCATAAATGTAACGATCTGCCAGAAAGTTGAAGGGAAATAGGGGGTAAACTGGTTTAGCAGATGAAAAGCACCATGATAGCCCGCTATCAGCCAGAGTAGCAATGCTGTGCCCAGTAAAACCAACGCCAGCAGTGTTAAACGAACTAACGCCTGCGGGTCAGTCTCCTGATTAAAACGTTGCTGCGCACTCTCCAGCTGGCCCGGTAACCCGGCAACAATAAAACAGGCTTTAATCTGTGTTAACAGACTTTGCATCACGCCACTCCATTAACCGAATACCGCCTTTACTATAGAGCGGTTCTAATAGCGCCTCAGGATGGCGTTTCTGCAGTTTGCTCAGGTTATCTGCATCAGTAAAGATCAGATCCCCCGGTTTCGGATTTTTTTCTTTCGGTGTAATCGCATCGCGATAAACACTGAAAGTCGGCATATGCAGACCATAGGCAACGACATGCTGCCCTGCTCGCGCTTTAGCAATATACGCCGCTTCCTGAACCGGTAACTGCTGTAAACCCGCCATTACCTGAATGAAGAAATTAAAAACAAACAGAGTCTGAATAAAGCCAATAGCAACAAACTTAATGGGTTTTTCCAGCTTTGATGTGAAAACAATGCCTACAACCAGCAACAACGCAATAACACTGGCACTCAGATAAGGCGCTCCCACCACATCCCAGACTCTGCCCAGCATCTCTTGCTCATAGAGTTTGCGGCTACTACCAGCGGCAGACTCAAGCATCCAGGGCAGCGCGAGCATCAGGATAAAGAACATTAACGGGAAGATTAGTCCCCAGCTACTAAACAGGCGATCACGATGGTGAGCAAACAGTAGCAGTAAGCCCGCAATACCATAGACTACATAGTGAGGCAGCTGAGTGCCTGATACTGACACCAACGCAAACACAACACCCAGCCAGATCATGAGATAGAGAGTAAGTGAGTCCTTACAATATTCACGAAGATTGCGTAGCAGCGTAAACAATGCCGAACTAAACGGCAGTAACACCAACGGCAAGGCTATTAGGTAATACCAGAGCTTTCCGCCGTGCCCTTCACGGGTATCACTGAAACGATTAAGGTTATGGTCTAGCAGAAAGCCTTTGAAGAATCCCATCCCCTGATCCTGATACACCAGCCATAGCCAGGGAGTCAGAATCAGTAACAATAGCACCCAACCCGGCAGATAGAATATCGCCGTCAGCCAGCGTCGCCACTGCCCCTGAATGACAAAGAAAATACCACTGACCAGTAACGGAATCAGCACCGCTACCGGACCTTTTGTCAGCAGCCCCAGCGCCATCCACAGGTACACACGTAACAATAGGAAGCGAGACGCTTCAGGCTGCTGCCAATAGCGCCAGATATCCAGCACGGTAAGGGTAAGAAACAGGTTTAGCCAGGCATCCGCAATAGCCCCTTTCCCGATAATACCGATCCAAAGCGTGTTTGCCATGATCAGTACAGTGAACAGTGCAGTATCACTATTCCACTGTTGGCGGGCAAAGCGATAACACACCAGCATCCAGCAACTAGCGGCGATAGCCGACGGTAGTCGCAGAGAGAATTCACTCAGATCAAATAACGAAACGCTGAGGGCCTGAAACCAATAACTTAAGATTGGTTTATCGTAGCGGGGCTCACCGTCCAGATAGGTCGCAGCAAAGTTGCTGTTGGCCAGCATCTCTCGCGTTGCTTCGGAGAACGCTCCTTCATCCAGGTCAAAAAGAGGAAAGCCCCAAATATTCCAGAAGAAAGCAAAAAAGACTGCTGCGAACAGCAGCCCATAATGAAGCGCGTTATTTTGGCGCAATGTCGGCGTCATGCGCAGTCGTCTCATCCATTCCAGCAGGCTGAGGAGTAAACCACTGCCCTTCTTCATCATCGCTAAGTTTCTCACGCAGTGTATAACCACGGGTATTAGACGTTTCAAAGAAAATCCGCGACATCATCTCAGCGAGTACACCGGTGGTGATGAATTGCAGAGATACCACCAACAGGAAGATACCCACCATAAACAGCGGACGACTACCAATATCTTCACCAAGGAACAGTTTTACCATCACCAGCCAGGTCATGATCAGCGAACCCAGGACGCCCATACCTAAGCCAAGGTAGCCAAAAAAGTGGCCCGGACGCGCTTTAAATTTCAGGAAGAAAAATACCACCAGCAGATCCAGAATTACCCGGAAAGTACGTGACAGACCATACTTAGATTCACCAAACTGGCGAGCATGATGATCAACAACGGTTTCACCGATCCGCTCTGGCTTAGTAACGGAAGCGACCCAGACAGGGATAAAACGGTGCATTTCACCAAACAAACGCACCTGCTTAATAATGCTGGCACGGTAGACTTTAAGGCTGCAACCATAATCATGAAGGCGTACTTTAGTGACTTTAGCAATCAGACGATTAGCCTGACGCGAGAAGAACTTCCGGGTAGACTCATCCTCCCGCTTCTTCCGCCAGCCCTGCAGCATGTCCAGGTCGCGCTCTTCCATTTCAATGATCATGCGCTGTATATCACCAGGATCATTTTGCAGATCACCATCCATAGTGACAATAATTTCGCCGCGAGCAGCATCAATACCCGCCTGCATTGCAGCGGTCTGACCGAAGTTACGCTGCAGCTCGACTACTCTCAGGTGATCGCCCCATTGCTCCTGAGCCTCATTAAGGCGAGCAACCGTCTGATCCGGGCTGCCATCATCGACGCACACAAGCTCCCACTTACCGGCATAGTCACTAAGAGCTTCATGTACCCGCTCAACCAGCGGAAATACACAGTCCTCTTCTTTATACATCGGTACAACGATCGATAATGATTTCATAATTTACCCGGATCTAGGTCATTAAAAATTTAATAGCGGACTCTATCACAAAGCCCTATTGATATGAAGATAATGCCCGCCACGACTAGTATTGCAGACTACTCCGTCCCTGTCTTCAGAGTCGTTTGACGACTGAAAATTTTTGCCACTAGCCAGCCCAACAGAAAAGCAACGAATGACATCAGCAACAGAAACAGATGCAACTGAACAGCGACAGTCAGTAGTGCGGTGGTATCAATCGCATAGAGCTTACCCGCAAGCACAAAAGCCGCTTCAAACGTCCCTGAACCCGCTATCCCATGTATCGGCAGGATTGATGAAAGGTCGGCGATAGCCACACTGGTGACAGCCTGGGCCAGGGTCAGCTGCGACAGCTGCAGCACCACGCCAAGAAACGCCAGCAGTTTCGTTAGCCAGACCGCATAAGTGGTCAGAACAATCGCACCAAAATGACCACCACGGGTAGGCAGATCACTGAATGCTTGCGCCAGCTTTGCCAGTTTGGGACTACTGAAACGACCCAGCAGCCAGACCACTAACTGCTTACCGCGATCAAACAACAAAAGACCAAACAACGTCATCAGCATGATGACGACTGAGATCACCTGATCTGATTGCCATAGAGCCAGTACGCCGGCAATGGAGAGCAGTGCCACTAAATCCAGTAACCGATATAACAACAGATGTGAAGTAGAGGCTACAACGGCAATACCAAAATACCGTTTAATCAGTACCGGGAACGCCACCTCACCCGTGCGCATTGGCAGCAGATTATTCAGCAGATTATGGTTAGTACTCAGATAAAACATCTGCGGATAGCGCTCCGCCGGGAGTTCGAAACTGATCTTAATCCGCAGCGCCCGCAATGCATTACTGCAGAGCGACAAGACAACCAGTAAGGCCAGAGTGCCCGCTGAAAAGCCCTGCCACGACGTCAGTAGGCTGTACCAGCCGATCTGATACTCAACCACCATCAGGGTAATCACCAGGATCACCACTGACAGCAGTAATTTAAGCAGTTGAGTGCGACCCATTAGCTGATTACTTCACCCTTGGCTTGCAAATCTGCATGATAGGAAGAACGCACCAGCGGACCACTCGCGACTTGCGAAAAGCCCAGCTCTTTTGCCACCTTGGCATATTCATCAAATTCTGCCGGCGTGACATAACGATCGATAGGAAGGTGATCACGGCTAGGCTGCAAGTACTGGCCAATCGTGAGCATATCGACATCATGAGCTCGCAGATCACGCAACACGTCAAAAATCTCTTCCTTCGTCTCACCCACGCCCACCATCAAACCAGACTTTGTCCGCACATCCGGGCAACGCTGTTTATACTTTTTCAGCAATTCCAGAGACCACTGATAATCCGCACCCGGGCGCACTTTACGATATAACCTGGGAACAGTTTCCATATTATGGTTGAAAACGTCGGGAGGCGTCTGCTGTAAGACATCCAGTGCAACATCCATACGTCCCCGGAAATCAGGTACCAGCGTTTCTACCTGAATCGACGGTACCGCGTTCCGGGTTTCTGTAATACAGCGCGCAAAGTGTTCGGCTCCCCCATCACGGAGATCATCACGGTCAACGGAGGTAATCACCACATAACGAAGCCCCATGTCGGCTATCGCTTCGGCTAACTCACCAGGCTCGTTCTCTGGTAGCGGTTTAGGGCGACCATGGGCAACGTCACAGAAAGGACAACGTCGGGTACATATATCCCCCATAATCATGAAGGTTGCAGTACCATGGCTGAAGCACTCACCCAGATTAGGGCAACTGGCTTCTTCGCAGACAGACGCCAGTTTATGTTTACGTAGTTTTTTCTTGATACCCTGCACTTGCGGCGTGGTACCCAATGAAACCCGCAACCATTCCGGCTTACGCAGAATCTGATCCCGCTCAGTTGGAATTACCTTAACAGGGATACGGGATACCTTCTCTGCCCCTCTGAGTTTCACCCCGGCTTCAGCCCGATGCGGCTTATCTTTTTGAACCCCAGAACCTTTCTTTTCAGAGTTTTGAGACTGAGCACTTTGCAACTTATCACTCTTATCTGACATCTATATCTTCCAGCGAATTAGCATTGGCGCGCTCGATGTAGCCGAGTCTTTTCACCAGTATTTCTATAAGTAAACCTTTAACGAATTCCCGATCAATATCATCAGCCAGATTGGTCAGACGGGTAACAGCCATACCCGCATAACCGCAAGGGTTAATTCGATTAAAGGGTTCCAGATCCATATCCAGATTAAACGCTAACCCATGAAATGAGCAGCCTTTACGCACCCGCAATCCCAGCGAGCAAATCTTTGCTTCATCGACGTAAACGCCGGGGGCGTCAGGCTTGGCATACGCCTCAACACCTAAACCCGCCAACAACTCGACAATACTGGCTTCCATCCGGGCCACCAGCTCTCTTACACCAAACTTTTTACGACGGATATTTAACAACAAATAAACGACCAACTGCCCTGGGCCATGATAGGTAACCTGACCACCACGGTCGACTTGTACTACCGGGATATCACCGGTGTCTAACAGATGAGACTCGTTGCCATGATGCCCCTGGGTGAACACAGGCTGATGTTCTAGCAGCCAGATTTCATCAACCGTTTCCGCCACGCGATTTGCCGTAAAATTCTGCATCGTCTGCCAGGTCGGCAGATATTCTACAAGCCCCAAATCACGGACTACTACTCTTTCAGACATTTGAGCGGTCTGTTGCTCAGACGATACCATCAGATCACCATCTGTACACGACCAGTCGCTTTCAGCGCCTGGTGTAAAGCATCCAGCTGATCCGCACCGGTTGCCGTAATTTTCATCCGCACAGAGGTAAAAGTACCTTTACTACTACCCTGCTCGTCAACCTTACTCAGGTCCAGATCAGGGGCATACTGGCGAACAATGTCGATCACCAGCTCTTTGAAATCCGGAGCCGCCCGGCCAATAATTTTTATCGGATAATCCGGGCAGGGAAATTCAATTTTAGGAGCTTCTTGCTCAGTTTGCTGCGCCATATCTCTCTCTCAGTTACTAACCTTTCATCAGATTGCGCTGATAACAGGTGAATAATTCAAACATCCGGGCCCATAACGGCCCTTTCTTTCCATCAGCCACCGGCTGACCATCAATTTCCAGTACCGGCACAACAGCCCGGGTTGAACTGCTAACCCAGACCTCATCTGCCGCTAACAATCGTTCGTAATCAATATCCACTTCCTGTGCGGGTATTCCATTTTCATCGGCTAACTGCAGAATCAGTTCCCGGGTAGTACCACCGAGTATATCTGAACCACGTTTGGGCGTATAAACCACCCCTTTATCAACGACAAACAAATTGCAGGAAGCCCCTTCCGTTAGCAGACCCTCCCGAATCATCAACGCTTCTTCAACACCCGCAAGGCGAGCTTGTTGCATCACCAGAATATTAGGCAGCAAGCCGGTACTTTTGATATCACAGCGGCCCCAGCGCAGATCCGCCGTAACAATAGCCCGAACGCCATCAACAGAATCAAGCCCGGTATCATAAATATCATTAATCGGACTACAACTGGCAAACACTGTCGGCACCATATCCGCATCATAAATATGACTTCGGCGATCAGAACTCCCTCGGCTAATCTGTAAATAAACCGATAAGTTACCGCCACCATTCAGCTCCACAAGACGCTTTAGAATGTTTCTCCAGTCATACTCTGCAGTGATCTGTATTCCTCGTAAACTATGCTCTAAGCGCTGTAAATGCTCATCAAGCCGAAACCCCTGACCCTGATAAAACGGAATCACTTCATAAACACTATCGCCAAACAGAAACCCCCGATCAAAAACAGAGATCCGGGCTTGATCTGCGGCTATAAATTCACCGTTCAGGTATACAGTTTTCATCTTCGCTTAACGACAGATGCCCGGACTTAGTCAGTAGCTAAGCCCGGGCATCCATTCCTCAGAGCCTTCTGCTCAGTTAATCAGATTATAAAAGAATAGCGCAATTGCATCCCAGATACGCTGTACAAATCCCGCTTCATTAATACTTTCAAGCGCTACAACCGGCGCCTCTGCGACAAGTTTTCCTTCAAGCATTACTTTCAAAGTACCAAAACTTTGCCCTTTCTGAATGGGCGCTTTGATCACTTTATCCAGGTCTAACACTGCCTGAAGCTGTTCGCTCTCTCCCCGGGGAATGGTAATTGCCATCGCATCGGTCAGACCGACCCTTAGCTTATCCTGCTGTCCCGCCCAAACCTTTGTCGTTTCCAATACCTGGCCGGCATCATAAAGCTTATGGGTACGAAAATAACGGAAAGCATAAGCCAGTAGTTTTTGACTCTCCTGAGCACGCGCTTCCTCACTCTTAGTCCCCATGACGACGGTAATTAAACGCATCCCATCGCGCTTAGCGGAAGCCACCAGACAGTAGCCTGCCGCATCCGTGTGACCGGTTTTAAGGCCATCAACTGAATCATCACGCCATAACAGTTTATTACGATTAGGCTGGCGAATTTTGTTATAGGTGAAATACTTTTCAGAGTAGACACCATAATGCTCTGGGTATCTTTGAATGATTGCCTGCGCCAATAACGCCAAATCCTTAGCCGAGGAGTAGTGCTCTTCAGCAGGCAAACCGGTCGCGTTCATAAAATGACTGTTATTCATTCCCAGTTGCACGGCATGCTGATTCATCATGTCCGCAAAAGCTGCCTCGCTACCCGCGATATATTCGGCAACTGCCACACTGGCGTCATTACCTGATTGAATGACAATACCTTTCATCAGGTCACTCAGTAATACCTGCGTCCCTTCCTGAATAAACATCCGGGATCCTGGTGCACGCCAGGCTTTCACCGACACCGGAACCAGGTCCGACTTGCTTACATTCCCCTTGGTCAGCTCTGACTCCAGAATATAACTGGTCATCATTTTGGTCAGGCTTGCCGGTGGAAACCGTTCCTCTTCACGACTAGCCATGATCACCTTGCCAGTATCAGCATCGATAACAATATAGGCACGGGCAGCAACCTGAGGCGGTGCTGGCGTTATCTTCACTGCCTGAACAGGCAGCGCAAATATAATCATCAGCAAGAGAGCAGAACGGAGTGCAATTTTTTTAATCATGGTTTTATATGTACTTTATTTACGGTTACAGAGGGTCCAGATACTGATGGGACCTGAAAATCACATAATGGTTCTTTAAGCTTTAAATAACATTTCTTTTAGCAGCGCTTAGTCTACCAAATGTGGTCGCAGATAACCTGCGGCTTCAATTCTCGACACCAACTCGGCCAAATTCGCATTCAATTGCACAGGCCCGACCTGAACCCGATACAGAGTTCTGTCTTTCAGAGGCAATGGCACTATCCGCAACTGATAGCCGGGAAGCATTGTTTTTAGCTGATTTACCGCTTCGGACGCCGTAGATTCTAAACTGAAAGCGCCCACCTGAAGATAACGCGGGGCGGCAGATCCGCCTGACACAGGGGCAGCAGAAACCGGAGCCGGTAACGCCCTGACGACGGCTTTAGAAGAGCCACTCCAGCTAGCTGGATCAATCGCCTCGACTTCAACCTTCGCCGTACCACTGCCTAACATATCAAGTTTAGAAGCTGCCGCGTAGGACAGATCTATGACCCGGCCACCATGAAACGGCCCCCGGTCATTAACTCTAACAATCACTTTCCGGCCATTACTCAGATTAGTAACCTGAACATAACTAGGTAGCGGCAGTGATTTATGGGCGGCGCTCATGGCATACATATTGTAGGTTTCGCCATTTGACGTTTTATGGCCATGGAACTTCTTGCCATACCAGGAAGCCACTCCACGTGCTTTGTAACCAACACTGGAAGACATCACATAATAGCTTTTACCCAACACCGTATAAGGACTTTTATTACCGCCCCTGCTTATAGGCTCAACCCGGGGCACCGCATCCGGTACGTTCGACACATCGACTTTACGGGAGGGCCCATAATCCTGTTCTACTGCATACCGCCCCCCGGAAGAAGAACAGCCTGTCAAAAATGCGACTATCGTCAGTGCAAGCAGATTAAGGATTACTTTTTTCATCGTTTATCCCGCGACGCCTGAGTGTTTTTTTGCAACGGCCTGACTCAACTCATAGACCGCCATCGCGTACAGACGGCTGTGATTATACCGGGTAATCACATAAAAGTTATGCAGACCGAACCAGTGCTGGAATTCACCCTTAGATTCTAACCGTAACAACGTCGCTTTATCGTCCAGATTCAAACCCTGACGGGTCTTGATACCCCGTTGAGACCATTCGTTCAATGTTATCTCTGGCTTAAGTGCCGCATTGATCCAGGTTTCGTCCGCTACCTTACGCATTACAACATTACTGCGCACCGGGGCATCAGCTTTCCAGCCATGGGCATTGAAATAGTTAGCGACACTACCAATTGCATCAACCGGATTATTCCAGATATCTTTCTTGCCATCGCCATCGAAATCAACGGCAAAGCTTCTAAAGCTGCTAGGAATAAACTGACCAAACCCCATCGCACCGGCATAAGAGCCTTTCAAGCTGAAAGGATCTACGTTTTCATCACGTAACAAGTAAAAGTATTCTTTCAATTGTCCCTTAAAAAACTTACCTCGTGGCGGATAATCAAATCCCAGAGTAGCGAGTGAATCAATTACCCGGTAACTCCCCATATTCCGACCATAACGGGTTTCAACACCGATAATCGCGACAATAATTTCAGCCGGCACACCGTACTTTGCTTCTGCCCGTTGCAATGTCTCTTTATGCTTTTTCCAAAACTCAACGCCTTGGTTAATGCGCTTGTCCTTGAGGAATATATTACGATACTCACCCCAGTTCAGACGCTTTTCAGCCGGACGAGAGATCGCTTTAAGAATACTTTCCTGACGCTCCGCCGAACGCAGAATAGTTCTGATCTCACCTTCATCAAAACCCTCCTTGCCCATATCAGAAATAAACTGCTGTGCCCTCGGATGATCGCCATAGCCATGCGCCACCGCGTTTTGAACCCCCGCAAACCCTACACTCAGCACAACTCCTGCCAGTAACCCAGTCACTTTAGCTTTGAACATATCTCTCCACCTTTAAGGCTTTTCCTTTGAGACCTTAAATTCTGATCTCACATCCAGGCTCTAGCTCTGCCTGGCACCCTTTACTTAATTAATACTGACCCGATCACCATCGAGTTAAAAGACTCGACTGTATCACAGAGTTCTGACAACAAAACCGTTCAATAATTAGGTATTTAATATTGCAGGCAATACCAGGCTAATGACTAATCATCTGCCTGTGCGCCTGCACCGACATCAGCAAGCCAAAACCTGCCATCAGCGTCACTATCGACGTACCACCATAACTCACCAGCGGTAATGGCACGCCAACAACCGGCAACAATCCACTTACCATACCGATATTTACAAATACATAAACAAAAAAGGTTAACGTCACACTGCCCGCCACCAGACGACCAAAACTATCCTGAGCTTTTGCCGCAATCACCAGGCCTCTGGCAATAATCAGCAGATAGATAAGTAACAGAACCAGCACGCCAATCATACCCATCTCTTCTGCCAGGACCGCAATAATAAAGTCGGTATGACTTTCCGGCAGGAAGTCCAGCTGTGACTGAGTCCCCTGCATCCAGCCCTTGCCATCAAGACCACCAGAGCCAATCGCCGCCTTGGATTGAATAATATTCCAACCTGACCCTAACGGATCACTTTCCGGATCCAGAAAAGTTAACACTCGCTGCTTCTGATAATCCTTCATAACCATCCAGAGACCGGGCAAGCCGGCTGATGCGACAGCCAGTGCACCAAAGATATAGCGCCAGTAAATACCAGAAAGCAGCAACACAAAAACCCCTGAAGCGGCAATCAGCAGAGAGGTACCCAGATCAGGTTGTTTCATAATTAACACCACCGGCATAAAGATCAGCACCAGTGAAATAATAATATGGCGAAAGCTCGGTGGTAATGGTCTGCTGGCCAGATAACAGGCAATCATGATCGGCAGTACCAGCTTAACAATTTCGGAAGGTTGAAAGCGAAACCCAGGTAACGCCAGCCAGCGCTGAGCACCTTTAGCCCCTACACCAAAAAGCAACACGGCCAGTAACAACCCTATACTAATAACATACAACGCGGGCGCCCAACGGGCGAACAATTGAGGCCTCATCTGGGCCAGTACGATCATCACAGCAAAACCCGCCGCCATCCGAATAGCCTGGCGCACGACATAGCCCATATCCCCACCGGAAGCGCTATACAGAATCAGCAAGCCATAGCCGCAAAGCACCAGAATAAGCAGTAACAACCAGGCATCCAGGCGCGTGTAAGACCAAAGCCCCCGGCGGCGGGCAAGGTGAGGCTGAGCATCCGGCATACTACGCTGAAAATCAGCCATTTATTGACTCCTCACCAATTCTTTCACATCTGCATCCTGCTGTTTCAAAGCCATAAACGCATCAATGACTTTTCGTGCAACAGGCGCAGCAGTACTAGAGCCACCACCACCATTTTCTACAATAACTGATACAGCAATCTCCGGTTTATCTGCCGGTGCAAAAGCGATAAACAATGCATGATCGCGATGCCGCTCGGCCAGACTCTCGGCATCGTAAACCTCATCCTGTTTAATACCTACCACCTGAGCCGTACCGGTTTTCCCCGCTATCTGAAAATCAAGCCCGGTCCCGACTTTACGGGCGGTGCCCCGTGGGCCATGAACTACAGCAATCATCGCATCAATTATTTTCTGCCAGTACTGGTCATTTTTAAGCTTAATGTCAGGTAGCACTGCGCTGGTACCTTCCAGGCCGCTGATATCAACAATGCTGCCATCAACAATCGTATTTCCTTCTCGCTGACTACGCTGCATAACGCCTTTCAGCATTCGCGGTTGCTTCCAGACACCACGATTCGCCATCACTGCCGACGCTGTAGCAAGCTGCAATGGCGTGGTGAGCATCCATCCCTGACCAATACTCAGATTAAGTGTATCCCCGGAATACCAGGAGCCCCGGCCGGTTTTCTTTTTCCAGGCTTTACTGGGCAGAATTCCTGGCAGTGCTTCAGGCAGATCCAGACTGGTCACTTGCCCCAGCCCGAATTTATTCAGGTATTCTGATATCACATCAACACCCGCACGGTTGGATACATCATAGAACCAGACATCACATGACTGATAGATCGCCATTTCCAGGCCTACCTTACCGTGCCCACCCCGTTTCCAGTCACGATAGTGACGTCCGCCTTTTGTCAGAGTAAAGAAGCCGGGATCCTGTATTGTATGAGAGGGACTCACAATACCGCTGTCGATTACGCTCATCGCAACCATCGGTTTAATAGTCGATCCCGGCGGATATTGCCCCCTTAGCGCCCGATTGAACAGAGGCAGATCCGGAGACTCACGTAACGCTTTGTAATCTTTAGTACTGATACCGGTAACAAACAAGTTTGGATCATAGCCAGGGTTACTAACCATCGCCAATATACCGCCGCTTTTCGGATCAATAGCAACTATCGCCGCCCGACGCCCTTCGATCAGTTTCTCGGCTGCCTGCTGCAACCTGATATCCAGATGCAGGACAATATCCTTGCCAGGCACCGGATCGGTCCGCTCAAGCACCCTCATTACCCGTCCCCGGGCATTCGTCTCTACTTTGTGGTAGCCCACATCACCGTGCAACAGGGGCTCATAGAATTTTTCGATGCCTAACTTACCGATATAATGCGTCCCACTATAATCAGTCGCATCAACCCGCTTCAGTTCTTTTTCATTGATCCGCCCAACATAACCGAGCGCATGTACCAGTCCGGCACCGAACGGATAATATCGAATCAGATCGGCCTCTACCTGCACCCCGGGAAGCCGCTGATAATTCACCGCAATCCGGGCGATCTCATCATCATTAAGGCGAAACCTAAGTGGCACTGTCTCATACGGCCGGCGTCGCTGTTTAAGACGTTTACGAAAGGACTTTAACTCTCTCTCGGTGATTGGAATAAGTTTCTGGAGTTCGGACAGCGTCGCCTCAACATCACTGACTTTCTCTTTGAGAAGCGTGACACTGTAACTAGGACGATTTTCCGCCAGCAGAGTGCCATTGCGGTCATAAATTAACCCGCGGGTTGGCGAAACGGGTTTGAGCTGCACCCGGTTATCATCCGACAGAGCCGCCAGATTGTCATGCCGGACCACCTGAAGGTAATACAACCGGCTAATCAGCACTCCCATCAGTATCAGCACCACAACAAAAGCGATGAGTGCCCGGGAGAAGAACACCCGCCCCTCTTTGGTATGGTCTTTCAGACTATCGAATGCTGACATCTAAGCAATTCTTCACTGGCTATTTGACTACTTATGATAGGGATGGCCCTGAAGGATACTCCAGGCCCGATATAACTGCTCGGCTAACAAGATACGTACAAGTGGATGAGGTAAGGTTAAACCTGACAGCGACCATTTCTGATCAGCAATAGCGACACACTCGGGTGACAAGCCATCCGGCCCGCCCACCAACAGGCAGATATTCTGCCCCGACATCTGCCACTGCTCAGCCTGTTCAGCTAACTGCTCGGTACTCCAGTTTTTACCACCGACCTCTAGCGCAACAACCCGATCACCTTTAGGTATCGCTGCCAGTACCTGCTCCCCTTCTTGCCGTTTAGCACGGGCAAGATCGGCACCTTTACCCCGGTGACCCAGGGAAATTTCTACCAGTTCAAGGCTAAATTCATGGGGCAAACGCTTAACGTACTCGTTAAACCCTTCCGTGACCCAGCCCGGCATTTTAGTACCCACAGCGATGAGGCGTATCTTCATACTAGAAAACCAAGTTCCTTATTGCGTAACGTATTGCATCGATATGCTGATTAGTTAACAGAACCCTGCTCTGCTTCATCAAAGCCCCAAAGGCGTTCAAGGTCGTAGAAACTACGCGCATCCGGCATCATGACGTGTACCACCAGCTCACCCAGATCCACCAGCACCCACTCACCGGTATCCAGGCCTTCTATTCCCAGAGGCAGCAAGCCCTGGTGCTTCATCTCTTCCTGAACATGCTGCCCAATAGACATCACATGTCGCTTAGAGGTTCCGCTGGCGATAACCATTCGATCAGTTACCGTCGATTTATTGGTCACATCAATTTCAACGACGTCACGTGCTTTCATATCATCGAGGGCCTGACGTACAGCGCTGATTATCTGATCCATTTCCATTAGTAATTATTTACCTTCGTTTTTAAAGCCATACAGCTTATTTTTTTGTATATAGTTCCAGACCGCATCAGGTATCAGATAGCGCGGTGAACAACCTTCTCTGATCAGCTGACGGATCTGGGTAGCCGATATCCCCAACGGGGTCAGCTCGCGAAAAATCACATGACCAGCAGGAGACGTTAGTAACCGTTGCTGATCTTTAGTTTCATGTTTTTTGCTGATTTCTTGCATCAGTTCGCAAGGTTCATAAACCCAACCAGGGCGCTTAACAACAACCACATGGCAAAGAGTCAAAAGTTCCTGCCACCTATCCCACTGGGGTAGAGACAGATAAGCATCCATCCCCAGCACCATGCAAACAGGTGTATTCACGCCAATTTCTCGACGAAAAGATTCCAGCGTCAATACAGTATATGAAGCGTCCTCTGACCGAACCTCACGATCATCGGCAAAAAGTCCCGGTTCATCAGTAACGGCCAGACGCACCATATCCAAACGCTGCTGCCCGGTTCGTTCAGGCTGCTGCCGGTGAACAGGTGCTTTAGAGGGAATTAAAGTGACCTCAGACACACCCAGCCACTGCTCAATTTCCAACGCGGTACGAAGATGGCCATTATGGATAGGATCGAACGTCCCACCCATAAACACTTTCACTGAATCGTTCATCAACAATTACTGTCGAATATGACCATCACCCAATACCACATACTTTTGCGAAGTTAATCCTTCCAGACCAACCGGCCCTCGCGCATGAATTTTATCCGTTGAGATGCCTATCTCAGCACCTAAACCATATTCAAAACCATCCGCAAAACGAGTAGAGGCATTTACCATCACTGAGCTTGAATCTACTTCACGCAGAAAACTGCGTGATTTAGTGTAATTCTCAGTAATAATTGAATCGGTATGGTGAGAACCATATCGATTAATATGCGCAATCGCCGCATCCATATCACTCACTAACTTAATCGACAGGATTGGGGCAAGATATTCAGTCTCCCAATCCTCATCAGAAGCTGCCTTCAGGTTAGGAAGCAATGCCAGGGTCGCTTCACAACCCCGCAGCTCTACACCTATCGCCTGATAACGCTCAGCCAGCTCTGGAAGAATACTTGCAGCGCGGGCCTCATGCACCAATAAGGTCTCCATCGTGTTACAGGTACCATAACGATGAGTTTTAGAGTTTATCGACACATTGATCGCTTTGGACTTATCAGCATCTTCATCAATATAAACATGACAAATACCATCCAGATGCTTAATCACAGCAACTTTTGCATCTCGGCTGATACGTTCAATCAGCCCTTTGCCGCCCCTGGGCACAATGACATCGACATATTCAGGCATAGTAATCAGCTCGCCTACCGCTTCACGGTCGGTCGTTTTTACAACCTGAACAGTGTCTGCTGGTAGCCCAGCTGCCTGTAATCCAACCTGAATACACTCAGCAACCGCAGCGTTACTATGAATAGCTTCAGAGCCACCCCGAAGGATCGTCGCATTACCTGACTTCAGACAGAGACTGGCCGCTTCAACCGTAACATTAGGACGTGACTCATAAATAATACCGATCACACCTAAAGGAACGCGCATTTTACCTACCTGTATACCACTAGGCAGGTAATTCATATCAGTGATCGCACCGATCGGGTCGGGAAGAGCAGCAACCTGACGCAAGCCTTCGATCATTGTATCAATCTGAGACTGTTTCAGCTCCAGACGATCTAACATCGCATCGTCGAGGCCGTTTATCCGACCTTGCTCAAGGTCTTTTGCATTCGCCGCAACCAGCTCAGTACGGGATGCATCAATTGCATCCGCCATCGCCAATAGGGCACGGTTCTTTACACTGGTATCCGCTTTCGCTATTGCGCGTGAGGCACTGCGTGCTTGCTGACCCAGTTCTGCCATATACTCTTTAACGTTCATAACCTTCCTTCTCCGTCGAGACCGGCCATTATACCCCGCCCGACCGCAAGGGTCATCGACAGAGAGAGTAAAAGCGAAAAAAAGCCATTTTTGCAAAGCCACTTAGCTGCTATCATCAGCAAGTTCTTCTGTCCCGGAATCTGAACCGTCGGAATATGGATAAGCCGCAGCCCTTTATAGCACTCACAAGTCAGCGTTCACGACTGACCTTTACCCTTGCCTGCATTTTGCTGGGAGGCTTGCTGCTGGCTGGCATTTACCTTTCTATCGTCGCCGGAAAAGCCGCCAAACATCAAACCCGGGAACAGGGTGAACTACTGGGCCAGCAAACAGTAACACTCATTAAGCCCGCCTTACTGTCCGATGACGGCGTCAGTCTCAACTTTGTTCTGAACCAACTGGTACGCCAACCCTACGTTGAAGCGATCATTCTTAAAGACCCAAAAGACCGACTCATTGGCCGCGCTGGAGAAATAACACAGGACACTCTGATAAAGCAGGAAATACTGATCCACCAACAGACCCAGACACTGGCAATTCTTGAGCTACATCTAAACCCAGAGCCCAATCAGCAACATATCAGCAATCTTCTGATCCAAACGGTAATTTTAGCCCTTATTATCATTATTCTGACGCTAACCGGTTGTTGGATATTACTGAGCCGCCACCCCGCCAGACTCTCTGAAGCAGAGCCCACAATCGCACCAACAGATAGCCACAATTTGTCTCCGAATACATTTCTTGCTGAAGCCACTCACGATAGCGCTCAGAAAAAACACTCTCCTCCGCCCGTCGATACAAAAAACATCGACACACTAAACAAGGACGATCCGGAACAGCTGGTTGAACTACTCCGACCTGCCTCAGACACCCCAGCCATGCCTGATTTTGCCCCGTTCACCGAACATAAAGAGAGCACTATCACGCAAAGCTCAGAGCCTGCGAATGCCGCAGACACAATCGTGGAAGAGGTAAACTTAACGCTTCCTTCACGAAACAAGGCACCCAACCCTCTCTTTGAGAACAGCAAGCACGAGGTACAACTGGATCTCTATACGTTCGAGCAGGAGCTTGAGCTCATTGTCGCTGCCGATACCGCTGGTTACCTGCTTTACCTAGACCTCGCTTCAGGCCATTCAGACAATATCCGCAACGATGAGCTCAATGAATTACAAGAATACTACTATCGAATGCTGGATATGGTGATCGCCATCTACCAGGGCGAAGTCTCCCGAATTGATAGTGGAGACCTCCAGCTAGCATTCCTTAAACCCCACAAAGACGACTCCCACGGCATAAACGCAATCTGTGCCAGCCAGCTATTCAATCGCTTATACAAGCAATTTAATCAGCAGCGCATCCGCAGCCTCAAACCGGTATTAAATCTACATATGGCACTCGTACGGGGTCATTACAAAAAACTACCAAGAATGCAGGAAGAAGCCCGCTTCCTGACCCACAGCACCGAAAGTAACGATCTAATCACCCACACTGCACTCAGTGAGGCACCCGATCTCAAGGTCAGTCTGCTCGCCGGGGCTGACATTGAACGCATCGAAGAAGACAAAGTACTGATCAAAACAGTCAATGAGAACTATCAAAAGCTGTTAGATAAACAAGCTAAGCATCTGCTCAAGAAGCTATTCCCCTAACAACCTGAAGCCGTAACCAGTACAGTTTAATGCGCGATTCACACAGCCTGTATCTGTACTGCTAAACAGCGATAATCTATGCTCTGCATTATTCTTTATCCTTGCCAGACCTAACAAGGTAATCGCATGCTTAGCGATCTGATCATTCTTTTTACAGCGGGTTTTCTCGGCGGCATACTTAACTCTATCGCCGGCGGAGGCAGTTTTATCACCTTCCCTGCACTACTCTTTGCCGGCGTTCCACCCATTAGCGCCAACGCCACCAACACTTTCGCTTCATGCTCTGGCTATATGAGCGGCACCTGGGCCTTCAGAAAAGACTTGCTCGAAGTTAAGGCCGACCTACCTCGTTATATTATCGTCAGTCTTATAGGGGGCATCTGCGGCGCCTGGCTGCTACTACAAACACCGGAAACTGCATTTGAAACGGCCGTCCCCTGGCTACTCCTATTTGCCACTCTGCTCTTTATCTTTGGCGGTCAACTCAACCGCTCGCTAAAACACTTAAGCACCAGGCACCGCCATGCATCAATGGCAGGTACCGTCCTGCTCAGCCTGTTACTCATAGGAGTCTGTCTCTATGGTGGTTTTTTTAACGCCGGCCTTGGAATTATCTCTCTCAGCTACTTAGCACTGGCTGGACATACCAACATTAATCAGATGAACGGCCTGAAACTACTTATCTCAACCTTTGTATCACTGATTGCAATCATCCTGTTTATCTATAACGATGCCATCGCCTGGTATGAAGGATCCATTGTCCTTGCCGGCACCCTTTTCGGCGGTTATATGGCTGCACGACTGTCTCGAAAACTACCTCAACAATGGGTCCGAAACTTCGTCATTCTTGCCAGCGTCGGGATCACTGTGTATTTTTTTTACGACGTTTATCAGTAGCAATCGAGAAACTTTTTACTTCAGAGAATCACTTATGGATCTGCTCACTCTCCTACTGTTTATTCCGGCATGCTTTGCCCTCAACATGTCACCAGGCCCGAACAACTTACTGGCGATGAGCAACGCCAAACGTTATGGTTTTCATACCGCTTTTTTTGCCGGTCTGGGCAGACTAACTGCCTTCACCGGCATGATAGGGCTTACAGCAACCGGGCTCGCCGTCATTCTACACACCTCCGAAGCTGTGTTTATGGTTATCAAAATTGTCGGTGCAGGCTATCTGTTCTGGTTGGCTTATAAACTATGGCGATCGAACCCAGGCAAAACTGAAACCCTTGCAACTGATGACAAAAGCTTACTCGACCTGGCTCTTCAGGAATTTTTACTGGCCGCAGGAAACCCCAAAGCCATTTTAATATTTACAGCCTTTCTGCCGCAGTTTGTTAATCCGGACAAGCAGACAAGCCTTCAGTTTTTTGAGCTAGGCTTCACCTTTCTCGTACTGGAATGGATTGCCATCGCAACCTATGCCCTGTTTGGACTGTATCTTCGGCAATGGTTCTCTCAGCCTCATAAGCGACGACTATTTAACCGGGGATGCGCTTCACTACTGGCAAGCGCAGGGCTCGGCATACTGCTAACGCCAAAATAACAGGACTAGAGCAACGCTCAAAAAAACCAGCCCCTTACCCACAACCAATACCCATGACATTCACCGCCATAAATTTGAACAGCCCATGAATGCCCAAAAAATGGTAAACTAGTAAAGTATTCTATGAACAAGGAGTTATTTTTATGGCAGTTAAGTCAAAAAAATCAGCCGCAAGCGAAACCCATCTCTCCATCAAAGAACAAACAGCTGCCTTTCTAAAGGCCGGCGGAGAGATTCAACAGATAGCCAAAGGCGTATCTGGCCGGGAAGATAACAGCGGATCACGTCAGATAGTGCTGGGCAAAAACAGCTCAAGATAAACAGCTCAGTCTCTGCCGCACCCTTTCAGGGTGCAGCCGCTTGATCCATGAATACATTCAAGCAGACACAGCCTGTCCGCTGACAACTGCAAATCCAAGGAGCGAGCAGCCACAGGCTCACTCATAAAACCAAACACCGCTTAATCATCGACACTCATTTCAGAACCAATAATTTCTGTCGTCGATTTAAGCGCACACAACCAATCAGCCGGATTTTTTGGTAATGACTAATAAAGCCTTTATTCTTCAACGAATATCTAATTTCGCCGGAGCCGAACTTGACCCCGATTCAGACAAGCAAGTCAGCACAGTTCTGCGGGATAAATTTAATATTCACCTCCCACAACGCCGATCTATGGTTGAAGCCCTGAAAGCGGTCGCTAATGATCACGAGATCATTCAACTCATCATACAATACCGCTCCACAACGCTAATCTAATCAGATATCAGCATGTACTCCTTTGCAGCCGCTCCTGCTAATATCGACGAATGCCTGACGCAATCCGCATGAGATGACTTACAATCTCATCACTGACGACTCCAATCATTAGCTGAGAAATTCAGACACCAGGACAGCTACCCCCATCTCCACCAGCCCGAAATTATTCACATTAAAGTGGCCCGATTAACGGGAACCATCACTCTCCACCCACACCATCAACAACACACCCTGACAAGTATTCATACTCAGCCCAATGATTTCCGACAAATAATGAATAACACTAGAGATACGATTCGACTTCAAGGAAAGCATCGCCAAAGCAACAATGAATGGCACAAATGAGAACTTCTAAAACAACAGGCTGACAGAGCAGCCCTCAAGGGAACCTATAAGCCACGGCAGCCATAGACTACGAAGAAAAAAAATACCGGGAACATAAAGAAAAAACGATTGAAGAAATACGACTAACACGCCCGGCACACCGACCATTCAGCGCGAAACAGGCACAAAAAAAGGAGCGCAATGCGCTCCTTTTTATCAGAGGTAAGAAGTATTACTTCTTAGATTCCATCTGCGCTTTGATCAGATCACCGATCGTAGTAGGACCAGCAGTCTCTACTGGCTTATCAGCAACAGCCTTGATAGCCGCCTTCTCATCAGCCTGGTCCTTAGCTTTAACAGACAGGGTGATTGAACGGTTACGACGATCCAGGTTAACGATCTTCGCTTCAACTTCATCGCCTACTTTCAGAACGGTAGAAGCATCTTCGATGCGATCGATGCTGATGTCAGACACTTTCAGGTAACCTTCGATACCTTCAGCCAGCTCAACATTAGCGCCTTTAGCATCTACAGACTTAACGATACCTTTAACGATAGTGTTCTTCTCGTTAGCAGCAGCGTACTCAGAGAACGGATCGCTTTCCAGCTGCTTGATACCTAGAGAGATACGCTCTTTCTCTGCATCGATAGACAAGATAACGGCTTCAACTTCTTCGCCCTTCTTGTATTCGCGCAGCGCTGTTTCGTTGTCAGCATCCCAAGAGATATCAGACATGTGAACCAGACCATCCAGATCATTTTCCAGACCAACAAAGACACCGAAATCGGTAATTGTCTTGATAGTACCGGTAACTTTATCGCCCGCAGCGAACTGCTCAGCAAAAGTAGACCATGGGTTAGCAATACACTGCTTCATGCCCAGAGAGATACGACGACGCTTCTCATCAACATCAAGAACCATAACCTCAACTTCATCGTTCACCTGAACAACTTTAGAAGGGTGGATGTTCTTGTTAGTCCAGGACATTTCAGACACGTGGATCAAACCTTCAACGCCATCTTCGATAGACGCGAAGCAACCGTAGTCAGTCAGGTTAGTAACACGCGCAGGAACCTTAGTTCCAGCAGGGAAACGAGCCAGGATAGAAGACCAAGGATCTTCGTTCAGCTGCTTCAGACCCAGAGACAGACGATTAGTCTCTTTGTCGAACTTGATAATCTGAACGGTGATTTCATCACCCGGAGTCAGCATATCGCTTGGGTGTGAAATACGCTTCCACGCCATGTCAGTGATGTGCAGCAGGCCGTCAACACCGCCCAGATCTACGAACGCACCGTAGTTGGTCAGGTTCTTAACGTAACCCTTAACTTGCTGACCTTCTTCCAGAGTAGCCAGCAGCTCATCACGTTGAGCGCTGTTAGCTTCCTGAAGAACTGCGCGACGAGAAACAACGATGTTATCACGCTTTTGGTCTAACTTAATCAGTTTGAATTCCAGCTCTTGACCCATAAGGTGGTCAACATTTTTAACTGGACGAACATCTACCAAAGAACCAGGAAGGAAACCATTAATCTTGTTAACAGTAACGGTGAAACCACCCTTTACGCTTCCGCTGATAAAACCTTTAACAGTTTCTTCAGCTTCGAAGGCAGTTTCCAGAACACCCCAAGACTCGGCGCGCTTAGCTTTCTCACGGGACAGACGTGTCTCACCGGAGCCATCTTCAACGCTTTCGAGAGTTACCTTAACCATGTCACCCACTTGAACTTCAAGCTCTTGGGCATCATTCAGGAACTGGCTACGAGCAATAACAGCCTCAGATTTCAGGCCAGCATTTACGGTAACCCAGTCGCTATCGATTTCGATAACTTCACCCATTACAACAGTGCCTGGCACCATATCAACGAGTTTAAGGGATTCTTCAAATAAGTCAGCAAAGCTTTCGGTCATGCTTTTTCCTATTCTGAAAACACTATTGATCAGTATTCTCAGGGTCTATTACCTGTATTGTCAGATGATACAGGGCAGTTTAAATATTCCGAATGGTCGCACAATCTGACTAAAAAACGGCCACACAGAAGAGAGTTAGGCGCAGTATTTTACAGATAACCACGCCCAGAAGAAAGCATATACAGAAATCAATTTGTATTTTTATGCTAAATCAGAGGTCTGTTTCTCTGAGAATCGGCAGGGGGCTATCCTAAAAGCCACAAAAAAAGGGGCGAGCGCCCCTTTCATATTAACTCCCTACGCCGATTAATCTTCCTGCGCCTCAGCCGCTGCCGCAGACTTTTCAATCACATCCAGCGAGTCGACTCGCTGATAACCCCGTGGAAGCTTATTACCTCTACGCCCCCTTTCACCCCGGTAGTGCTCAAGGTCAGAAGGCTTCATCTTCAGATGCTGTCGACCGGAATTAACCTGCAAAGTATCTTCCGGCGCCAGCGTTACGATCGCGACGATCAACTCCTCCCGCGAAGCTGCCCTGGCAGACGGAATATTGATAATTTTATTACCTTTTCCCCGACCTAGCTCAGGGAGATCTTTAACCGGGAAGACCAGCATCCGCCCTTCATTCGTCACTGCCACCAGCAAGTCACTATCTTTGCGCTTCAACAGCATCGGCGTCATACCTTTCGCCCCTTTCGGCAAGGTCAGGGTCGCTTTACCGGTACGGGTTTTGCTGGTCATATCTGCAATTTTTGTCACAAAACCATAACCCGCATCTGAAGCCAACAGCACTGCATCACTGTCTTTCCCGGCAATAGCACCGTCGATAGTGGCGCCTTTGGGCAAGGTCAGCTTGCCGGTAATAGGCTCTCCCTGTCCTCGCGCAGAAGGCAATGTATGGGCTTCAAGCGAATAGGCACGACCGGTACTATCCATCAGAATCAAAGGCTGATTCATACGCCCCATGCAAGCCAGATTAAAGCCGTCTCCAGACTTATAACTCAACCCCTGCGGATCGATATCATGGCCTTTAGCCGCCCGGATCCAGCCTTGCTTCGAAATCACCGCTGTAATCGGATCAGCGGTAAGTAACGCTTTCTCGTCCAGCGCTTTTGCTTCTTCACGAGCGACAATTGGGGAGCGGCGATCATCACCGTACTCTTTTGCATCGGCTTTTAGCTCATCACGAATGAGCTTACGCATCAATTTTTCAGAACCCAGAATCTCTTCGAGGTACTTGCGTTCTTCAGAGAGCTCATCCATCTCTCCCCGAATCTTTATCTCTTCCAGCTTAGCCAACTGACGCAATCTGATTTCCAGAATCGCTTCAGCCTGAATCTCGGAGATACCAAACCGCTCGATCATAACCAGCTTTGGTTTATCTTCGGTACGGATAATCTCAATAACCTCGTCGATATTGAGATAAGCGACCATCAGACCTTCAAGAATGTGCAGCCGGGCCAGCACTTTATCCAGACGGAACTGCAACCGGCGACGCACGGTTTCAGTACGATAAACCAGCCACTCAGTCAGAATCTGTTTCAGATTTTTAACCTGTGGCCGGCCATCAATACCGATCATATTCATATTAACGCGGTATGTACGCTCCAGATCGGTGCTGGCAAACAGATGCGCCATCAACTGCTCAACATCAATACGATTTGAGCGAGGCACGATGACTAAACGCGTCGGATTTTCATGATCAGACTCATCCCGCAGGTCTGAAACCATCGGTAGTTTTTTCTGCTGCATCTGCTGGGCAATCTGCTCCAGCACTTTGGCACCTGACACCTGATACGGCAGCGCAGTAATAACAATATCACCCTGCTCTTTACTGTAGACCGCCCGTACCCTCAGACTGCCTTTACCGGTTTCATACATCTTGCGTAATTCATGGCGCGGGGTAATCAACTCGGCATCGGTAGGCATATCCGGCCCCGGCACAAACTCGCAGAGATCTTCCAGACTGGTGCTCGGCTTAGAGAGCAATTGAATACAAGCCTTCGTGACTTCACGCAGGTTATGGGGGGGGATATCAGTCGCCATACCTACGGCGATGCCGGTAGTACCGTTCAGGAGAATATTCGGCAGTCGTGCCGGCAGGGTCAGCGGCTCTTGTAAAGTACCATCAAAATTCGGCCCCCACTCTACGGTTCCCTGAGTAACCTCTTTCAGCAACACTTCGGCGTATTTAGCCAACTTTGATTCGGTATATCGCATCGCCGCGAACGACTTAGGATCGTCCGGCGAACCCCAGTTACCCTGACCATCAATCAGGGGATAACGATACGAGAACGGCTGCGCCATCAATACCATCGCTTCGTAACACGCACTGTCACCATGCGGATGGAATTTACCTAATACATCACCAACGGTACGGGCCGACTTCTTATATTTTGCTGTCGATTTCAAACCCAGTTCAGACATCGCATAAACAATGCGGCGCTGAACCGGCTTCAGGCCATCACCAATATTCGGCAACGCCCGGTCAAGAATGACGTACATGGAGTAATCCAGATACGCCTTCTCGCTATATTCTTTCAATGACAGGCGTTCAATGCCTTCATCAATATGTACTGTTCCGCTCATTTTTTATCCCGGAGCTTATAAAACTCGACAATTTCTTCAGCGTGCTCTTCATAGCACAACAATAGAGTCCAAAATATTCAGCCTCAAATGTCCGCGAGGTTACCCTTACTTTCCAGCCACTCTTTCCGGTCGGGAGAGCGCTTCTTCGCCAAGAGCATGTCCATTACCTCATTGGTGCCATCACCCGGCTCTATCGTCAGCTGAACCAGCCGACGCGTATCACGCGACATAGTTGTCTCACGCAGCTGCAGTGGGTTCATCTCACCCAGCCCCTTAAATCGCTGCACACCAATTTTGGCATTCTTACGTTCAGACTTTATCCGCTCAACAACACTTTGCATCTCATCATCATCGAGTGCGTAATACACATCTTTAGCCACATCTATCCGATACAGCGGAGGCATTGCCACGTAGACATGCCCAGCCGCAACCAGCGGCTTAAAATGGCGCACAAACAACGCGCAAAGCAACGTAGCAATGTGCAGGCCGTCGGAGTCCGCATCGGCGAGGATGCAGATCTTGCCGTAACGTAAGCCATCGAAACTATCGGCGCCGGGCTCAACCCCGATCGCAATTGAAATATGGTTGACCTCCTGTGAGGCCAAAACCTCATTTGGGTCAACCTCCCAGGTATTGAGAATTTTTCCCCGTAACGGCATAACCGCCTGATACTCTCGATCCCGGGCCTGCTTTGCGGAACCGCCCGCAGAGTCACCCTCCACCAGAAACAACTCACCCTGCATCGCATCATTACCGGTACAGTCAGCCAGTTTTCCCGGCAGAGCAGGTCCCGAGGTAACTTTTTTACGAACCACTTTCTTGTTGGATCGCAGACGACGCTGGGCACTGCTAATAACCAATTCCGCCAGCTTTTCACCATCTTCTACATGGCGATTAAGCCAGAGACTAAAAGCATCCTTCGCCGCACCAGAAATAAACGCGGCAATATGACGGGATGACAAACGCTCCTTGGTCTGACCAGAGAACTGAGGATCCTGCATCTTCGCTGACAGGACATAACAGCAACGCTCCCAGATATCTTCAGCGGATATTTTTACACCTCTGGGCAACAGGTTACGGAACTCACAGAATTCACGCATCGCTTCCAACAAACCTGTTCGTAAACCATTTACATGCGTGCCGCCTTGCAGAGTCGGAATCAGGTTAACGTAACTTTCACAGGTCAGATCCCCTCCTTCAGGCAACCACTGTAAGGCCACATCCATTGCATCTGAATCGCCCTGTAAAGAAACCGTCAGAGGCGCTTCAGGCAATGTTTCATATACCTGGGTGGTGCCCTTAAGATAGTCCACCAGACCATCTTCGTAATACCACTCCTCTTTCTCTTTAGTGGCACCACTGGCATCAGTAAATATAACCCGTAAACCAGAACAGAGTACGGCCTTAGCCCGCAGCATATGTTTCAGCTTTGTCAGGCTGTATTTTGGCGTATCAAAATATTGAGGGTCAGCCAGATAACGCACTTCAGTTCCGGTATTGCGCTGACCACAGCTATCAACGATCTCCAGCTCAGAAACCTTTTCACCATCGGCATAGGTCATCCGGTAGACATTACCACCACGACGAATAGTCACTTCAAGCAGCTTTGACAAAGCGTTAACTACAGAAACGCCTACTCCATGCAAACCACCGGAATAGTTGTAGTTTTCGTTAGAAAACTTACCCCCGGCATGCAACCGCGTCAGAATCAGCTCAACACCGCTGACCCCTTCCTCAGGGTGGATATCGACCGGCATTCCCCGACCATTGTCTTTGACGCTGATAGCACCATCTTTATGCAGCACCACTTCCAATTGAGTGGCATGACCGGCCAGTGCTTCATCAACACTGTTATCGATGACCTCTTGCGCCAGATGGTTTGGCCGGTCGGTCTCGGTATACATACCGGGGCGACGGCGAACCGGATCCAGTCCACTCAGTACCTCAATCGCATCGGCGTTATAATTATTACTCATCGGATGTTTCAGTCCTTATCAGCCAGGGATGTCAGATCAGTGACATCAGGCAACTCTACTCGGCCATCAGCAAATGCCAATATCGCCGGAATAACAGATTCAAATTGATCAAAGCCGTGGGAACCACCCTGCTGCACCAGCATGGGCGAATCCCTGAATTTCTCGACACCTTCCTGATAATCCAATGTTTCATCAGCAGTCTGAGTCAGCAGCAGATATCGTGAAGAGTCTTTAAGTTGATTGCAGTTTAATGCCAGCAACTGATCCAGATGCTGATGGGTCAACTCATATTTCTCATCACTGTAATAGCTTTCTTGCTCACCCAGCATACTCTCCAGCAATTCATAAGGTCGTATAGCCGGGTTAATCAGCACTGTACGCAGACCATACTTCTCAGTTAACCAGGTACTGTAATACCCGCCCAGCGAGCTGCCAATCAGGAGTATATTACGATGTGAATGAGTGTCTATCAGCGCTTCTAATAATGCAATCGCCTGCGCTGGCCAATGGGGTAAATCCGGCACTAAAATATGATCTGATCGACCATTTTCAGCCATCCAGTCCACCAGAAAACGCGCTTTGTAGGAATCGGGCGAACTATTAAAACCGTGAACATAGATAAACAGGGGCTGGGGCATCAAAAACCTTTCATTCTGCGACTGTTTTTATCTGTATATATATACATGCTTTGATAAAAGTACCGGAGAGCTGTTAATGATGCAACCTTAACCCGCGACTCTTTTGATCAGGGTCTCTATCTGGCCATCACTACTGAGTTTTAGAAGCCGGTAAGCCGGCGCCTGTAATACAGCATCATCCTCCAGCGTAAACTCACCACAGCCTGCTTTGAACTGTACAGAGGTTGAAGGCGTCATCATCACCCGCACCCCCTCAACATCACTATCCCTAGCCTGGTGCACATGCCCGTTGATGACTCCCCGGACATTATCAGAGGCCGTCAGTATCGCCCAGAACGCCCCCGCATTGCCCAGCATAATCTGATCCTGCCAGTCGCTTTCAACCGGAGCCGGATTATGATGTAAAACGACCAGACAATGCCTGTCATCCAGTGCCTGCAACTGCTGCTGCAGATAATCCAATTCACTTTGCGCAAGGCTACCACCGCCCCGGCCATCCGGCGCAGAGGTACTGTCTAAGAGAATAATCGCCCAGTCATTGGCCAACACTGTACGCTGATTCAGACCACCGCCAGCCTGGCTACCGATCTGTTGCATCAGCTGAGCATCATCATGGTTACCCGGTATCCAGACGCTGGGAACAGGTAACTCGGCAATCCTAGCTTTCAGGCGTTGATACCCCTGAGCCGCGCCATGGTGTACCAGGTCACCGGTCCAGAGAATCATCCCGACAGGCTCGGGAAGCCGCAGCAGATCATCAACAACCCTGTTCAGATGTTGATCAACATCGATTCCCCGATAATACTGATGCGGATCATTCGGTAGATGACAGTCGGTAATTTGAGCAATAACCAACGAGTTCATGAATAACTAAAAACAGGCTCTGTCGCCTGGCCGTGAGTGAGGCAGTGGCTAAGCCATTCACCCAGGTATTGATTCAACTGCGCTTTTTCATCCTTCTGGTGCATCCGGTCATTCGGGTAACTGTATACCCCTCTGAACTGACGACGACTCTTCAGGCAGATAACTTCAGCCACCCGGGCATCATGATAGATGCGAACCACAAGACTCGGGGCTTCAAGCCAGCTGTGATCGAAACTCTGGGACACCAGTACGGTCGTGGTATAGGTAAAACGCTCCTCAACCTGCAGACGTACCCGGCTCTGCTGTTCATGCCAGTGAACCTCGAACGCGCGCTCATCGCACTGTTCAAGATCCGGCATCAGCCGCATCAGTCGCAGATAGTTAGCTTCACAATCAGCCATCTGCTTTACCAGGTCAGGGATATAACGTTTTTTCATATATTCCAAATTATTCAGATTTTGACTATCCAGTTATATTTTTCTGAATACTCATCCTACAGACAACCCCAGCGTTGCAGGAGTTTCTGCTTGTTCAGTTGTAACCATTGTACCGCAATAATAGTCGCCGCATTATCGATAGTGCTGTTGGCCACCATCTCGCAGACCTCAGCAAAGGGTAGCACATGCACCAGAATATCTTCGCCCTCATGAGCCAGCCCATGCACGCCGCCCACACCATCGCTATCCACTCTGGCACAAAGCAATTCGATATACTCATCACTCCCGCCGGCACTGGGCATATAACGGGTAATTGGCACTATATCGGAGATATCAGCACCCGCTTCTTCCACTGCCTCTCGCCGGGCAACATCTTCAGGCGTTTCCCCTGGCTCAACAATGCCCGCCACCAGCTCTAGCAACCAGGGTGAATCTGCCTTGTTTATCGCTCCTACCCGGAACTGTTCAACCAGGACAATGGCATCTTTGACAGGGTCAAACAGCAAGACACACACCGCATCATCACGTCGAAACTGCTCTCGGATCACCTCAACCT
This sequence comes from Amphritea japonica ATCC BAA-1530, assembly GCF_016592435.1. Taxonomy (NCBI): domain Bacteria; kingdom Pseudomonadati; phylum Pseudomonadota; class Gammaproteobacteria; order Oceanospirillales; family Oceanospirillaceae; genus Amphritea; species Amphritea japonica. The sequence continues at coordinate 440,627 of NZ_AP014545.1, read as the reverse complement.
CGCCCCCTTCAAACAGCGCGTGACGAATATGCAGTCTGTTGATCTTAAAGAAACCATCCCAGAGTTTTTCCTGTTGAGTGATCTCTATATCCGTCGACGTAAATGTTGGTTTCCAGGTTGCCATAGCAGAGTTCCCGTTTCAGGAATGATAAATTATGAATAGTGGATCAATATAGCATGGCTGGTAAGCACCTCTTAACAGGAGTTATAATTAAGAGAGATATATTTATTCCATAAGGAAATATAAAAAAGACTTATGTCCGGCGCTATCGATTACCTGCCTCTTACCCGGTGGTTTAAACACTACCACCGGGACGATTTTGCCAGCGATCTGGTGGCAGGCATCGTGGTCGGTATCTTACTGATCCCTCAGGGAATGGCCTACGCCTTTCTCGCAGGACTTCCTCCACAATACGGTCTGTATTGCGCCATCGTTCCCCTGTTTATATACGCCTTGCTTGGCTCCAGCCGTAGCCTGGCCGTAGGCCCGGTCGCCATCACCTCGCTGATGGTAGGCTCAACCATTGCAGACACCAGCGCCAGCGGCCTGGCTGATCCAGCCACCATTGCGGTCAACCTTTCACTGCTGGTCGGCTTAATTATGTTAATACTACGTGCATTGCAGCTGGGCTCTATCGTCAATTTTATGAGCCACTCGGTTATCTCTGGTTTTACCAGTGCTGCCGCGCTGTTAATAGCCGTCAGTCAGCTTCGCCATCTAACCGGCATAGACATTCCTAACGGTGGTTTTATTACCGATTCCTTTGGCTATATTCTCACCCATATTAGCGAACTCAATAGCGTCACGTTACTACTCGGCATACTGGGCGTATTGACTCTCTGGATAGTAAAAGAAAAGCTAGTCGTACTACTCAAAAACACCTCACTCCCTCACTGGCTGGTTCAACCGATCTGTAGAGCCGGCCCGATGTTTGCCATGATTATCGGCATCACTCTGGTTGCGATGTTTGGGCTGAACCAAAACCAGCACGTTGCTATCGTTGGCGCTATTCCTGAAGGCCTGCCCTCGATCAGCACCTTTAACATTGACTTAGCGCTCTGGCAGACGCTCATGACTCCGGCCCTGCTGATCGCCTTGATCGGTTTTCTCGAAAGCGTCTCCGTTGGTACTACGCTGGCCAGCCGGGACAGGGAACGCATCGAACCCAACAAAGAACTGATCGCTCTGGGCGCCGCCAACCTGGGCGCCGCCTTTAGCGGCACTTATCCGGTAGCCGGCGGGTTTGGCCGATCGATGGTAAATTATGCTTCCGGCGCCAGAACCACTATCGCATCGGTTATTTCAGCCCTTATGGTCGCCCTGACCGTCAGCTTTTTCACCCCACTGTTCTTCTATCTGCCGAAAGCAATTCTAGGGGCTGTGATTATTATGGCCGTCCTGCCACTGATCAATATCCGCGCATTTACAGACAGCTGGAAATTCAATAAAGCCGACGCCCTGACACTGCTAAGTACCTTTGTTTTCGTTCTGGTACTAGGGGTAGAGTTAGGCATCCTCAGCGGTATCGCAATCTCATTTCTATTATTACTTTACCGCAGCAGCCAACCCCATATCGCCATTGTCGGGCGTGTCGGCAACAGCCCGCATTTTCGTAATATCGACCGTCACGAAGTCACCACAGACAAACATATTCTGGCGATTCGGGTGGACGAGAGCCTGTATTTCGCCAATACCCGCTTTGTCGAAGATTTCATTCGCACCCAATGCACCTGCCACAGAGAAGTTACCCATGTCGTTATACTTTGCAACGCAGTAAACTTTATCGATGCCAGCGCTCTTGAAAGTCTGGAAAATCTAACAGCACAATTAGCCTCAGAAGGTATAACCCTTCACCTTGCAGAGGTTAAAGGCCCGGTCATGGATAAGCTTAAAGACACACACTTTCTGCAACAGCTAAGCCCGGGGCAGGTCTTCTTTACCGCTGATGATGCGATGTGTGCATTAGAAAAAAGATCAGCGAGGATATAACTCTCCAGCTTCAAACATAAAATCAGCATTGAATAACAATCAGATACCACCTGTAAACGACCATACTGCCATAAATAATCAGCGGCTACTGACTCTCACAATTTATTCACTAAGGATGACAGCGCCCGGCTTTTATCATTAGCCTGATTAAGATACAGTCAGTATTCACATGAAAAGGATTTCAATATGTGCCGCACTATCACTGCCCCCATTTTATACAGCGTTCTGTTACTCATTCTCAGCTCTATAACCCATGCAGATGGCCGGCTTCGTCCAAAGATGTGGGCCACACCTGTCATTGGCACTGAACTAAATAATATTTATCGCGTTGATGAACACCTCTACCGCTCAGAACAACCCGACGATGAAGCTTTCCCTCAACTAGCTGCGTTTGGTATTAAAGCGATATTAAACCTAAGAGAATTTCATACCGACGAAGATGAAGCAGGCAAGACAGAACTCAAACTCCACCAACTGAAGTTGCGCACTGGAAAGGTCACAGAAAATCAGTTGATTGAAGCATTGCGAGTTATTAAAAACAGTAAAAACCCAATACTAGTACATTGTTGGCATGGTTCAGACCGTACCGGCACCGTCGTCGCCGCTTATCGCATCATCGAACAGAACTGGAGTAAAGAGCAGGCACTGGACGAAATGATCAACGGAGGTTACGGCTATCACGCATCGATCTTTCCGAATTTGGTTGAGCTAATTAATGGGCTGGATGTAAAGAGGGTAAGAGCCGCATTAACGAATTAAAACAACTATCAAAGCGGGGTGATGCCGTCCCGTATCAGGGGCGCAACCCCAGCATCATTCTAGTCTTACCGATCATCTTTTTCGTCAAAACAACTAAGAAAATCGATGTAACTCAATTCATTCTGGCCTGGCATTCCTTGTCATATTTAACTTACTCGGGCATCTCGTTCTGACCGGTTTCAGGGTTATACAGCCCTTGTTCCGGGTGGGGAGGCAATGGTGCTAATTCATTAAGGTTTGGGAATTTCAGGTCGGGATTTTTTTTCAAGCGATCATAATACTGATCATATTGATTAGCCAAGAACTCATCTTTTGAATAACCAAAAGATCCTTCTCGAAAAGTTTGGTGTAAAGTCAACATACTACTCCTACGACCTAACGCCGCCTGATAGTAATAGATGGCTTTAGGATAATTATCCTGTATCAAGCCTACATCACCTAAAGCATCTGCTGATTCAGCATAGCCTTGTTTCATTGCACAACGATGAAAGGTTTCACCCTGTTCGAAATCTTTACGCTGATGTAGATAAATTTCTCCTAATCGGTACTGGGACTGAGGATTACCCAGCTGAGCGGCTCTATGGTAATACTGCCAGGCCCCCTCTTTATCCTCTTTCAGCGCCAGCCCTTTTTCTGCCAGAACAGCCAAATTGTAGTAACCCAGAGGGATATCCCGGTCTGCCATCCACTGAAACCACTCCAGCGCTTTAAAGTAACTCTGTTCTACACCACGTCCATTAAGGTAACGCACGGCTAACTGACTGCCAGCTTTCCAGTGGCCCTGATCCGCTAATAGTTGATACCGATTGGTGATATTCACTTCATCTTTATTGGGTATCTGTTTTTTCTCATAAGCTCTGATCTCCTGATACTGTTTTTCCAACTCTGGATCGACATCAGGCAAATGATCTTTTTCAAAAGCGCAAACAAAGGGTTCTATCTTGGGGGTACTCTTTTCTGTCATAGAACTATTCCCTTGCGATTCACTGTTGCAAGCGCACAAAGTCATTGTTAAAACAGCAAGATAAAGGAGTTTTACTAAGTTCATTATGGTCTGACAATCCTTGTCATATTTAACCTACTCGGGCATCTCGTTCTGGTCGGTTTCGGGGTTGTAGCGACCCAGTGTGGGATGATAAGGCAGTGGATAACGTTCGGCGATGTTGGGAAGTTTATAGAGAGCATCTTTTTTTAATCGAGCTCTAACTGAATACAACTTATTCCCAAACTCTTCATCTTTTTCATATCCAAGTTCACCATCAAGAAACACACCACTAATAAACAAAGCAGCACTCTTATCCCCGCCCCCAGCAGCCAGCAAATAGTAGTAGGTGGCTTTGGGGTAATTATCATCTACAACCTGTAGCCAAGATGCGTATTCATGTAGGCCCAGCGTACTGTACTGTTGTGCTGCACACTCATAATAGACTGCTGCTTTTTCGTCTTCCTGCTTTTCTCTTGGCAAGTCATAACCATAATATTTTCCAAGTCTCACCAGAGCATTAGACTCTCCCATGGATGCCGCCTTATGCAGATATTGCCAGGCCGCTTCGGTGTCCTGATGTACACCCCGCCCTCGCTCTAATAACACTGCCATATTGTAATAGCCAATAGGGACATTCATCTCGATCAGTTTTTCGGTCAGATCCAGCGCTTTACCGCTGTCTACCGGTACACCTTTGCCTTTAAGATAACGACGGCTCAAGTTATGCATCGCTTTCCAGTGGCCTTTATCAGCGGCCAATTGATACAGACCACTGATATTCTCATGATCTTTTTTACCCGGTTTTACTTCCGCACGCCGGGCTTGCATAAACAGCTCATCGGCGTCCTTATCCAGCGGCGGCAGATAGTCCGCCTCTCGGGCGCATTCAAAGTCAAAGGCCATCGCAGGGGCTCCGGTTAATAACAAAATAACCAGCAACCCTGTTTTCAGTTCCCTTGCTGTTAATCTTAGATCCATCGTTTACTCGGGCATCTCGTTTCGATCGGTTTCTGGGTTATACAAACCTTGCTCTGGGTGGGGGGGGAGAGGCAGCATTTCACTTAAGTTCGGAAATTTCAGATCAGGATTTTTTTTCAAACGATCATAGAGTTTGTCATATTGCACAGCTCGAGCTTCATTTACTTCATAGCCGAAATCCCCATCACGAAAGACCCCCTCAAGAGTGAGCATACTTCCTGTACGGCCTAACGCCGCCGCCTGGTAGTAATAGAGGGCCTTTGAGGAATTTCCTTCAATTAAGCCAAAATCACCTAGAGCATGACCAGACTCTCTATATCCCTGTGCCAAAGCACATTTATGATATGAAATACCTTCAGAATCGTCTTTACGTTTGTAAAGGTATATCTCACCTAATCGATATTGCGACTGAGGGTTACCCAACTGCGCCGCCCGATGATAATACTTCCAGGCACCTTCTTTATCCTGTTTCAACGCCAGCCCTTTTTCGGCCATAACTGCCAGGTTGTAATAGCCCAACGGAATATCTTTATCGGCCATCCACTGAAACCACTCTACTGCTTTAAAATAGCTTTGTTCTGCCCCTTTACCATACAAATAACGAGTAGCTAACTGGCTGGCCGCTTTCCAGTGACCCTGATCGGCTAATAACTGATACTGATTGGTGATATTCACTTCATCTTTATTGGGTATCTGTTTTTTCTCATAAGCCCGAATCTCTCGATATTGCTTTTCCAGTTCAGGATCGATTTCAGGCAGGTTATCTTTTTCAAAAGCACAAACAAAAGGCTCTATCTTAGGGTTACTCTTATTCGTCATCTGTGCATTCTCTTGCGATTCACTATTACAGGCACTCAAGAGCAAAGTAAAAATCGCAAGGAAAAGTAATTTAACTAAGTTCATTTGAATCTGACATTCCTTGTCATTTTTCATTTACTTACTCAGGCATCTCGTTTCGATCGGTTTCTGGGTTATACAAACCCTGTTCAGGGTGGGGAGGCAACGGGGCTAATTCATTCAGGTTAGGGAATTTCAGGTCGGGTTTTTTCCGTAAACGATAATATTTTTCATCATAACTATCAGCTAAAGCTTCATTAATCTCATATCCAAAATCACCGTCACGAAAGACTCCTTCAAGAGTTTGCATACTCTGTCTTCGGCCTAACGCCGCCGCCGCCTGGTAGTAATAAAGGGCTTTAGGATAGTTTCTTTCTGCAATTTCTGTATAGGAAGCCAAAGCATCCCATGAGTCCCGATAACCTTGCTTCGCAGCACAGCGATGATAAGGCAATCCAGTTTTTTCATCTCTCTTTGGATATATATATATCTCGGCCAAACGGTACTGCGCTTGAGGACTACCCAGCTGTGCAGCCTTATGAAAATACTTCCAGGCACCCTCTTTATCTTGCTTCAGAGCCAAACCTTTTTCTGCCATGACGGCCAGGTTGTAATAGCCTAAAGGGATATCCCGGTCCGCCATCCACTGAAACCACTCAACTGCCTTAAAATAGCTCTGTTCAGTTCCTTTGCCATACAGATTACGAGTCGCTAACTGACTAGCCGCTTTCCAGTGACCCTGATCGGCTAATAACTGATACTGATTGGTGATATTCACCTCATCTTTATTAGGTATCTGTTTTTTCTCATAGGCACGAATCTCTTGATACTGCTTTTCCAGCTCCGGGTCTGTCTCGGGTAGATGATCCTTTTCAATTGCACAGATAAATGGGGTTATCTCTTCTTTCATCGTCACCTGTCCCTGTGGTTCGTTATTACAGCCGCTGATCAGTAGGGCTAATACACTAACGATAAGCGGTTTTAAATTAATCATTGGCGGCGGCCACCTGACAGTCCGGATCATAAAAATGGGTTAACGTACCTTTTAACGGTCTCCCTAGATATTGAGCGCGCCAATTACCTGTCATTAATTTGTCCCAATAGTCATAATTACCCAACGAATCTTTCTTTACTCTCTTCGCATGTATCTGCCAAAGTCGATTACGGCAGTGACTGGCCAGCGAAGGAGTTGGGGTGGCAATGGCTAGTTCGGTATCGATCTCCATACTGCGCTTATTGATATTGGCGGAGCCCAGCAGAAAGTAGTCATCATCAACCAGTAGCAATTTACTGTGGACATAGATCTGGGTATAGAGATTGGGCTCGGCAGTACTACCGGTACAACTGGTAAGGGTTGCGATATGAACTTTCAAGCCATCACTGTTCTGCAGTTCAAAGGCCTGTTGCGGATCATCCACATCCAGTTCGTTTTTAATAACTTGCTGATTTTTCTTTTCTAGCTCTGCCACAGCCTCTGGATAATGTTCACGCAGCTCTGCAATTTCCTTCTCAACCCTGGGCAACTCTTCCTTTACCCGAGCGGTTTGATTGCCAAGGAGATAATCGTAATAGGGGCCTCGACTACCCTCTTGTGCAAGGAACTTTTTATAGCGCGCTCGGCGGGCTTCCAGCTCTATAAGCTGCTGCCGCTGATCTTTAACCAACCGAGGCAAGCGTTCTTCATGCCCCAACGCCTGCAGCATCGCATAGGTATTGGTTCCCTCTCCTCCGCTGTTGGGCTTATTTGTTATCACAAACCAATAGAGGTCTTTTGCGCCTTTTTGTTTACGTTTTAACGCTTGTTTTTTCAGCCGTTCAGCAAAGGGGGTATAGCGAAAGTACTGATTTTCGCTGTAAACGAAGTCAGTCGTATTATTCAACGCTCGTTCATAAGCCTTTCGGATCGATCGATCCTGAAAGTCTTCTTCCGTTCGGCATATCTGGGCAACCGAACAACGAAAACCACTCTTAAATTCAACCGCATCTCTGAATTGTTGGGGGGACATCAATTCCCGGCTTTCGTCTATCTGAGAATCTCGATTTCGCCAGGAGTCATAAGGAATCTCCTTATCCCAGGCATGGCTGAAGTTATCATTCAGATCAACCAGCACGCTCCCCCTTGCACGGGTAGAGATATCCTGCCAGGGACGAAACCCCGGATATCGAACAGAACTATTAAACGCGTGCTGATCATCGTCATAATAGTTTTTCTGCATGTTATGTCCCATTACAAAGCCAACAGCCTGTGACGGCCGGGAGTAATCAACCAGCACCATTTTCTGGTGATGCGTTGGAAATGCCAGACCTGCTATTTTTTGCTTTTTAGAAGCAAAGGGCATTTCAGAGTCATCCGTCATATCTGCAACGGAGGCAAAATCTTTGATATCTCTTGTAGTAAACGTAAGATTTGCAATACGCCCATGCTGAGCACGTAGATACCAATCTTCGTTAAATACCCGATCGCCTTGTTGCAGGAACGGTGTTCCATTGTAGCGGGTATACGCCTGATTATACCGTTCCTCAAATTCTGACTTTTTTTGCTCCATTCGTGTTTTCAGCTTGTCCAGCTTCCATTGGCGAGGATCAGCCTTGTATTCACGGCTTTTCCAAAAAGGCTCATCTACTGTTGATAAATCCTGATTTCTCCAGTCATCAACTGCACTCTGATACGCTTGTTGATACTCTCGAAGCTCTTTTAGTTCAGCAGAGTTCGCCTCAGTATTAAGGCTATTTTTTTCAAAGCGCTCTTTTCTTAAATCTCCGCCAGTCCGTCTATCAAAGTCAGGTAAGCTTTCATCTTTGAACATAGGGGATATATCGGCAATCTTGCTGTACCAAATCATTACCCTAATCTGAACTCCTTCTTTAGCCTTCCTCTCCAACAGCTCACCGTACCTTTCTTCTCCTTTAGGTCCCGACAAACGCAGCGACGGATCAAACCCCCAGCAGATAATATCGATGCTGTCAGTGGCATTCTTAATCGCTTCTTCAAGTGCGCCAAAGGCCTCTTTGCCGTTAATCAGAGGGGTAATCTCTATATTTTCTCGATGGGGGTAGATAACATTCTTGTCTGTTTCCGGGCAAAGTAGCCACTTGGGCGCAGTAGTCGCTTTCAACTGGGCTTCGGTGGTTACCTGTTTGCATTCTGTCGTTTCGGCGGTCATTCCTTGTCCTCCAGTTTGCCTGTCACCGTCTGCCCTTTATCCGCCTGCCAGTGAGCGATTCGGGCAACGCTATCATCAGCATTGTCTCCCTTTTCAGTTCGATACCCCTGGTTGGCAATCCGCTCCAGTTTGCCCTGAACGCCTTCGCTGTATTTTTCGATTACATCGATATCAAAACGGTGGCCACTAATCAGCTCGACGCTGTACTTCCCGGTGCCTTCAACATGGGGAGCCTTGATATAGCCCTTTTCGTCAGTCAGCCCTTCGGCGATCAGGCCGCCATCCCGGTAGAGTTTATAAGGCTCGTTGGCATACCCCTTTGCACCCGGCACCGGGGCGATTTTGAAACGCACTTCATCTTTTTTATCTGTGAAATCCAACGGTAGTGGCATTTGTATTATTTCAGCCTGTTTCGGGTCGGAGACAAAACCCGCCAGGCTGTTATCGGCTTCTAATGGGCGCTGCGGTTGTGTTGGGCCGGCTTTAGAAGCGCGTGCGCCGCTGCCGCCTTCGTTGAGTTTGAGATCGGCACCGGTAATAGTGACCCCGCTGGGGTCGAGTTTTATCAGGCCGCTGCCGGCCTTCAGGGTTAACTCGGTGCCGACGTCGATAATAATCTGGTTACCGGCTTTGTAATGGATTTGACTGCCTGCATACTGCATCAGCTTTTCAGCGATAGCAGTGAATTGTGATTCGCCGATAGTCAGGTGCTGATCTTTATTCACCTGCTGGAACTGGTCGCCCTGGGTCAGATGATGCTCATTGCTATGGCATTCGCTGTACACTTTGCCCTCGACGATCTTATGCCGGTCATTGCCCAACCAGCTGCGCTGATCGTTTTTAGTACGCTGATCCAGATCTTTCTCTACGTGATGGAAGACCTGCTCTTCTCCCTTTTTATCCTCAAAGCGGATCTCGTTAAAACCGTCTCCGCCTTTGGTGGAATTTGTTTTAATGGTGCTGCGGGTTTTATGCTCAGGCAGTTTATAGGGAGGGCGGTTGAGGCCGTGGTAAACACGACCAATTATCAGCGGTTTGTCCGGATCACCTTCGAGAAAATCAACGATCACCTCTTCGCCTATGCGAGGGATAAACATGCCACCGAAGCTACCACCGGCATGGGCCTGGCTGACTCGGATCCAGCATGAACTGGTTTCATTCCCTTGCCCTTCTCTGTCCCAGTGAAACTGAACTTTGATGCGGCCATGCTCATCGGTATAGATTTCTTCGCCCTCGGGGCCGGTGACGGTGGCTGTCTGAGTGCCTTTAACCCGCGGATAGTTAATATCGGTATCTGGACGGAACGGCACCGTAAACGGCGTGCAGAGATATTTATTGCTGTATTGACTACCTTCGGTGGTTGAACCCGCCTCAAGCACCTGCGGCTGAGAACATTCATGCTCAACCCGCGCAATTAAATACTCAGCATTCAACTCATCCCGATCATGACCGGTAAGTTCAAAACTGTAACCGGGGGTCATCCGATTAACATCACTCTGCCCCTTAGCGGACTGACGATAACTGTTGAGGGATTCGAGTAGGATCGTGGCGTTATTGGCACCCTGACGGGTATCCATAAACCGGCCGGGGTAGTTGTATACTTCCAGAGGAATATCCAGCTCTGCCGCTTTAGCTGACTCCAGTTTAAGGCTGGGTTTTTTAAAGTTAAAATCCCGCAGAGTCACCTTGCCGGGCACCACCGATTCACGATAACTAAAGTTGAAAATATGCTGTTCTCGCACGGCTCCCTGACTGTCGTGGTAACAGTCGAGTTGTGGGTCACCGCTAATCGCCGGATTACTGATTGAGGCATCGCTGAGAATCGCAACATGAGATTCTTCGCTGTGTTCGAAGTAATAATGGATCCCCTCTTCGGCCAGTAACCGCTGAATGAAATCCAGCTCAGTTTCCCGGTATTGCACGCAGTAGTCGTACTCCGGGTAACTTTTACTTAGATCAAAGCGAAATTCATCGGCATTTAAACCGGCTTCCGCCAGGATAGTATCGATTATCTGCTGGATGTTCTGATGCTGAAAGATACGGCTGTTTTTACGGTGCTTTAGCATCCATAACCTGGGCACCAACGTTATATGATAACTGCTTTGATGTAAGCCCTGCTCCCCCAAACTCACTCTGGCAACCATGCCATGGATATGACGAACACTTTCGGAGTTAAGATCAAAGCTGGCGCTATCGGTCTGATCTAACAGGGTGACAAACGCAGACTGACCGATGAGAGTGGAAAAGTCGATATCCCCATCGGCGGACACCACCTCAATCGCAAACTCAAATAGTGAGGAGATCTCTTCTGCCCCTTCAAGACGGAGTAGACTGAACTGTTCAGCGTCTGCAGCAGACTGTAACTGAAAGAAAAAGCGCTCTTCATTTGCGTTGAGAAACATCGTTAAATCCTTTTAACGGAGAGGAGCCTTCCCGGCTCCGGTCTGATAACTATATGGTGTGTTATTTTATACAGCAAGTTGCATGCCGTACAGGCCATTTACGAACTCAGGTCAGTAAACCCTCGCAACATCTGGATCTCTTCCGCCCAAATAGTGTCGTCTATAGTTTCCAATACCATCGGAATTCCGCGGAAGCGGTCATCGGACATAATATAACGAAACACTTCCAGGCCGATCTCACCCATGCCTAAGCTATGGTGGCGGTCTTTACGACTATTGAACTCCGTTTTAGAGTCGTTCAGGTGCATACCCTTCAGATACTCAAAACCAACGATGCGCTCGAACTCGGCAAAGGTATGCTGGCAATCATCCCGATCGCGCAGATCATAGCCGGAAGCAAAGGTATGGCAGGTATCAAGGCAGACACCCACCCGACTCTTATCTTCAACCCGATCGATAATATGCGCAAGATGCTCGAAACGACAACCCAGGTTACTCCCCTGACCTGCCGTATTTTCGATGACTGCCGTCACACCTGAGGTTTGATCCAGGGCGATATTGATCGACTCAGCGATGGTATTAAGGCAGGTTTCTTCATCCACTTTGCGCAAGTGACTGCCCGGGTGAAAGTTCAGGTAGCAGAGCCCCAGCTGCTCACAACGCTGCAATTCATCGACAAAGGCGGCACGCGACTTTGCTAACGGCTCAGCCTCCGGATGCCCCAGGTTGATCAGATAGCTATCGTGAGGAAGTATTTGCTCTGGTTTAAATCCCAGACGCTCACAACTGTCGCGAAACTTTTTGATACTGCCTGAGGTGAGGGGTTTAGCCTCCCAGCGACGCTGATTTTTGGTAAACAGCGCAAAAGCATTCGCCCCTAGCTTTGCCGCATTCAGCGGGGCATTTTCAACCCCGCCGCTGGCACTAACGTGGGCACCGACATAATAAAGTGGTAGATCACTCACAGCTTGCAGGCACCGCCCAGACAATCATCAAAATCCATACTTTCTAACTCAGTACGCTCTGACTGGGCAGCTTTGATACGGCTGAACATCTCAGCTTCAGCACTACCATCTTCTGCGATGCCCGCTTTATCAAAAACCGCGACCAGTATATTCAATTCATCCAGGGTAAAATCGTTCATCGTTCATCTCTCATTTTGTTCTCGCAAAAACATGGCTGCCGGATCAAAGTGGCAGCAGGTGATCTATCATCAGTTGCAGGCTACGCTGCCCGCGAAATTCGTTTACATCCAGGCGGAATACCGCCCTGACCCGCTGAACGGAATCGTTCGGCCAGGTATCCGTATCGGCATTGAAATGGATCGCATCAATCGCTACTCCACTATCTGGTTCCATCAGCACTAATTTCAAGTGCCGCTGACCGACTATTCGTTGCTGCAGCAAAGAAAATTCACCATCAAACAGAGGTTCCGGGAACTGATGCCCCCAGGGGCCGGATTCCCGCAAGAGCTCAGCCGTCTCCATGGTCATCTCTGAGCCATTCAATTCACCATCAGTCAGCACCGCATGCTGTAACTGTTCCGCGCTCAACTGATATCGTACCGCTTCATCAAAGGCCTGCTGAAACAGTCCCAGATTCTCTGCTGCGATGGTCATGCCAGCCGCCATCGCGTGACCGCCGAATTTTTTCAGTAGCTGTGGATATTTTGCCGCCACGGCGTCCAGTCCATCACGAATATGAAAACCACTGACCGAACGGGCGGAGCCTTTCAATTCACCCTCATCACCTACCGCAAAAGCAACCACCGGGCGATTTACTTTCTCTTTGATCCGCGAGGCCAGAATACCGATGACACCCTGATGCCAGTCCTCATCATAGAGGCATAAGCCAAAGGGAAGTTCGCCCTCGGCATCAAGCTGCAACTCATCCAATAACGCGTTCGCCTGCTGCTGCATCTCCTGCTCGATACCCCGACGCTCCTGATTCAGGGTATCCAGCTGCACCGCCAGTTGACGGGCACGTTCTTCATCATTGGTTAGCAGACACTCAATACCGATCGACATGTCATCTAAACGCCCCGCTGCATTTAAGCGCGGCGCCAGCGCAAAGCCAAGGTCAGTAGCGGTCAGACGGCTTCGCTGCCGGCCGCTAATGTCAATCAACGCGAGAATACCCGGACGCGCTTTACCTGCACGAATACGCTGCACTCCCTGATACACCAGCGTACGGTTATTCTGTTCCAGCGGCACCACATCGGCAACCGTGCCCAGCGCTACCAGATCAAGCAGAGGCCCCAGGTTCGGCCTAGCCAGCCCCCGATTCTCAAACCAGTTTTGTGCATCTAATGCTCTGCGAAGCGCCGTCATCACATAGAAGATGACACCCACCCCACAAGTGGATTTCTCGCTAAACTTACAACCAGGCTGGTTGGGATTAACAATAGCACTTGCATCCGGGAGCTTTTCGCCGGGCAGGTGATGATCGGTAACAACAACATCGATACCAAGAGTGTTCGCCTGAGCGACCCCCTCAACACTGGAGATACCATTGTCGACAGTAATGATCAGATCGGGTTTCTGTTCAGCCGCAACCTTAACTATCTCTGGGCTCAATCCATAGCCATATTCAAAGCGATTAGGCACCAGATAACTCACCCGATTCGCGCCCATCATACCCAGGCCCAACATCCCAACGGCGGTACTGGTCGCACCATCGCAATCGAAGTCACCTACTATCAGGATATGCTGGTCTTGCTCCAGCGCAGTAATCAGACGGCTAACCGCTGCATCCACCCCGAGCATGTCTTGCCCGGTCTGCAAAGTCTGCAGGCTCCGACCTAGTTCTTCTGAATTATGCAATCCGCGGCTAGCGTAGATCCGAGCCAGCAACGGCTGTACCTGATTGAAAACAGGGCTGTTTTGATCCACCTCACGGCGGCGAATCAGTAAATCACTCATTTAGACTGACCTCCTGAGCGACTGAAGGGAAAAATTCATCCGTTTTATCCGTCAGGTAATAAGCCCCCAGGCCAAGCCATTCACGCGCGCCGATTGACAACTCGTGCAGGTTTTTCCCCAGATCCGCACGCCAGCTGTCGAAGCTTGCCGGCAAAGAGTAATAATCAACCGGATAGGGAATAACATGCCATCCCTGATTACGAAAAATCCCCACTGACCTGGGCATATGAAAGGCCGATGTCACCAACAGCCATCCCCGGGGGTCATTAAATTCAACGCCAGAAGGCAGAACTCCCTGACTGTAGATAGCATTTTCAAAGGTATTGCGGGAATCTCTTTCAAATATAACCCGATTACCTAACTGTTGACCCTGCAACCAGCTCTGCAATACATCAGCACCACGAAACTCAGGTTTACGAACTGAGCCAGAACCACCGGTAAGAATAATGGGCGCATCTGCATACCGCTGCATCAGAGGCAAAATCGCCATATCCCGTTCTGCAGCCATATTGAACTGCGGTTGCTGCCAGACGGAACTTAATTCTGCTTCTTCCGCTCCACCCAGGACAATCACCCCGGCAATATTGTCAGGCATCTCTGTAGGCGGAGAAAAACGCGACTCCAACGGTTGCAGCAGCCAGTTTCCTACCGGATAAAAAGTGATTATTAACAAACACAGGGCGCAGAATGATGAGAGCTTTTTCCAGCCTTTTAATAAAGCTAAAACCAATAATAAAATCAAAAAGTTGCCAGGATTAGCAATCACCCAGAACAGCTTCGACAATATAAAAAACAGATCCATGCTTATTATCCCCCAATAAAAAGCCCGCTAGAGCCAGAGACTCTAACGGGCTAGTATCAAAGCAGCAAGTACTTAGTCGTTATGAACGTTTTTAGCAACGAACTGCTGTACCGTAGACAGTTCATTAGGCAATACCGTGAACTGTTCTTCACGCTCAAACAGATCCGCCATATGGGCTGGCAGCTGGGGAGATTCCAATCCCGCCTTCAGCACCGCTTCCGGGAACTTGACCGGATGCGCTGTGGACAACACAATCATCGGCACACTGGTATCACGATTACATTCTCGCGCCGCCGCCACACCGATAGCCGTATGAGGATCCAGCAGATAACCGGTTTCCTGCGCCACTGTTTCGATCAGCTTACAGGTCTCTTCATCATCACAGGCATAGCTATCAAACAGCTCTCGCACTTTTTCCCAGCGCTGCTTGTCTAATTGCACTGGCTCCGTTTTGAACTTAGCCATCAGATCATTGATCGCTGCACCGTCCCGACCATAAACATCAAACAGCAGACGCTCAAAGTTTGAGGACACCATAATATCCATCGATGGAGACAACGTGTGAACCAATTCACCCTTGCTCATATCATTACCGGAGATCACCCGGTGCAGGATATCGTTCTTGTTAGTCGCAACCACCAGCTGACTGATAGGCAAGCCCATCTGTTTCGCCAGATAACCCGCAAAAATATCACCGAAGTTACCGGTCGGCACTGAGAACGCCACTTCACGATGAGGACCACCCACCGCCAGAGAAGCTGAGAAGTAGTAAACGATCTGGGACATAATACGTGCCCAGTTGATCGAGTTCACAGCACCCAGCTTACGACCGCCCAGGAAGTCCTGATTAGCAAAGCTGTCCTTAACCATCTCCTGACAGTCATCGAAGTTACCTTCCAGCGCAACATTGAACACATTATCTTCGATAATAGTGGTCATCTGCTTACGCTGCACTTCGGAAACACGATTGTAAGGATGCAGAATAAAGATATCCAGATGGTCGCTGTGACGACAACCTTCAATGGCCGCAGAACCGGTATCACCGGACGTCGCGCCCATAATGACCAGACGTTCCTGACGCTTGGTCAGCGCATAATCCATCAAACGACCCAGCAACTGCAATGCAAAATCTTTAAATGCCAGCGTAGGCCCGTGGAATAGCTCCAGCACCCATTCATTCGTGCCCAACTCTTTCAGTGGTGCAACAGCGATATGATTAAACCCGGCATAGGTCTCATCGATCATCTGCTTAAGATCAGCATCTTCCACACAGTCATCAACAAACGGCTTAATAATTTTATACGCCAGTTCGTTATAAGGCAGACCGGCCCAGGAAGCGATCTCCTCTTTACTGAAAGTCGGCAAAACTTCCGGTACATAAAGGCCACCATCGCTGGCCAGACCAGCCAATAGCACTTCTTCAAAATTCAGCGCAGGGGCATCGCCCCGGGTAGAGATATATTTCACGGTCTAAATTCCTGCTCTTCCTGTTACCTTACAGATGCTCAACACGGATACGGGTAACCGCTTGATTAACATCAGCCAGCGCTTCGATCTTAGCGATCGCTTCATTCATCTGCTTCTCCTGAACATCTTGAGTCAGGATAATCACAGGCACTTGGTCTTCATGGGTTTCTTTCTGAATAATCGCATCAATACTGATTTCTGACTCACTCAAGATAGAGGTCACCATCGCCAGAACACCAGGACGCTCATTTACCGTCAGACGCAGGTAGTACGCACTAGTTACCTCATCAACCGGCAAAATTGGCAGCTCAGACAAGCTACCTGGCTGGAATGCCAGATGCGGCACACGATTATCACGATCAGCCGTCAGTGTACGAACGACATCAACAATATCCGCTACCACAGCAGAGGCTGTCGGCTCAGCACCAGCACCGGCACCGTAATACATCGTCTGACCTACAGCATCCCCGTCAACCAGAACAGCATTCATCACACCGTGAACATTCGCCAGCAGTGCCTTTTCTGGAATCATGGTCGGATGCACACGCAATTCGATACCGTTTTCGGTACGCCGGCTGACACCCAGATGCTTAATCCGGTAACCGAGCTCTTCTGCGTATTGCACATCTTCAGCTGTAATCTTGCTAATACCTTCGGTATAAGCCTTCTCAAACTGCAGAGGCACACCGAAAGCGATGGACGCCAGTATCGTCAGCTTATGCGCCGCATCGATACCCTCAACATCAAAGGTTGGATCAGCTTCGGCATAACCAAGCGCCTGCGCTTCAGCCAGCACATCAGCGAAATCACGCCCTTTATCTCGCATTTCGGTCAGGATAAAGTTACCGGTTCCGTTGATGATACCCGCCAGCCAGTTGATCTTGTTCGCCGACAGACCTTCACGAATCGC
Source organism: Amphritea japonica ATCC BAA-1530 (assembly GCF_016592435.1). NCBI lineage: Bacteria > Pseudomonadati > Pseudomonadota > Gammaproteobacteria > Oceanospirillales > Oceanospirillaceae > Amphritea > Amphritea japonica. The sequence goes on along the minus strand of NZ_AP014545.1, from coordinate 423,412 downwards.
TTTGATAATCGGAATACCACCGGCAACCGACGCTTCAAACGCAACCATAACGTTCTTTTTCTGAGCCGCTTCAAAAATCTCATTACCATGAACGGCGATCAGGGCTTTATTGGCTGTTACAACATGCTTACCATGCTCAATAGCAGTCATCACCAACTCTAGCGCTAGCTCATAGCCGCCAATCAACTCAACAACAACATCGATCTCAGGATTGCGGGCAATCTCGAAAATATCCGCTGTAATATGGGTACCCCGGGTGTCGCAATCAGGATTTTCACGACGGGCACCGATCGCTTCTACAACGATACTACGGCCCGCACGACGGGAGATCTCTTCAGCGTTGCGTTTAAGTACATTGAACGTACCACCACCAACGGTGCCAAGACCACAGATACCAACTTTTACAGGTTTCAAACCATTACCTCGCGCTATTACTTTGCTATTCGAGCGGCAGACATTACTGCGGTTAAAAAATAGGCACGCATTATAGCGAATATCCGCCATAAGCTCTACGCAGCGCTCTACCTTACCGCAAAAAAGTTTATGCATAAAAAAAGGGAGCTCATAGCTCCCTTCTTCTCAACTCAAAACTTAATTAGCAACACCCAGCATCTTCGCCAACTGAGCAGCCGGCATATAACCCGGCACCAGACTCCCATCCTGCAACACCAGCGCAGGCGTTCCGGTCACTCCCATCTGCTGCCCCAATTTATACTGACCCATCACCGGGCTGTTCTCACAAGTAAGAGGAGGAACAGTCTGACCCGCTTTAGACAGAGTCATCAACGCAGCCCGCTCTGACTCATCGGCACACCAGATAGAGTTCATCTCTCGCTCAGTATTAGAGCCAGCACCGGCACGCGGAAAGGCCAGATAACGGACTTCGATGCCCTGCTCATTAATCTGCCCGATCTCTTTATGTAACTTCCGACAGTAGAAACAATCCGTATCGGTGAACACCGTCATATGTGCTTTGGTCTCGCCTTTCGCTGGAAAGATAACCATATCTTTAGTATCGACGGCAGCTAACTGCTCAATCCGGCCGGACTTCTTGCCCTCTTCCGTAAGGTTAACCAGCTTGCCATTTGACTGAACTTTATACACCTCGCCGACAATAAAATGACTGCCCGCCTCATTCACATAAAGCAGCTCACCACTCGCCAGAGTTACTTCATAAAGACCTGGAAACTGGGCATCAGCGATAGCAACGATAGGCACCTGGCTACTCAGCGCACTCAAGGCAGAACGTATAGCCGCTTCTTTAGATTCATCCGCTGAAACATTAAAGCTCAGCAACATCAAAGCCACTATGGACATCATTAGTTTTTGCATAATTCCCTCAAATATTTGAATCGCCTTTCAAAGCTCTGCCTGTAAGACGCTAAAACAGCAGCATAGTTTCCAGCCTAACGACGAAAACTGAAAATAACCTGAAAATCAGCCCCGCGGGTGATGCTGTTGATGTAGCGATTGTAAACGATGTTTAGCCACATGCGTATAGATCTGAGTCGTTGAAAGATCGCTATGCCCCAGCAGCAACTGCACCACTCTCAAATCCGCTCCATGATTCAAAAGATGAGTAGCAAAAGCGTGTCGCAGCACATGCGGTGACGGCAGCTGATCAATACCTGCAGTGAGGCCATGACGCTTGATCCGATACCAAAAAGTTTGCCGGGTCATCTGCTGGCCACGACGACTGGGGAAGACCACTTCATTTCCGGCATCCTGTATAAGACCGGGACGCGCCTCTTTCAGGTAGCGTATCAACCAATTGGCAGCTTCATCCCCTAAAGGAACCAACCGCTCTTTATCCCCCTTACCCACAACTCTGAGCACACCCTGGCGCAGATTAATTTGTGACAACTGTAGCCCCACCAGCTCACTCACCCGTAATCCGGATGAGTAAAGCATCTCCAGCATCGCCCTATCCCGAAAGCCCAGAACATCATCCAGATCCGGCGCATTCAGCAAGGCTTCAACATCAGCCTCACTTAAACTCTTCGGCAAAGGACGCCCACGCTTCGGACTTTCAACTTGCAAGGTCGGGTCTTCGCTTAACACTCCCTCCCTTAATAGATAGCGAAAAAAACCACGTAAACAGGAGAGCAATCGAGCCGTAGAGCTGGCTTTCATTCGCTGACGTACGCGCCAATTGAGATAGCTAAGCAGATTAGTTCGACTGGATTCAAGCAGGCATTGTTTCTGACCGTTCAACCAGCATGCGTATATAGAGAGATCACGGCGATATGAGTTAAGTGTATTTTTACTTAAGCCCTTTTCTAACCAGAGCGCATCGATAAATTGCTCAATCAGCTCAGAGTCACGCGGAGATGGATGCTCTGCGGTTACCCGCGCATCGGTTTGAGTTTCGCTGTTCACACAGTGGGTATCCGTCACCGGAGCCGTATTATTTCAATACTTTCAGCCCGGAAATTTTTGTCTTATTGATAGGATAGCTAGCACTACCCTGGGCTACATGCTCATCGACGTAGATGGTATTACCCTTCACCCGCCTAAGCGTACCTTCTACTTTGCGACCAAAATAGGTTTCCAGCTTAACCCAGCTGCCAATATATTGCCCGAGCTGCTCATGATGGATTGATTGGTAGGTTTTCTCATGCACCGTTTTCGGAGCAACCTGCCCGCCCCGCACTGCACGCCGAATGGCTTCACGGGTTGCCTGACGACGCGCCTCTTCATCGGCAGTCCGACCCTGGGCATCCCGTTTATCGACAATGTCCTTACCGCCATCCGCACCAACTGCTTTAGAACCGGTACCCAGCAGAAAAAACAGAGAGCATATACTGACCAAAAATCTCTTCATCGCTCCCTTCCACAGCCCATCGAGTATCACCACATACCCTGACAGTATTAAAAAAAACCAAGCGGGTACAACAATATTCCATTTATTTTAGTGCGGGATTAATTTCCATGCGAATTTCAGACAATAAAAAAGGCGACCGAAGTCGCCTTTTATACTCAAACTGGGCTAAATAATTACTTAGCCAGTTTCTCTTTAATACGTGCAGACTTACCACTACGCTCACGCAAGTAGTACAGTTTAGCCTGGCGCACGTCACCGCGACGCTTAACTTCAATGCTATCTACAGTAGACGCAAAAGTCTGGAAAGTACGCTCAACACCAACACCGTGAGAAATTTTACGTACGGTGAACGCAGAGTTTACGCCACGGTTACGCTTACCAATCACAACGCCTTCAAACGCCTGCAAACGCTTACGCTCGCCTTCAACTACTTTTACCTGAACAATAACGGTGTCACCCGGTGCAAATTCTGGTACTTCTTTGTTCATCTGTTCAGCTTCGATCTGCTGAATGATAGAGTTTTTGCTGCTCATCGCTCGCTCCTAAATACTAACCTTGAGACGCTTCGGTCTCACGGATAAATTCGTTTAACAATGTTTGCTGCTCTTTATCTAACCTAAGGTCATCCAGCAGGTCCGGGCGCCGTTTCCAGGTTCGGCCCAGTTGCTGTTTCAGACGCCAGCGCCTGATCGCCTCGTGGTTACCGCTAAGCAACACATCGGGTACGGACATTTCGTCGAGTTCTTCCGGTCGGGTGTAGTGCGGGCAATCTAGCAACCCATCACAAAAGGAATCTTCCGTCGCTGAATCCTGATGCCCTAAAACTCCGGGAACCAGTCTGGATACCGCATCGATCATCACCATTGCTGGCAACTCGCCGCCGCTGAGGACAAAATCACCCAACGACCACTCCTCATCGATTTCAGTCTCCACCAGACGCTCATCTATACCTTCATAGCGCCCCGCGACAAGAATCAACCGCTCACAAGCGGCCAGTTCCTTCACCCCAGCATGATCAAGTCGGCGCCCCTGCGGCGAAAGATAGATTACTCTGGTCTTATCACCTGCAGTTTTTTTAGCTGCATGGATTGCGTCCCGCAGCGGCTGCACCTTCATCAACATTCCGGGACCACCGCCATAAGGACGGTCATCCACCGTACGGTGTTTATCCTTTGTGAACTCCCTAGGGTTCCAGCACTGCACATCGAGCAAGCCGTTGCGCACTGCCCTTCCGGTTACGCCGTTGCGAGTTATCGCTTCAAACATCTCCGGAAAAAGGGTAACTACACCGATCCACACCGGTTAAAACTCCGGATCCCAATCGACCCGTATCGTACCTTCTTCAAGGTTTATCTCTTTAATCACCTGATCCGGCAGGTAGGGGATCAACCGCTCTCTGCGATCAACACTGTCTGCCTTACCTTTTACTACCAGTACATCATTTGAACCGGTCGCAATCAGATGACTTACCTTACCCAGCTTCACGCCGGACTCGGTCAATACTTCAAGCTTTTCCAGCTGACTCCAGTAAAAATCACCTTCGCCCAGCGCTGGTAGCAGGCTAGTTTCTATCGCGATATCCATGCCACAATACTGGCGAGCTATATCACGATCATCAACACCTGCAAGCTTAGCTACCAGTCCCTTACCATGTTTTTTGCCTTCGCTAATCTTAACCGGCTGCCACTGACCGTTTAGTTTCAGTAGCCATGGTGAGTAATCCAGAATGCGCTCCATCGGCTCGGTATGGGAGTATATTTTCACCCAACCTTTAACGCCGTAGATCGTCGTGATCCGCCCTACTGTTGTAATATCGTCTGACGTCAAACCACTCATCTTAATAACCCAACTGATCGCTTAATAACGTTTACTTAGCGCCTTTTACCAGCTTAGCAACGCGATCAGACATCTGAGCGCCTTTAGCTACCCAGTAGTCAACACGTTCCTGATTAATACGCAGACGCTCTTCCTGGCCTTTAGCCAGAGGGTTGAACAGGCCAACACGCTCAATAAAACGACCATCACGCGGATTACGAGAATCAGCTACAGTCAAATGATAGAAAGGACGCTTTTTAGCGCCACCACGAGAAAGACGAATAGTTACCATACGTTTGGTCCCTTTATTAAGTGAGCTTTGATATCACCCACAGTTCACAGATTCCAGCCTCATTCCGATCTCCTCATAGAAAAAATCGATGTAGACTGCACCTAATCATAAAAACAGGGCGGGAATTCTACGCGAATCCACCGCCCTTGAAAAGTCTTTTGGCTATTTATTAAGCGCCGACATCACATACGTGGAAAGCCGCCCGGTCCCCCAGGACCGCCCATGCCGCCAGGCATCATACCCTTCATGCCGCGCATCATCTTCGCCATGCCGGCCTTAGAAGAAAACTTCTTCATCATTTTAGCCATCTGCTTATGCTGCTTCAGCAGACGGTTAATATCCTGAATCTGGGTACCAGAACCCATCGCGATACGTTTTTTACGCGAACCGCTAATCACGTCCGGACGCTTACGCTCGTGTGGCGTCATTGAATTTATAATCGACTCAAACTGTTTAAAGCCTTTCTCAGCATTAGAGAGATTAGCCCCTTGCATCGCCTGACCCATCTGACCCATGCCGGGCAGTTTATCCATCAACGAAGACATACCACCCATGTTGCTCATCTGTTGCAGCTGGTCACGGAAGTCTTCCAGATCAAAGCCCTTACCTTTCTGAACTTTTTTAGCCAGACGCTCAGCTTTGTCCTTATCAACCTTCTGCTCTACTTCTTCGATCAGAGATAGAACATCGCCCATTCCCAGGATTCGGGAAGCAACACGATCAGGATGGAAAGGTTCCAGCGCATCTACTTTCTCGCCTACGCCTAAGAACTTGATCGGTTTACCCGTAATATGGCGAACAGACAGCGCCGCACCACCACGGGCATCACCATCGGTCTTAGTCAGTACCACACCGGTAAGCGGCAGCACATCATTGAATGCCTTGGCTGTATTCGCCGCATCCTGACCAGTCATGGCATCAACTACAAACAGAGTTTCAACCGGATTAATCGCTGCATGTAGCGCTTTGATCTCATCCATCATGCCGGTATCGACATGCAGACGACCGGCGGTATCAACAATCAAAACATCGAAATGCTTAACTTTGGCATGATTGATCGCCGCATTTACAATATCGATCGGCTTTTGTTCAACAGACGAAGGAAAGAAATCTACCTCAACTTCTGCCGCCAGTGTTTCAAGCTGCTTGATCGCCGCAGGACGATACACGTCAGCAGACACGACCAGTACTTTCTTCTTCTCTCGCTCACGTAAGAAGCGAGACAGCTTCGCCACAGAGGTAGTTTTACCCGCCCCCTGCAAACCAGCCATCATCACAACAGCAGGAGGTTGAGCAGCCAGGTTGAGTGCCTCATTGGCCTCACCCATGACTTTTTCCAGCTCCTGCTGGACTATCTTAACAAACACCTGCCCAGGGCTCAGGCTCTTACTGACCTCAGTCCCTACAGCGCGTTCTTTAACACTGTTTATAAATACCTTAACGACTGGCAGAGCCACGTCAGCTTCAAGCAGCGCCATACGAACTTCACGCAGGGTGCCTTGAATATTGTCTTCGGTCAGCTTCGCCTGACCCGTAACCGATTTTAGCGTTTTCGCTAAACGATCCGTCAGATTCTCAAACATAGTTACGCCTTAAGGGGGAGGGTTAATCCGGTACTGCTTCGTCAGAAGTCGCAATGAAACCAGCGCTTCGGCAGCAAAATAAAGACCGCCATTATACAGCAGCAGCGCCCTATAGGAACCTGATTAAATGGAAACGGGTTATCAATTGGTCAGCATCAGCGCTGACCTTGGTCAATTAGCCCTGTATCAATATTTCATCAACCGCATATTTATGACACACTTAGCGCCATCTAAAGAGGGAAAAAACCGTTCCCTTCCCTTACTTTTTTATGGATCTGATGAGCTCACCGCTGATGCAAACTCTGCCCACACTAGTTGCCATTCTCTGCTACCTGATCGCTGCCAGCCTGCAGTGGCAAACCGTTAAAGGCCACAGTATTAATCGCCATCTGGTCAGATTGGCGGGATTAACCGCTATTATCGCTCACGGCTATGCGGTCTACCTGGAACTTCATCACCCCGAGGGTATTCAGCTGGGTTTCTTTAGCACTGGCTCACTGATTGGCTGGCTGGTTGCAACCCTGGTATTACTTAGCTCGCTACGACAAAAAATCGACAACCTGTTTGTAGGCATCTTTCCGCTGGCAGCCATCACACTACTATTCTCTTTAATCGGCGTTGATGCCAATACTGCCAGACATTACGACAGCGGCCTGGTCATCCATATCCTCCTCTCTATTCTCGCTTACAGCATCTTCACCCTGGCCGCTTTTCAAGCAGTACTGCTGGCCAAACAGGACTATCAGCTTAAGCATCATATGACCAAAGGTCTGCTTCGTTCACTGCCACCATTACAAACAATGGAGGCCTTGTTATTTGAGATGATCTGGACCGGGCTTATCCTGCTAACGCTCTCATTAGCCAGCGGCGCATTGGTTTTTGATGATCTGTTTGCTCAGCATCTGGTCCACAAAACCGTTCTATCCATCCTGGCATGGCTGCTTTATGCCACCCTGCTCATAGGCCGTCACTTTCTGGGCTGGCGCAGTCATAAAGCGATTCGGTGGACCGTCGGCGGCTTTATTGTGCTAATGCTCTCATTCTTCGGCAGTAAGTTTGTTGTCGAACTACTCATGTAAGCAGCGTGCCCGACAAAGCTCCGGCTAAGTATGCTTGACAGTTTCTGGGGTTAGCCCGACAATAGCTTTCCAACCCGCTACTGAAGGTTAAACGTCTTGGAAGGCGCATCGATCGAGTCCCTGTTGGGACTGCTTGTATTTCTTATTTTCTGCTCAGCATTTTTCTCCAGCTCTGAGACCGGCATGATGTCACTCAACCGTTACCGGTTGCGTCATATGGTCAAAAACAGACACCGGGGAGCGATCAAAGCCAACAAACTTCTCAAACGCCCTGATCGACTTATCGGCGTTATTCTGATCGGCAATAACTTCGTCAATATTCTTGCCTCAGCAATTGCCACTATTATTGCTGTTGAGCTGTGGGGAGAAGATGGCATCTTCATCGCGACAGCGGCACTGACACTGGTCATTCTGATTTTTGCCGAAGTTTCACCCAAAACTATTGCAGCCCTGTACCCTGAGAAAATTGCCTTTCCTGCTGCCTATATACTGCAGCCACTGTTAAAACTGCTTTATCCACTGGTCTGGATAGTTAATTTAATCACCAATAACTTACTAAAACTGATCGGCGTTAAAGTCACTCCCGGCGAACACCATCACCTCAGCACCGAAGAGCTTCGCACACTGGTAAATGAATCCGGCGCGGTGCTGCAACAGCGCAACCAGTCAATGTTACTGGGTGTTCTGGAGCTGGATGATGTCACCGTCAACGACATCATGATTCCCCGAAACGAGGTTTTGGGCATCGATCTGGACAACGATCTGGAAGAGATTATTGACCAGCTAAGCACCACCGCTCATACACGGATGCCGGTATACCGGGGAGAGCTGAATAAAGTTGTCGGCATTCTCCATATGCGTAACCTGGCCCAGGTATTCAGGCAGGATGCCGTAACTAAAGCCGCTATTCTTCAGGTTATTCATGAGCCCTACTTCGTCCCCGAAAGCACTCCATTACAAACCCAGCTATTAAATTTTCAGAAAGAGAGCCGACGGATCGCGTTAGTGGTTGATGAGTATGGTGATATTGAGGGCATCGTCACCCTGGAAGATATTCTGGAAGAGATCGTTGGGGAGATGTCCATCAGTGGTAAAGAGGAAAATCAGGATATTTTCCCTCAGACAGATGGCAGCTTCTTTATCGACGGTACCGCCAACATTCGCGATGTAAACAAGTCACTGGACTGGGACCTGCCCACCGATGGCCCTAAAACCATTAACGGGCTGGTGATGGAAGTCATTGAAGCGATTCCAGATGCGAATGTCTGCTTACTGATCGACAACTACCGAATTGAAACACTGCAAGTAAGTGACAATCTGATTAAAACGATCCGGGCAACCCGGTTGAAGCAGGATAGCGATGATGAGGAAGAGGAGGACTAGCGCCTCTTCCCGGGCCCGGGCAACCGGGCTACTTTAACTTATTGCCTTCACACTAATTTAGCTTTCACGCTGTTAATTTTATCATCCATGGTCTGATCACGATCGGTACGAGTACCGATACGCATGCTGCTGGTGATCCGAACAGCTCCCATGTGGTGAACCACCTCATGGCAACGCTTTACTGCCGCAAATACAGCGTCCCAGTCCCCCTCAACATTAGTACCATAAGCGTGCATCTGATGATCCAGACCCGACTCCTGCAGCACTCTCTGACAGGCAGTCACATACTCTGACACAGAGGTACCAACACCTATCGGCACGACACACAGATCGATCATTACTTTCATATCAGTCTCTGTTTCAGGCACTGCGATCATCCTCTTCCCGCTGTCGAATCAAAGCCCACACCGCTTTTTTCTCATCATCAGATAACACACCCCATTCAGCGATTTCTATTCCGCTACGACGACAGGCTATACAGAGATCTTTCTCATCCAGTGCGCAGACGCCTATGCAGGGCGAACGAACAGACAGAGATACTGGGGTTTCATTCTTCATTGGTCACTTCTTAATTCTGTTGCTGTAATTCCAACCGATAACGCTGCATATTTTCAACATAATGCGCCGCGTTCTCGAGTAATCCCTGCTGCTGTTCTTCACTCAGTGAACGCTTTACTTTCGCAGGAGAGCCAACCACCAGTGAACCATCAGGAATCACCATTCCCTCCGGGACCAGCGCATTCGCGCCAATCAGGCAGCCTTTACCAATTTTTGCACCATTGAGCACTACCGCACCGATCCCGACTAAGGAACCATCACCTACCTCACAGCCATGCAACATGGCCAGATGTCCTACGGTTACATCTTTGCCAACTGTCAGCTTATAGCCAGGATCAGTATGCAATACCGAGCCATCCTGAATATTGGATCGCTCGCCAATAGTAATTTGATCGTTATCTCCGCGAATAACCACGTTAAACCAGACACTGGCCTGGTTATGTAATTCAACCGAGCCTATCAGGGTAGCGTTATGCGCAACATAATGCTCTTCGCCCACTAAACAGACCTCGCGGCCACTCATAGAAAACAACATAGTTAACTGTACTCCGGTCGGGTTTTCATCGGGATACCGGCATCGAATCCCACATTTAAAAGCTCTACCAGCATATAGGCGGTGAGCCCCCAGATAATATCACCCTCATACATATATGCAGGCACGTAATGGGTCTTCCCTCGAAAAGGAATGGCATCGGTGTGATGGGGTGGTTTTTCAAGAAAAAAGCTTAACGGCACCCGGTGAATCCGGTCCAGTTCACCCAGGTTGGGTGTCAAAACAACATCATGGGGAATAATCCCAACATAAGGAGTAACCCGAAGCTTATGTTTCGATAATACCGCGCCCAGAGGGCCGACAACCTCAACATCTACAGGCCTGAGATCGACCTCCTCTTCCGCCTCTCGTAAAGCGGTGTAGAGCAGATCAGGGTCAGTATCGTCCCGCTTCCCCCCCGGAAAGGCGATCTCACCGCTATGAGTGTTCAGATGATCGGCACGGCGGGTCAGTATCACTTCAGGGCCCGCTGGATTATCCGTCAACGCGATCAAAACCCCAGCTTCCGGCCCACTTAAGCTAAGTGTACGGGGAGCATAGCGATCTATACGTTGTTTAAGCCTATCAAACATATGGATTTTATCAGTCATAAGTATAAATCCATCATACCTCCCGATTGATCGAAAGTTTAGCGTTGCCTGTCTATATCTCTGTCATTCAGGCGCAATTGCCAGCTGCGACATCTTGCCACGCGACAACGTGTCACATTGTTTTACCCTGTTGGAGAGCCTATTTTTTCGCGCAGAATATTCTCTTAATGGGCCCATTATGGACAAGTATCCCAAGCAATTTCGCTGCTGCCAACTCGCTATTTGCATAGCAACCACGCTAACCAGCATTCATGTACAGGCAGAAGAAACCGCTGTATCCGACATTATTACCGTGACTGCCACACGTACCGAACGCACGTCAGCAGAGGTACCTGAAAGCATCTCAATCATCGACCAGGAACGCCTGGAGCAGGAGAAAATGTTTAATATTGCCGACGCCCTCAAAGGAACACCTGGCGTACTGATTCAATCCACCAGCGGCGGCAGTAGCTCCCGCCTGATTGTTCGGGGAGCCGGCCTGAAAGCGCAGTACGGCATACGTGAAATCATGGTATTACGCGACGGAGTTCCGATTACTGATCCAGACAGTTTCACACGGATGGATTTTATCGACACTCAGGATATTGAGCAGATCGAAGTCAGCAAAGGACCGGCAAATATCTATGCTACCGGCTCTACCGGCGGCGCGATACATATCCTATCTAAATCAGTATTCGATAATCGCCGCGACCAGCTGCGCCTTGGATTCGGAGATCAGGGTACCCGTAATCTACACCTGCGCAAATCTTATACGTCCGATGAAGGTAACGCTCTGGCCTTTACCGCTTCGCATCGCGCCCAGGAAAATGGTTGGCGTCGACATAACGAGTATGAATCCAACCAGTTCAGCATTAAAGGAGGCATCCTGCCAACAGATAACAGCGAACTGGAGATAGAACTAAGCCTTACCCAGTCAGAGATGAATCTGCCGGGCACTATGGATGAAGCGCAGTTCCATCAGTTCAAACGTACAGGAGAACAAAGAGACAATAATTCAGCCTTTAAAAACAGCGCCCGCGATTCAGATATTATCTTTTTTAATAGCCGCTTGACGGTAGAACTGGATGATCTGACACTCAGGCCCCGAATATATTACAACCACTGGAGTCACTTTCATCCGGTAACCGGCGCGATCAACGTTAACCCCGGGGTCGATATTTTCGGCACTGACCTGGAACTGGACTATAGCCATCACCTGGTAGGTGAAGACAACCTGGTCAGCGGCGTTACCTTCAGGCAGGATCGCACAGATAACGCCCGTAAATACGCCTACGCAGACATACTCACTGCCGGACCACGCATCATCAGTACTCTGTCTGACAGGAAAGGTGAATTATTAGAAAAACAGGACGAGCTGAATACCGTTTATGGCTTCTTCTTACAGGAAAATTTACGACCAACTGATCACTTACTTATCGATGCAGGCTTCCGCTTCGACAGAATAAAAATAGAACAGGACACCTGGAGCAGCGATACCGCATACAACTATGGGATGGGGAATTACCTGACCATTCCCGGCAGTGGAGGCAATACCAGTTTAAGCCGTAGCTTTAATCTTTTCTCTCCCCGCATTGGTGCCAGTTATAAACTAAACAACAACTTCACTCTGTTCGGTAATATCGCCCAGGGTGAACAAGTGCCCTTCTCTAGTGAACTGGAGAGCAACATCGACCTGCTCAGTGCGACCAATCGGACCGTTGAAGTCGGTTTGAAAGGCAGAGCTGCGGCTTGGCAGTTTGACCTGAGCGCTTATGCTACTGAAGTAAAAGACGAAATCATTCAGGTACGTACTGACGGCGAAACACTCTATCAAAACGCCGGCAAAACCGACAAAAAAGGGCTCGAATTTAGCGGCACCGTTCAGGTTCTCAAGCAGACGATTCCCGGCGAGCTTCAGTTAGGACTAAATTACGCCTATAGCGACTATCACTACGACGAGTTTTCAGAAGTGGTCTATCTGGGGCGCACCCCAACAAACTTTGATCGATCTGGAAATCAACTGCCTTATATTCCGGAACACTACTACAGTCTGAATCTTAATTATCAGCATCCCAACGGCATCAAACTCAGAGTGCAGGCTGACAGCTGGGGAGAATACTATCTGGATAACGCCAACACAGAGACCTATAACGGTTATGACTTTGTTACCAGCGCTATTCTGGGGTATTCAATCGGGCCACACGATATCAATCTGAACATCCAGAACTTGTTTGATAAGCGCTATGCGGTAGAGGTTAAGAAAGACACTCGTGGAGATAAGTCCTACTCTCCGGGCGCGCCACGCAGTCTGATGTTAAGCTACAGCTACCAGTTCTAACAATCTCCTATAAGCTGACAGCGGTTGCTTCTTGCGCCGCTGCACAGCACCTCAGACACCCGGCTGAGGTGCTGAGTTACAGAAGCTTATATTCCAATACCAATCGATAACTGAAAGCCCCCTGATCTCCCGGTAGCAATAAAGGCAATGAATGCTTAACCGCATTCAAGGTTGCTTTATAAAATAATCGATTCCCCTCTAACCACTCGAAATGCTCTAGTGCACCCCGACTATCCAACGATAAACGAAAGCTCACTCGCCCTTCAATCCCACGGGATACAGCGCGTTTAGGGTAACGTTTATTCTTATCTATACGTTGCACCAACACTGCCAGAAAGCGTGCCCGCAGCTGATCAGGTGTCATAACAGGAGCCGCCACCGGCTCAATCATGGCATCGACCTCGGTCCTTACTACCTCCGCAACAGGCTCAACCGCCTTTGCTGTCTCTACTGCAAATTTAGGTTTAGGTTTAGGTTTAGGTTTAGGTTTAGGTTTAGGTTTAGGTTTAGGTTTAGGTTTAGGTTTAGCAAGCTTAACTGCAGCTTCAGGAGGAGTAAAAATTTTTGCTGTTTCCGGTGACGCTTTCAATGGCACTTCTGCTGGCGTGACAGGCTGCTGTGACGGTGCGACAGATAAACTGACCGGCTGATAACTTTTGGGCGCTGATACTGCCGCACTCAACGCAGGCTGATATAGTTGTTGCCAGATGAAGGCATGTACGGCGCCGGATAAGACAATCCCTCCCACAACATGCCAGCCAGAAAAGCGCCGGGGGGCCTCCATCGAATTCATGGTTCCCGTGTGGCAACTTCAAGGTTACTAATATTCAGTAAGCGGGCTATATCAAGCAAGGTTACAACCTTTGCAAAATTGACCTGATGATCAGCTTTAAGACGCAGTAACCGATCAGGGCTCGCCTCAAACAACGACTTTAACCGCTGTTCCAGCAACTGAGCATGCACCACTTCTGAGTTGATATAAAAGATACCCGTCCGGTCTATCGATACAACTACGGGCTCCTCTTCAGGAGAGGTTTCAACACTAACCGCCCCCGGCAACATGAGTTCGATCTGCTGTTCATCGACAAAGTGTGCCGTAAGCATAAAAAAAACCAATAAGAGAAATACAATATCGATGAGAGGCGTCAGATTAAGTGCTGTCAGACTATGAGCGGGCAATTTATAAGACATCTGCCACAGCCTCCCATTGGGCAGACGCTGAATCAGAGGTGATCTCTGCGCTCTCCGAGCGGTCTAACACTAAAGCGGCTGCCTGATGCAGGCGCCAGTGAAATCGCCCTAGTCCCGACTCAAGAAAATGCAACAAAATAAGCAAGGGGATCGCCACAGACAACCCCACACCGGTGGTTAACATCGCCTCCCAGATACCGCCGGCAAGCGCCATCGCATCAACCTTCCCTCCTGCACTTTCAATCACCTGAAAGGCTTTAATCATACCGGTAATCGTACCCAGCAAACCCAACAGCGGAGCAGTATTAGCCAGCACAGCAACTGTCTTAAGCCCCGATTCTAAGGGTTTCATCTCGGCCTGAATCAAATGGCTTGCCGTAGCCCGTAACTCCGGGCTATGCCCATGTATTCTCAGCACAGCACTTAGCTGATCAACGATCCGTTTTTCAGCGCTCTCTTTCCACAGTGAAGCAGAGACAGAAAGGTTGTTGCGGGGAGTAAACAGGAGTTGCAGATAACGGCTGGCAATAATGGTCAATCCAATCAAAGAATAAGCCGCCAGTATCCAGATAATCGGCCCACCTTTTTCAATCCACATCATACAAACACTCCTCTGAGTGCGGTATTAACCGCTACTAACATCAACATTAACGCGCCAGCCCGGGTCAGCCCCTGTTGCCACTTTCCTAGCTGTTTCTGTAATTCCTGCCCCAGCAGAGCAAAACCATATCGCACCAGTAGAGTGGGTATTACAATCGCGCCTAAACCAAAACTCAGCGCAACCGAAGCACCCCATATCGGGTCAGCGCTTTGCGCAGCTGCCGCCAACAACCCAAGCAGAGGCACACAGGGGTTTAGTGCCAGTGAAAAACCCAACAGCGCCAACTGGATCCTGTTTTTTTCAGGGGACTTTTCATTGTCAGCCGCATCCGTCGCAATTAACTGGACACTGCCGGAAACCGACACCGCCTTTCGGGGTTCTGAATGTTGAGATAACGCTGTTGCGCAAGCTTTATTCCGGCTCTGAAGCAACATCCGCAACGCTAGCCAGAAAGTCACCAGTGCGATAGCCCAGGGCAACGAAGGATGATTCAGGTAGTTTTGTAAAAGACTACCGGTACTCGCTGCGATCGTGCCCAGGATCAGATAACCGGAAAGCCTGCCTGTCATAAACGGAAGCAGCACCAGGTGAAAGGGCTGGCGCGCAGCCGGCCCAAGTAAAACTGGTCCCAGGTAGGGAAGACAACTAAGGTTGCACGGTCCGCTACCAAAACTCAGACCTATCACAAAAGCAGTAAAAATCGCAGCAAGCAGTTCCAGCTCCAGTAATTCAGGCGTCATACCTTATCTTTTTCCTGCCGGTTAAAATCGACCAGTTTCACTTTATCCCAGCCTGTTTGTGCTTTCTTCCGTTGCTTGAAATAAGCCGGACTGGAACTAAAAACAGGCACACTGAGATAACGCAGCTGCAAAACATCCGTATCCGGACAAAACTCAACACAACGGCCACACAGGGTGCAATCTGGCAAAGTGATATCGGTCGCCTTCGCAACCCCATTAAGTTCAGTCTGCAACTCACGGATATCCATCGGACAGGCCTCAGCGCAAAGACCGCACTTATCACAGCGAGCGGATCCCTGTTTGACCAGCCGGGTAAAACCTAACTTTCTGAAAACCGCATGCAAGGCCAGCATCGGGCAAATTCGACAGAACGGTTGCCTGAGTGTCATCGACATTGCCACTATCAGGCCAAACAGAAAATCACCGGTCACTGAAAGCGCCATATAACTGGAACTTGAGGTATCAACAAACAGCTGTTCATTCGAGCCGGTGAACAGTGTTGTTAATATCCGGCTGGGGCAGATCTGACAGAACGGATCACCCCACTCATCACTCAGGAATCCCAGGCTCGTCAGGGCAGGCAACCCAAATACCAGAATAGCCAGCATCAGCCATTTAACCGGCCTGATTTTATCGACCGCACCGTGGCTAAGGCTATCCACCCGGCGCAAACCGAGCTTCTGACCTATTAACTGCATCACCTCTTGAAAAAAACCCAGTGGGCAAACCCAGCCGCAGAACGCCTTATTTAAAAACACGAACATCAACAGAAAGGTGGCCACTGTTGTCAGAAACGGCATAAAAAACATAAACCAGTTGCCTGCATCTGCCGCTGCGCCAAGACGATGATGAATCTGATGCTGCAGCGGAATCAACGCACAATAGTCCGCATTCATACCGTCATAGGCACAACTCAAAGAGGGTAGCGCCCCCGAAATTTTATCCGCGGCATAGAAGCCCACAACGACTGATCCGTACACCAGAAATACAAACATGCATAACTGAACAAAGCGCCGAACGATGGTCAAATTGAAAGTCACTTCGTTTTCCTCCGACTATGGACAGGAAGGCGGCGGTTTAACCAGAAACCGAATACCAGCCCTCCCAGAGCAACACCCGAACCTAAGCTGACACTCTGCCAGCTCTCGCTACTGACTCGATACTCAGCACTCAGACTGGTCTGATACTCAATACCCTCCCGCGTTAACTCGCTGAATAGCCGTAGCTCTCCCGGTGGGTTCGCACGTTTGCCAGGTTTCACATCGGGAAAGTCATTCGGAATGGCAATTTCAAGCCTCCCGGTCGCATCACTGTGTAAAATCTCACTGGCACCGAACTCAGTCATCACTAATACCGGTTGATCGGTTAGTAATTCACCTTCAAACTTCAATAGAAACGAGTAATTTTTCCCGCTGGTATAACGCCAGTGCTCCCGGGGCAACGGATCCGGGATAATTTCAAAAGCCCCTAGTCCAACTGCAAGCAGATCAGAGGGAGAGTAGTCCACAGGCTTACCATTCAGATACAGGTAGCGCACCGCCATTCGCCGATACTTATTTCCATTCTCATGGGCAATCAACGCGTGATAATTATTTTTCCCGGTACTGTTAATGCGAAATAGCTCTGAGCCCGAAAACAAAACAGAGCGTTCCAGATCTGAATGTATTAATTCAACGGAAGAGTTTGTACCGGATAGTCTGTCAACAAGCTTAAAAACATGAGCTTTTGCCCCCTGATGACCTTTTGTTTCACCCGTCGAGGGCTGCCAGTGGAGATCCGCCTGGACCTGCCCTGTCAGCAGCCAGAGGAATAAAATAAGATTGCGCATAACGCCTGAATTCCGTTCATTTAAAGCCGCTGATAGTAACGAGACTTAAAGCGTCGGGGATGTGACCAAATGACGCATGAGACAATTAGACGCACGCTATATAAGTTGCCGGAACACCTTTCAGGCACAGACCGCTAAGATGTTACATCGGTATTAACCAAGCGATTAATTGAGCTTGTAGGGGCTTTTGCTTTACAGTTAAGTAGAACACTGTAATAACTCATCTGCCCACTATTCGGGCGATCTTTTTAACAGTGATTATTAGCAGATACCTGAAGGACATTAGATGAATTTCTGTAGTCAGTGCGGATCAACTGTTCGATTCGACATACCAGAAGACGATACCCGCCCCCGCCATATCTGTAATAGTTGCGGTGTTATTCACTATATTAACCCTAAAGTCATTGCCGGTTGTTTGCCCGTATATGAAGATAAAGTACTGTTATGTAAGCGTGCGATTGAACCGCGTAACGGCTACTGGACACTGCCCGCCGGATTTATGGAAAACGGCGAATCAACCCGCAATGCAGCAACCAGAGAAACTCTGGAAGAAGCCAATGCACGGGTGAGTAACCTCCAGCTCTACACTATAACGTCGCTGGTTCCGGTGAGTCAGGTACAGCTGATCTATCTGGCACAGCTTGATGATCTGAATTTCTCGGCAGGTGATGAAACAGAAGACGTGCAGCTTTTTTCTGAAGAGGATATCCCCTGGAAAGAACTGGCCTTTCAAACCATTAGAAATGCCCTGAAATTCTATTTTGAAGATAGGAAAGAGGGTAAATTTCCAATGCGTCACGTTGATCTTGAAACGCCAGCCGGGCAATATGTGGATAAATCGATTCAGTCTATTTAAAAAGGAAACAACCTCATGGATAACAAGCTCATTTTAATCATTCTCGCCATCTTGCTACCACCGATTGCCGTCTTTATGAAAGCAGGTGCAGGCTTGCAGCTGATTATCAATATTGTGCTCTGCCTGTTCTTCTACATTCCAGGGATTATCCATGCGCTTTGGCTTGCGCTAAAATAATATTTATAGAGTAAGCATCTATTCAGCTAAGTTAAAATAGATACTCTTGAAACGTGAAAAGCGGCCCACAAGGCCGCTTTTTTGTTTACTACGTCTATCCGGCGTCCATTTAGAGAACCACTATGACTTTGTTAATTACGACCTGGGTTAAATTTTTTATCCTGTTTGCACCCTTTTTTGTGGTGTCGATGTTCCTTGCTCTTACCCGCAGCGATACTCCTGCAGAACGCCGTAGCACGGCGAACAAAGCGGTGCTTGCTGCCGCCTGTGCAGCCCTGATTCTATTTTTCTTTGGCACACCGTTATTCGAACTACTCGGCATCACCATTGATTCATTCCGTATCGGCGCGGGCATACTGCTTTTCCTCTCCGCCATCAGTCTGGTTAAAGAAGGGGTTCGCAGTAATGCTCAGGTACCTGAAGGCGCACGGGAAGACGCGTCGGTCGTGCCCCTGGCTATCCCAACTATCATTGGCCCCGCAACCATCGGTGCAATTCTTGTTTACGGTTCTGAACTTAATGGCATTGATATGGTATTCGGTCTGGGGGGAATGTTCCTGGCACTTTTATGCTTACTGATTCTGCTGCATGCCGCCACACGACTGGAACGCCTGCTTGGAAACACAGGATTAAATATTCTCAGTAAAATTACGGGACTGATTCTTGCCGCAATGGCATCACAAATTGTTCTTACTGGTATTACTGGCTTTATGGCAGGCATCAATTACTGAGCAATATTGCAGCAACAGCAGCCGCCTACCCGAAGCCCAGTCACCACGGGCTTCTCTCTTCTTACCCCAGTGATACCCAAACTTAATCCACAGCCCTATCCACAGATTTTGTGACTCGTTTCAACGAAAAAAAATCAGCCCACTAACAAGCTGATCAGAATTAACACTCTACAATTTTAATAATAAAAATCAACTAGTTAACAAACAAACACAAAGGTTACCCAGATTTAATCTACAGGGTTACACACAGAAAATGTTCATAACCACAAATCGTTATAAACACGCTCAAATATCAGCCAACAGCCAGACGTCATACGCAACCTCTTCGTAGGGATGAGCCTGTTTTAAAGCAACAATTGCTGACTGTATGAGAGCATCTTCACAAACCATCTCAACCCTCCACTCTTCTACCTTCTCTAACTTTTCTCGCTGGCCAATATGGGGATTACTGCCCACTAATGGCCGAAACTGACCGGTCCCTTTAACCTGCCAGCAACAGCAATCGTAGTCGCCTATTCTCCCGGCACCCGCTGCAAAGACCGCTTGCTTAACGAACTCCAGATTGGCTTCAGGAACAAAAAATGCCAACTTATACATCTCATTCTCCAACAAAAAAACGGCCGATGATTGCTCACCGACCGTTTATCTCAAACCCTGATTCTGCTTACAGCTCTTCAATCTGCCGACGCAGATCTTCCACCTTTCGCGTCACAACCTTCTCAAGATGCTCCAGTTCATCCAGCAAATGTTCTTTCTTGTCTTTCACTAGCTTCTCTTCACAAACCAGCTTCTCCAGCTCAGCTAGCGCTCGCAAGTAATATGGCGAAGGCTCAGTACTGGCTCGATAAGGTACTAAACCACCTTCCACTGATACATTGGTGTGCTTGCGCTTAAACTTGAACTTCTTGCTCTTGGCCATCCACTCGCCCTGATGGCGGTGCAGATAGACTTTCAACACATCAACATCGTTTTCTGTGCGGGTCGTAAATTTCTCAATTTCATATGGGTCATCAAAACCCATCTCTGTCAGGGTCTGAAATTTTTTGGCAGACATTCCGTATACTCCATAAGCCATTCACTGTTATCCCATTGAATATAGATGAAAAACCATTAAATGGGAGTCGAACATAGTCCCATTATGGGATATTTTTCAATCGAGCCTGTAAACAGACATAAAAAAACCGCCAGCGGCGGTTTCAAAAGAGTCTGCCGTGGCCTGAGTTAATCACGCAGATCTAATACATCCTGCATATCATACAAACCTTTCTCTTTACCCGCTAACCAGCCTGCAGCCCGCACTGCGCCTTTGGCGAAAGTCATTCGGGAACTGGCCTTATGGGTGATTTCAATACGCTCACCTTCAGTGGCAAACAATACCGTATGATCACCGACAACATCACCGGCACGTACGGTAACAAAACCGATCTCTTCCTTAGTACGGGCGCCGATCTGACCTTCACGGCCATACACAGCACACTGACGCAGATCACGACCCAACGCACCCGCAACCGCTTCACCCATACTCAGCGCAGTACCCGATGGTGAATCGACTTTATGGTGATGATGAGTCTCAATAATCTCAACATCGTAGTCATCACCCAGCGCCTGTGCAGCTTCTGCCAGTAATTTGAAGCAGAGGTTTACACCAACACTCATATTTGAAGCAAAAACCACCGGCATCTTCTCACCAAAGCTGGTGAGTTCAGCGCGCTCAGCCTCGCTCAGACCGGTCGTACCAATCACCATCGCTTTGCCATGCTCAGCACACAACGCCAGATTGCTCAACGTCGCTTTGGGCGCCGTGAAATCGATCAGTACATCGAAGTCATCCATCACCTCCGCCAGAGAGCCAACAATAGCCACTCCCTGTTTACCAACGCCTGCTACCTCACCGGCATCAGCACCGATCAGGCTACTGGTAGCTTCGACAATAGCCGCACCCAACTGAACGCCTTCGGCTGCCTGAATTGCTTCAATGTTAGTTTTACCCATACGCCCGGCGGCGCCGGTTACTGCTATTCTGATCATTCTCTATTCCTATCTGCTCCAGAACCGCTAAAGTCTGCTCTGTGCCTGAATCTTATTTTGTCTTTAAACTAACGCTCTGGTCCATATCGAATGCAGGCATTTCGCATTCCGGACGACCAACAATTTTAGCTGGCACGCCTACCACGGTGGTATGGGGCGGAACATCTTCCAACACCACAGAGCCACCTCCGATTTTCGCACCGGCACCCACTTCGATATTTCCGAATATTTTAGCGCCTGCTGCGATCATCACGCCTTCACGAATCTTCGGATGGCGATCACCACACTCCTTACCCGTGCCACCTAACGTGACCGACTGAAGGATAGAAACATCATTTTCGATCACACAGGTTTCACCAACAACGATGCCGGTTGCATGATCAAACATCACTCCACAGCCAATTTTTGCCGCTGGATGAATATCAACCTGGAACACTTCACTGACGCGACTTTGCAGATAG
Source organism: Amphritea japonica ATCC BAA-1530 (assembly GCF_016592435.1). Taxonomy (NCBI): domain Bacteria; kingdom Pseudomonadati; phylum Pseudomonadota; class Gammaproteobacteria; order Oceanospirillales; family Oceanospirillaceae; genus Amphritea; species Amphritea japonica. The sequence goes on along the minus strand of NZ_AP014545.1, from coordinate 401,805 downwards.
AGCGCCATCGACTGACGTCCCTGCTGCCACATCCAGTGAGCAATTCGATACGCCTGCAAGGCATGAAAGCCCTTCAGATAAAGCAATACTGTGGTAAAAGTTGCGACGGCCGGATCACGGGTGCGTACCGCACTGATATCTTTGCAGATACATTTAAGAATATCCGGATCACCGCCCAACGCCGTTTCAATCAGCTCACGCAGCGTAATCGCCGCCATCACTTCATCAGACAGCTTGTTGGCCAGCAGGTAACTGACAGCCTCACAGAGACTCTTATGCTGGATAATCGTACTATGCAGAAAGCTCGCCAGAAAAGGCTCGCGGGATATCTCTTCCTGAGCTTCCTGTTGAATCAGCTGCCATAACTCTTCTGGGTGAGTGGGAAATTCACTCATACAAGACTCCTAAAAGTCAAAAGGGCTGCTAAGCAGCCCTTTGGGATATCAGGTCATATCCTCAAAAAATTTCTTAACGCTATCGAAGAAACCATGTTTCTTAGGCGCGTGATGTTTCTGACGTTCATCCATCGCCGTCTGGAACTCTCTCAGCAGCTCTTTCTGTTTACCGCTCAGGTTCACAGGCGTCTCAACAGTAACCCGAACTAACAGATCACCTACCGCACCACCACGAACCGGCTTGATACCTTTACCACGCAGGCGGAAAAGCTTACCCGTCTGAGTTTCTGCCGGAATCTTCAGTTTAACACGCGACTCAAGGGTAGGAACTTCAAGCTCACCACCTAACGCCGCATCGATAAAGCTAATCGGTACTTCACAGTATAGGTGTTTACCATCCCGCTCAAAAATCGCGTGATCACGAACATCCACCTGAACAAAAAGATCGCCGGATGGACCACCATGGCCGCCCGCTTCTCCTTCACCAGAGAGACGAATACGATCACCGGTATCAACACCCGCAGGAATTTTAACCGACAACTTCTTGGTTTGTTGCTTACGACCCTGGCCGTGACAGCTGCCACAAGGATCAGAGACAACCTGACCTTCACCATGACAGGTTGGACAAGTTTGCTGTACAGAGAAGAAACCCTGTTGCATACGAACCTGGCCCACACCACCACAAGTACCACAGGTTTTAGCGCTGGTACCAGGCTTAGCACCACTACCATCACAAACATCACAGCCGACCAGAGTCGGTACAGTGATCGTTTTCTCACAACCCCGAACCGCTTCTTCGAGACTCAGATCCATCGTATAACGAAGATCCGCACCGCGCTGCACATGACTACGACGACCGCCGCCATGGCCCTGCTGACCAAAGATATCGCCGAAGACATCACCGAAGATGTCCCCAAAGCCACCGGCACCACCGTGACCTCCGCCCATACCGTTCTGATCAACACCTGCATGACCATACTGATCATAAGCCGCTTTTTTCTGGTTATCAGAAAGAATTTCGTAGGCTTCGTTTACTTCTTTAAACGCATCTTCCGCCACTTTATCATCAGGATTACGGTCCGGGTGGTACTTCATCGCCATGCGGCGGTAAGCCTTTTTGATATCCCGGTCAGACGCGTCCCTTGAAACGCCTAACACATCGTAAAAATCTTTCTTCGACATAATCTGTTTCGCAATCCGGTTAGCTGGTTTTGTTGCTAAAAATTAGCTGACAATAAAAACGCGACAACGCGGGACCGGCCCGCGCTATCGTTTACAACGTTGAAAAAGCGATGAACGACTTACTTCTTTTCGTCGTCTTTAACTTCTTCAAATTCCGCATCAACAGCATCATCTGCAGGCTCTGCTTCAGCTTGTTCAGCGCCTTCGGCACCTTCAGCTTGCGCCGCTTCTGCGTACATCTTCTGAGCCAGACCAGAGATCGCTTCAGTCAGGGCAGCGGTCTTAGTATCGATCGCTTCTTTATCATCGCCCTTCAGCACTTCTTCCAGCTCTTCAACCGCTGCGTTGATCGCAGTTTTCTCTTCTTCAGTTGCCTTATCACCAGCATCTTCCAGAGTCTTCTTCGCCGAATGAATCATCGCGTCACCCTGGTTACGGGCCTGACTGATCTCTTCAAACTTCTTATCCGCTTCAGCGTTCGCTTCAGCATCCTGAATCATCTGTTCAACTTCTTCATCACTCAGGCCTGAAGAGGCTTTGATGATAATAGACTGTTCTTTACCCGTCGCTTTATCCTTCGCACCAACGTGCAGGATACCGTTTGCATCGATATCGAAAGTTACTTCGATCTGAGGCATGCCACGCGGAGCAGGTGGGATATCAGCCAGATCGAAACGACCCAGAGACTTGTTACCTGATGCTTGCTTACGCTCACCCTGAACAACGTGGATAGTTACCGCTGTCTGGTTATCATCTGCAGTCGAGAACACCTGAGATTTCTTCGTTGGGATAGTCGTGTTCTTATCGATAACCGGAGTCGCAACGCCACCCATGGTTTCGATACCCAGGCTCAGAGGCGTTACGTCCAGCAGCAATACGTCTTTAACGTCGCCAGCCAGTACCGCACCCTGAATAGATGCACCTACAGCAACCGCTTCGTCCGGGTTAACATCTTTACGTGCTTCTTTACCGAAGAACTCAGTAACGCTGGACTGAACCAGAGGCATACGGGTCTGACCGCCTACCAAAATCACTTCATCAATTTCAGAAACAGACAGCTCAGCATCTTTCAGCGCGATACGGCAAGGGTCCAGAGAACGCTTAACCAGATCTTCAACCAGAGATTCCAGCTTGGCACGGCTGATCTTAACGTTCAGGTGCTTAGGACCAGTCGCATCAGCAGTGATGTATGGCAGGTTTACGTCAGTAGTCTGTGTAGAAGACAGCTCAACCTTCGCTTTCTCAGCACCTTCTTTCAAACGCTGAAGAGCCAATGGATCATTATGCAGATCGATACCGGACTCTTTCTTAAATTCAGCCGCTAAATACTCGATCAAACGTAGATCGAAGTCTTCACCACCCAGGAATGTGTCGCCGTTTGTTGCCAGCACTTCAAACTGGTGCTCGCCATCAACTTCTGCAATCTCAATGATAGAGATATCGAACGTACCACCACCCAGGTCGTATACAGCGATTGTCTTATCGCCTTTAGACTTATCCATACCGTAAGCCAGTGCCGCAGCGGTTGGCTCGTTGATAATACGTTTAACAGTCAGGCCAGCAATCTGACCTGCATCTTTTGTTGCCTGACGCTGAGAATCGTTAAAGTAAGCAGGCACAGTGATAACAGCCTCAGTAACATCTTCACCCAGGTAGTCTTCTGCTGTTTTCTTCATCTTCTTCAGAATTTCAGCAGAGATCTGTGGCGCCGCCATCTTCTTATCGTTTACCTGAACCCAGGCATCGCCGTTATCGGCTTCGATAATTTTGTATGGCACCATTTTGATATCTTTCTGGACCACATCATCTTTAAAACGACGTCCGATCAGACGCTTAATCGCAAACAGAGTGTTGTGCGGGTTAGTAACCGCCTGACGCTTAGCTGGCTGACCAACCAGGATCTCACCGTCATCAGCATAAGCGATGATGGAAGGAGTGGTGCGATCACCCTCAGCATTTTCAATAACGCGTGGCTTGTCGCCATCCAGTACAGAGACACATGAGTTAGTCGTACCCAGGTCAATACCAATAATTCTACCCATTTCAATCACTCCCGTAATTCGGCGCCCGTTATGACGGGCTAAATTCTTTTCTAACTTGCTAGCTATATTGGTGCGGTTTTTTAAGTTTCAAGACCCTGCAACCAACTAAGTCAGCGACTATTTACTCTGCGCCCTTAGACACAATCACCATCGCCGGACGAATCAAGCGACTGTTCAGGCTATAACCTTTCTGCATAACGGCCATCACATGGTTAGCCGGCACCTCAGGATTTGGCACCATCGACATCGCCTGATGCAGTTCCGGATTAAAAGCCTCACCGGCAGGATTATGCTGCTCAACATTAAACTTACCCAGGCCAGAGACGAACATGTTCAATGTCATCTCTACGCCTTCACGCAATACCTTTACCGCTTCATCATCACTGACGCTGGCCTCAATCGCCCGCTCCAGGCTATCAACCACTGGCAGCAGCTCATTGGTAAACTTTTCCAACGCAAACTTATGCGCTTTTTCAACATCCTGCTCAGCCCGGCGGCGTATGTTTTGCATCTCAGCACGGGTACGCAGCTCCTGATCCATCAGTGCAGCCGTTTGATCCTGCGCTTGCGCTAACGCCAGCTGTAAAGCATCCACATCCGCTTCAGAGGCTTGTTCAGCAGCTGTTTCAACAGTCTCATCAGCTGCCGCAGCGCTGTCGACCGCATCAGTTACTGTTTCTGGCTGCATCTCGTCAACCTGAGATTTATCTTCGCCTGACATCACTCTCTCCAACCATCTGATATTTAAAATTTCTATTGAGCTTGTATATGGGGCTAAGACAACTGGATTCAAGTGGTTTTTCTGAGTTTTTTTTAACCAGACTGAGTAGTTAATCATTGCGCATCCATAATTATTGGCATATAAATAAAACACTGTATAAAAACACAGATAAAACCCTATGCTGACTCAACTCAATATTCGCAATTACGCCATTGTCGAGGAACTGGATCTGGAACTGGACGCCGGTATGACCGTTGTCAGTGGCGAAACCGGTGCGGGCAAGTCAATTATGCTGGATGCTCTGGGGCTCACTCTGGGCGACCGGGCAGACATGGGCTCAGTGCGCAAAGGCGCAGAGCGTGCAGAAATCATCGCCAGTTTCGACATCACTAACATCCCCAGCGCCAGGAAATGGCTACAGCTCCAGGATATGGATGATGACGAATGTATCCTTCGCAGAGTCATTACCAGCGAAGGTCGCTCGCGCAGCTATATTAACGGCAGCCCCTGTCCCATCACTAAAGTGAAAGAACTGGGCGAGTACCTGATTGAGATTCACGGGCAGCATGAACACCAGCGACTACTGAAAAAAGATCATCACCGCTATCTGTTAGATGCTTATTCCGGCAAAGCAGAGCTGGCCAAACAGACCCGCCAGCTGTTTCGTAACTGGAACACCCTTAACAAACGCCTGCAACAACTCTCCGCTCAAAGCGAAGAACAAACCGCGCGGCTACAACTGTTAAGTTATCAGGCGGAAGAACTTGAGCAACTTGAGCTAACCGAAGGCGAATTCGAAGCATTAGTTGAAGAACAAAGCACACTGGCCAATGCCGGTGAGATTATCCAGTCAGGCCAGCAAATACTGCAACTAACCAGCGAAGATGAGACCACCAACTGTCTGAGCTTAATCAACCAATGCCAGCACCTGTTAGAGAACATTAAAGGCACCTCACCTTCGATTACCCAAACAGTCGAGATGCTCAACAGCGCCCATATTCAGATCGAAGAAGCGGCACAGGAGATTAGCCACTATCTCGAACGGGTTGAGCTGAACCCGGAACGACAAGCGATCGTCGAAAGTCGACTGAGCGCTATTTTCGATCTGGCGCGTAAACACCGAATTCCCGCTGAGCAGTTATCCAGATTCCACCAGGACATTCACTCCGAGCTGGAAAATCTGAATCTTTCAGATCAGGCTCTGGAGCAACTGCATCAGGAAACCCAAGAGGCACGCAAAACATTCCTGAACAGCGCAGAAAAACTCAGCAAGGTTCGCATCAAAGCCGCCAAAGCCCTCTCTAGCGATGTAGACAAACAGCTTCACAGTTTAGGTATGGAAGCGGCGAAACTGACTGTAGGCCTCACCCCTTACACTAAAGATCATCTCAGCGCTCACGGTCTTGAGGAAGTTGAATTCCTTATTTCGACTAACGCAGGACAACCTCCCAGACCCCTGAACAAGGTTGCATCAGGGGGCGAGCTATCAAGGGTATCTCTGGCTATTCAGGTTATCACCGCACAAACGTCCAGCACACCGACACTCATCTTTGATGAGGTCGATGTGGGCATCGGTGGCGCTATCGCGGAAGTGGTCGGTAAATTACTGCGTCAATTAGGTGAGAACAATCAGATTTTAGTGGTCACTCACCAACCGCAGGTGGCCTCGCAGGGCCATCAGCACCTGTTCGTCAGCAAGCAAACGGTGAAAGACAAAACGATCACCCGAATCGACCGACTCAAGATCGATCAGCGGGTTGGGGAAGTAGCGCGTATGCTGGGCGGAATTGATGTGACTGAAACCTCACTGGATCATGCGCGTGAAATGCTGGGACTAGCAGACGCCAGAAGCTGATTAACGTTCAGACACAAAAAAACCGGCCATTGCCGGTTTTTTTTATGCTGCCATCGCCAGCCTTAGGCTTTAGGGCTGCACCCTTCTGCACATTCGCCATACAGATAGAGCGTCCGGTCGGTAATTTTAAAACCCAGCTCCTGAGCAATCTGATCCTGACGGTCTTTTAATGCAGGGTCGCTAAATTCCCGAACCTTACCGCATTTCACACAGACAATATGATCGTGCTGTTCATCCTGCGTCAGTTCAAAGACAGAATGACCACCCTCAAAATGATGTCGTGAAACCAAACCCGCCGCTTCAAACTGAGTCAGCACCCGGTAAACCGTCGCCAGACCTACATCTTCGTTGTGTTCCAACAAAAGCTTGTAAATATCTTCAGCACTGAAATGATCGCCTTCACCTGCTTTTTCAAGAATCTGATAAATTTTTACCCGAGGCAGGGTTACCTTCAGGCCGGCGTTTCTTAATTCTTGATTTTCATGTGCCATAATCTTTCTCTATGATGTTTATCGCAACGAATGTTAGACTTGCGATTCCAATTATCTGATTTTATACGCGAAAGTGGAAGTCATTTACTAATGCAAAAAATTCTTATTAGCGTTATTGCTGCTATTTTGCTTTCCGGGTGTGCCGAATTTCCCGGAGTTTACAAGATCGATATCCCTCAGGGTAACGTGGTTACTCAGGAAATGGTCGACACCCTCCGCCCAGGGATGACACAAAACCAGGTACGCTATGTACTGGGTACACCGTTGATTACAGACACCTTCAGCAGTAACCGCTGGGACTATGTCTATCGCAACCAGTACGGTGAAACCGGTACTGTAACTCAGCAACAGCTAACCGTGCTTTTTGACGACGCGGGCAGGCTATCGGGTCTGGCCGGCGACTTCCGTCCAGGTGGACAGCAGCAGTAAGCTACAGAAAATCATATCTGCTTTCAACATCGACAGTCTTATAAAAAAACCGACATCGTCCGGTTTTTTTAGGTCTGAAATCGGAGACTATTTAGCCTCTTCCGCTTCCCGCTCAGCTTTCGCCTTCGCAGCCCGGCGAGCCCGCACCTCTTTCGGATCAGCAATTAATGGACGGTAAATCTCCACTCGCTGATCCGGTTTAAGAATATAGCTTTTCGGATCAGGAATTCCCTTACCAAAAATGCCCATTGAATCATTCTCCGGATCAATCTGAGGATAGATCTCAACAATACGGGACTGAATCACCGCTTCATAAGCAGAACAATCTTCCGCTACCTGCAGTGATATAATTTTCTGCTCATGGGGTAGCGCAAATGCTACTTCAACCTTAATCATCTCTGTACCCCCGACCTTAATCTATTAATCCTAAACACTTAACCATAAACCTGATCAGCACGACTCACGAAGGCATCAACCATGGTCACCGCCATCTGATTGAAGACTTTACCCATCGCCAGGCTAGCCAGTTTACCGGAAAAATCAAACTGCAGGCTGAGACTCACCTTACAAGCCTCATCGCTCAGCGGTTGAAATAACCAAACACCGGAAAGACTGGAAAACGGGCCTTCGACCAGTTCTATCCGGATCTTCCCCGGACGTTCGTGCTCATTGCGGGTGGTAAAGCTGTATTTAAGACCCGCCTTAGCCACCATCAGACTCGCCTGCATCGTCGTATCTGTAGACTCAATCAGGGTAGTACCGGAACACCAGGGCAGAAACTGCGGATAGCTTTCCACATCATTTACCAGATCAAACATCTGCTCTGCTGTGTGAAGCACCAATGCACTCCGGTCTACCTGTGTCATTCAATCAGCCCAGTTTTTCGATCAGGTTCAAAATAAAGATCGCGGCAACCGCGACAGGTGCAATATAACGGATCGCAACCGACCAGGCCAGATAATAGCCCGGATTAGCCATTGCCAGTTCTTCACGGGTTACTTTTTGCTTCAGCGCCCAACCGGCAAAGCAGGCCACAAACAAGCCGCCCAACGGCAGGAAGACATTCGCGGTTATAAAATCGAGGAAGTCGAAAATATTCATACCAAACAAGGAGATATCGCTACCGAAATTGAACGAGCTCAGCGCCGCGATACCCAACAGCCAGACAACCAGCCCCAGCAGAATACAAACCGGGCCACGCTTAAGGCCAAACTTCTCTACCATCCAGGCAACACCAGGCTCCATCAGCGAGATCGCAGAGGTCCAGGCTGCCAGCGCTACCAGCACGAAGAACAGGAAGCCAAAGACCTGGCCACCCGGCATCTGCCCGAAGGCCACCGGCAGAGTAATAAACATCAAACCCGGGCCTGCACCCGGGTCCAGTGAGTTAGCGAATACGATTGGAAAGATCGCCATTCCCGCGATTAGCGCAATAGCGGTATCCAGCGCAGCAATGGTCAGCACCGTCCCCCCTATCGAAGCGTTCTTAGGCATATAGGAGCCATAAGCCATGATTGAGCCCATACCCAGTGACAAGGTAAAGAAGGAGTGCCCCAGCGCAACCAGCACGGCATCCCAGGACAGTTCAGAAGGGTCAAAATGGAAAAGAAAATCCAGGCCCTCACCAAAAGACCCAGACGTCATCGAATAACCCAGTAATACCAGCAACAAGACAAACAGAGCAGGCATCATCAGTTTAGTGGCCCGCTCAAGGCCCTTATTCACACCGCCCAGTAACACCACCATCACAAGCACTACAAATACTGAGTGCCAGATCAACAGAGTCTGCGGATCGGCCAGCAGATCACTAAAGACCTTACCCGCCTGCTCGCTGCCCACATCAAGAAAGTCGCCGTTGGCCATCGCCGCAACGTACGCCAGCACCCACCCGGCAACTACCGAGTAGAATGAGAAAATCAAAAATCCGGCCAGAGCACCCATCCACCCCACCAGCGCCCATTTAGGCGAATGATCTGACTCAATCGCAACCTCGCGCATCGAATTGATAGGGCTTTGACGTCCCCGGCGCCCCACCAGCACCTCGGCCATCATAATGGGCACACCAACACCCAGAATAAACAACAGGTAGACCAGTACAAAAGCACCGCCGCCATTTTCACCCGCGATATATGGAAACTTCCAGATGTTACCCAAGCCGACTGCTGATCCTGTTGCAGCCATGATAAAGATCCAGCGGTTAGCCCATGAACCATGAATATTCTGACGGTCTTTCATGTAAATCTCTTAAAGTAGACGGATATTTCAAATAGTAAACCAGGCGCATTGTCCATATTATAGCCACCTAATTCAATGATACTGGCCAGACCAGTGATAAAAAACCGACATTAGTTTTATCACTCCACTTATTGCGTTCATACGCTTCCAGCGATTCAATTCGCTTTCATTGCATTGCAGTGCTCTATATAATCGCGCCCCATGGCAAAGAAGAAACCAAAAATCAGTAGCAACACCATCTGTCAGAACAAAAAAGCCCGGCATGAGTATCATATCGATACCAAGTTTGAGGCTGGAATGGCTCTGGCAGGATGGGAAGTAAAAAGTCTCCGCGATGGCCGCGCTCAGCTTGTAGAATCCTATGTGATTATACATAACAGCGAAGCCTGGCTCGTTGGTGCCCATTTTACGCCACTGAAAACAGCCTGTACTCACGTTGTTGCCGATCCTACCCGGCAACGAAAACTGCTGCTCAACCGTCGTGAGATCGATCGCCTGATCGGTGCCACACAAGCGCAAGGCTTCACCTGTGTTGCTTTGTCCCTGTATTGGAAGAACGACAAAGTTAAGTGTGAAATTGCACTGGCTAAAGGTAAAAAGCAGCACGATAAGCGGGATACAGAAAAAGATCGCGACTGGAACCGCCAGAAGCAACGCATAATGGCGGCAAAGTAAGCCTCTTTTTACACTTTCTTTTTATATCGGCGTAATTGTTGATGTAAGTTTTGTCATAACGGCTATAATGGCCGCCTGATTCAGAGAACGAACCTGTTCCTCTGCTGTCAGAAACACTATGGGGATGACTTGGCTTCGACGCTGATTACGAACCCTTTGGTGCATGTCGTGAGTGTAGTGAATCACGTAAATCAATTACTACACAGTTATAGTTGCAAACGACGATAACTACGCTCTAGCAGCATAGTCTGCTTGCGCTGCTCCTTCAGGTGTCTATAACTAGAGGATTTTGCAGTGTCATTCGAGATAGAATCGCCCGGAAGCTTTGTCTCAAGCGGAACGGTTAAAACTTAAAGAGGCTCGCCCTATACGCCCTGACCTTCGGGCCGTTGCGGGTTAACTCAGTAGAAGTGTCTAAACATGTAGATCTAGAGGCAGAGGATTGGCGGACGCGGGTTCGACCCCCGCCATCTCCACCAAACACCACGGAAAAGGCCGCCCTCAGGGTGGCCTTTTTTGTTAATTATGTTGGTCAGATAAGCAGCTAGCCAAACTAGCTTTTGTCGTAAGCCTCACCCGCTACCACACAAACGCAATCTAATAGGATTTTCCATCATGGAAGCACGTCAAAAGCACAACCGCCGCCTACGTAAAAAACTGTACCTGGGTGAATTTGCCGTTAATCTCTTTGAGATTCATGTAAAGCTGTCTACCAACGAAACTAGTGAACTGGACGCCTTCATTGCCAGCTTTGTTGATCAGCTTGAAAAGCAGGGTCTGACCTACTTTGGCTACTCTGATCCTGACGGTATTCAGGGCCACGTCCTCTCGCAGCAGCGCTACGAGTCCCCTACTGAGAGCCAGCGACAGGAATTGGCTGATTGGTGCAAGGCTTACCCTACTATGGAAAGTTCCGAATTAGGTGAGTTAGTAGATATTAACCAGGCTTAATATCTACTCCCTGATGGACCAGGAAGAGCTCTTCAGTGGGTGTCGTGATTTACGACACCTACTAGTGAGAAACAGGCTCTTAGCTATTTCTTAACTACATACCTGTTCAGGTAAAACTCTGTCTAAGAGAAGCTCTCCCCTCTAATCGTCTTCGGTTCTATACAGCTAGCGCCTACAGATAAACAATATTACGACTCTGCCCCCTATTTATTATCCTATCTCTTCGCTCAACTGATAAATTCCTCACAACTGCGGCTACCAGTATTTAGGATAATTATCTGACCGGCTCAGGTTGTTATATAGCAGTGCTACCAGCACCAAGAGAACAGCACCACTCAGGGTAGGAAAGAACAGATAATCCCAACCCGGCTGAAGTAGAAAGACTATGACCGGGTTTGAACCGGCCGGCGGATGTACTGTTCGGCTAGCCATCATCAACATGATCGCAACACCGACAGCCAAAGCGACTGACCACCAAACAGGACCGAATAATATTACAAAAGTTAACCCTGTTAATGTGCTAATAAAATGCCCGAGAATCACATTTCTGGGTTGTGAAAAAGGCGCATCAGGAAACCCGAATACGAGTACACAGGAAGCACCAAAAGAACCCATTATCAGTACCGTTTCCAGGCTGTCTGCCAAATAGGCCAATAGCGCTATTGCAATAAAACCACCCAACCCGGCAACCAATATATTCCTGACTGGATGTTTCGCAGGTAAAGAAGTGGCATCCCCTCTCATTTTCACCAACAGATCAGCCATGTAACTCTCCAAAAACTTACCGGACAACATACAAAGTAGACCAATCTGTCTACCACCAGACTCATAGTAGACAGACCGGTCTACTCCTGTCAATATTGATGTTTTAGAATTCGGTGAAACGCATGTCAGACAAACGACTTCAATTGATCAAAACAGCCTTTAAGCTCTTTTATCTGAAGGGAGTGCATGCGGTTGGGATCAATGAGATATTATCTGAATCAGGCGTTGCTAAAAAAACCTTATATCATCACTTTTCTGGCAAAGAGGCACTAGTGTCAGCCGTTCTTGAGTACCGCGACCAGCGCTTTCATGACTGGCTAAAAGGCCAATTAGATCAGGCTAAGCCCGGTCCGGACAGCGTCCTGACTTTATTTGATGCACTTGATGACTGGTTCAATAACCGGGTTGATGAGCTACAACCCTTTCATGGCTGTTTCTTTATCAATGTTAGCGCCGAATTCAGTGAACCTAACAATCCTCTTCATCAACTATGTAGCCACCATAAAGAGCGCGTTGCTCAACTAATCAGAGCTCAGGTAGAAACGCTAGATCTCGAGCCTGTTGCGGCGGACGCTTTCACAAATGCATTATGTTTACTCAAAGAAGGCGCTATTACCCTGGCCCATGTACAAGGTGACCGCCTTGCTGCAATTAAAGCAAAAGAAACCGCCTTGCAGCTACTTCAAAGCAGCCATTGCATGAGAGATTAAAACTGAGCTAAGAAAGGTACGAACAAGCGTTATCTGGCGACGCAGAAGTAGCAATACTCAAACTCGGAAATTTCTAACTTTTAAAAGCTTAATATCCTTTAGTGACATACTGAACATAAGCATCACAAGACTTCTGCATTTCAAGTTTTGTGCTGTTGGAGTCAAATTGGATGTGAGCTTTTTTCCAGTCATCACATGACCTTCGTAATCTTTTTCCTTTAGTTGTTTGCTTTCGCTGCTCTTCAGTAGCAGCTTGCTCCGACCTCTGAGCTCTGACTTGCTTCGCTTGCACAACATTAATTTGTTCACGGAGCTCTTTGGACACCATGGATGCTTGATAAGCAACATACTGTGCTGAAATATAATTTGAAAGTAAGTTACCCGAAGCTACACCAAAAATTATAATCATTAGGATTAAAAGATAATGCAGAGGCTTTTGCATGATTAAAATTCCTTTTCTTATCAATACATAAGGAGCGATTTCTTCTCACCCTACCCTTCCCATATACTCCGACGGCCTCAAATCACAGAGTTCTTCTAAATTACCCTGTAACGAGAATACCTTCGGATCTGTTCGATATTTAAAGACTCGATACAAGTGGTAACGTTTAGCATTTGCTTGTGAAAAACGCAGTTCGTTTGGGGTGACATAGAATGGCGTATTCTTGCCGTTCTTGGTGGTTTTCGCCTCAATATATCGATCTGTACCATTTTCTTCAAAAGAAAGAATATCAAATCCTGCAGCAGGCCCCTGAGTAACAGAAATCTGCTCTATCCGTTCAGCCAGAGACTCTTTGCCTGCCCGAATAAGGCGAGCCTTTTCGAAATTAATAACAAACTGCTCACCTGCATCACCCAACTCAATATTGTTCGCTTCAATTTCCAAGAAGTTAACCTTCTCAGGTACATAAATAGCACGGGGTTCAGCTATCGAGCTTCCACTAGTATCTACAGGCTCAGGAGCATCTTCATAGGCTGCCAAGAAGTCCTGAATAGATGGGATAATAGGTAACGCTTCAGCATCCTTTTTGAACAAAGCATAAAGATCTCGATTTCGAGCTAAATAACCAAAGACTTCATTGAACAAGGCTCCTTGATAATTCCCAAGGGGTTTATAGCCGATAATACCCTGGATATCTTCTGACATTAGTACTGCACTAATGTTTTGATGCTTCATTTCAATTGAACCGTGAGTACGATTATTGAGTTGTTCGATAAGAGCGCGACGATGCCCTGTTTTGTTATACTTCTCGCCTCTTAACTCCAAGCGAAGCATATTGAAATAATCTTGAACGACCGCCTCAACTTCAGACTCAGACCAGTTATTAGCCATTTACATCCTTTAAATTTAAAACTAATACCGACACTCTGCCTCTATTTATCAAAATTTTCAATTAGTCAGAATTCCTTTTTCCTACCTGTACTTCCTCCACTAACCCATTGAATCAACAACCCTTTCTTAAGCGCTCTACTGTTATTGACCCAAAGAACGCACATAATCTATCCACCCAAAGCCCATTTTTTTAATAAAAAATTTATCTTACTAATTTTCAAATCCTGAACAGGCGATTTTCTCGTAACAACAATTAGAGGTTTCTCTTTTACTTTCATGAAGATAAGGGTAAATACCTATAAAACACCCGCAGATAACTTTATCGTAGATTTTAAAAAAGGCAGGATAATTCATCGCAAGAACCCGCTTTACTCTCTTAAAAACCTGTTGACTAAAAAAAATACCACCGATAGTATTTCTCGCCAGTACACCCCAAAACCCAACAGGTGTGCAGTAGTATTTCCCCGGCTACCCGCCGGTACAATAAAAACAATATTCAGCCATTGCTGTGATCCAGCAAGGTTAAAGGTATTTTGTAATGACAATGCGTCTCTCTCATCTCAGTGCCCCTGTGCACGCTCTTAATGCATCCGCAGTATCTGTTGTTTTGCCCCTGGCGAGTGATTCTCCGCCGCCAATGCGCTTAAGCCTGTCTGTGCGAGCATAGCCCGCCGGCGTTACACCTTCTTTCTCTTTTTTCTTTCTGATTCGTTCTGATACAGACAGCTCGACTGTACCTGTTCAGCACCAGGAGATCTCAGCATGCAGCAAACTATTACTCTGCAGGACAAGTGGGAAAAGCAGTCCGGTCGCGTCTATCTGACCGGTAGCCAGGCACTGGCACGTCTACCCATGTTACAAGCCGAGCGTGACCGTACCGCCGGACTCAATACTGCCGGTTTCATCTCCGGTTACCGCGGTTCACCACTGGGGAATTTTGACAAGACCCTGTGGCAGATCCGTGACTACCTGAAACAGCACAACATTACCTTTCAGCCCGGCGTTAATGAAGATCTGGGCGCCACTTCCGTATGGGGTTCGCAACAGGTCAACGTGTTCGAAGGCGCACGCTACGATGGCGTATTTGGCCTCTGGTATGGCAAAGGACCGGGTGTCGATCGCACCGGGGATGTGCTGAAGCACGCTAATGCCTTTGGTACCTCACCACTGGGCGGCGTACTGGCCGTTGCCGGTGATGACCACGCCAGCAAATCATCCACTCTGCCACATCAGAGTGACTACGCGTTTATGGACGCGATGATACCGGTACTGTACCCATCCGGTATTCAGGAAATGCTCGATTACGGCCTTTATGGCTGGGCGATGTCCCGCTACAGCGGCTGCTGGGTCGGCATGAAAGCACTGGCTGAAGTGATGGATTCTGCAATCTCCGCCAATCTGGATCAGGCCCGCCTTGAGATCAATACACCCACCGATTTTGAGCTACCTTCCGACGGGTTGAATGCCCGCTGGCCGGATAAGCCGCTACAGCAGGAAGAACGCCTGCACCGCTATAAGATACATGCTGCGCAAGCCTTCTGTCGCACCAACCGTCTTGACCGCACCATCATTGACACCGCCACACCGCGCTTCGGCATTGTCACCACCGGCAAGTCTTACCTGGATGTTCTGCAGGCACTGGAAGATCTGGGCATCAGCCACCAGCAAGCCGCTTCTCTCGGTATCCGCCTCTACAAGGTAGCAATGCCATGGCCACTTGAGCCCGAAGGTATTCACGAGTTTGCTCAGGGTCTGGACGAAGTCCTGGTGATCGAAGAGAAACGTAGCCTGATCGAAGATCAGCTGAAAGAGCAGCTCTACAGCTGGCAGGATCAGTCTGCCCGTCCGCGCATCGTCGGCAAGCGAGATGACCAGAACAACGAACTTCTGACGTCACTGGGCGAACTTACCCCGGCGATGATCGCCCGGGCGATTGCCGCGCGCATTGCACCGTTTTACACCAGCGAGCAGATCAGCAGCCGGCTGGATTTCCTGACCGGGAAAGAAGCCGAACTGGCCCAGCCTCGCGCCTTGCTGGAACGTACTCCACACTTCTGTTCCGGCTGTCCACACAACACCTCCACTACGCTGCCAGAAGGCAGTCGCGCCCTGGGCGGTATTGGCTGTCATTACATGGCCACCTGGATGGACCGTGGCACCGACACCTTCACCCAGATGGGTGGTGAAGGAACCACCTGGATCGGCCAGGCGCCGTTCACTGAAAACAACCATGTCTTCCAGAATCTGGGCGATGGTACCTACTTCCATTCGGGCCTGCTGGCCATCCGTGCGACCGTCGCATCCGGCGTCAACATCACCTACAAGGTGCTGTACAACGATGCTGTAGCGATGACCGGTGGTCAGCCGATCGATGGCACCCTGACGGTGCAGCAGATAACTCATCAGCTGTACGGTGAAGGTATCCGCCGCATTGCACTGGTCAGTGACGAGCCAAACAAGTACCCGAGCCGGGCTGAATTTGCCGACGGCGTTACCTTCCACCATCGCGACGATCTGCATTCGGTACAGATGGAGTTACGGGAATTAACCGGTTGCACAGTGATAATCTACGACCAGACCTGCGCCGCTGAAAAACGCCGTCGTCGTAAGCGCAACGAGATGACCGATCCGGATAAGCGTGTCGTTATTAATTCGGAGATCTGTGAGGGTTGTGGCGATTGCGGCATACAGTCTAACTGTCTGTCCCTGTTGCCCAAGGAGACCGATCGCGGCCGTAAGCGCAGCATTGATCAATCCTCCTGCAACAAGGATTTCAGCTGCGTGCGCGGTTTCTGCCCCAGCTTTGTGACCGTTAAGGGTGGTACGCTTCGCAAGCCCGAAGCCGTGGGTAGCAACCTGGCGTTTACCGAATTGCCAGAGCCGACACTGCCGAGCTGCAGCACACCCTACAACATTATGCTGACCGGCGTTGGCGGCACCGGTGTCGTGACGGTTAGTGCTCTACTGGGCATGGCCGCACATATCGAAGGGAAAGGTGCCGGCGTGCTGGATCAAATAGGTCTGGCACAAAAATTTGGCGCCGTTATGAGCCATATCCGTATCGCCGACACGCAGGAACAGATCCACACAGTGCGTATTCCTGCCGGTGAAACCGACCTGATGATCGGTTTCGACCTGATGGTTGGTGCCAGCGAAGAAGCGCTTGGCAAGCTGGATCGCCAGCGTAGTCACGTCGTGGTGAACAATCACGAGACCATGCCCGCTGCATTCACCCGAGACCCGGATATCCAGGTGCCCACTGAAGCGATGCAACAGGTGATCCGCGATACCGCCATCGCCAATGGCAGCCACTGCCTGGATGCCACTCAGCTGGCCACCGCCCTGCTCGGCAACGGTATGGCAGTCAATCTGTTCTGCATCGGTTTCGCCTGGCAGAAAGGTCTGATTCCATTGCACAGCCAAGCCATTGAGAAAGCGATTGAACTCAACGGCGTTGCCATCAAGGCCAATAAGCAGGCGTTCCTGTGGGGCCGCCGCGCAGCATTCGATCTGGCGCAGGTACAGGCGATTGCCAATCCTGACCCGCAGGTACAAGCCGTCAAGTTGATGCCCAGTCTGAATGAAATCATCGAGCGTGAAATGACTCACTTGCGTGATTACCAGAACGATGCGCTGGCACGCCGCTACAAGGCGCTGGTAGACAAGGTTCAACAGGCTGAGAATGCCCAGACGAACAGCTCCGGCCTGACCCTCGCCGTCGCAGAAAACTACAGCAAAGTGCTGGCGTATAAAGATGAGTATGAAGTGGCCCGCCAACTCACCTCGGCGCAGTTCCGCAAGCAACTGGAAGCCCAGTTTGAGGGTGACCTGGAGCTTGAATTCAATCTCGCACCACCGCTGATCAGCCGCCTTAACCCGGCCACTGGCCGACCACGCAAACGCGTATTCAGCGAAAAGGTACTGCCGCTGTTCCGCCTGCTGGCAAAGCTACGCAGCCTGCGCGGCACACCACTGGACCTGTTCAGCTACGGTGCCGATCGCCGTCTGGAACGCCGTCTGATCAGTGAATATGAGAGTGACATCCAACAACTACTGTCCTCCCTTAATAACCATAGCCATCAGGATGCCTGTGAGCTGGCACGCCTGCCTGCTGCCATCCGTGGCTATGGACCGGTGAAAGAGGCCGCCTACGACAAAGCACAACAGCAGCGTCAGGAGCTTCTCGCCCGGGTTAGTCAGACCAGCGACAGCCAGCAACAAGCTCAGGCTTTATAAACAGTCGCGAGACGTTTTAGCCCGAGCCTTACAACAAGAATAACGATTTAAGGAATACCTGATTATGTCCGTATTTAGCCATCCGGAATTTGATAACCATGAACAACTGTCCTTCTTCTGTGATGAAGAAACCGGCCTGAAAGCTATTATCGCCATTCACAACACCAACCGCGGCCCGGCACTGGGCGGCTGTCGGATGTGGAACTACGCCAGCGATGAGGAAGCGTTGCGCGATGTCCTGCGTCTGTCGAAAGGCATGACCTACAAGTCTGCCCTGGCCAACCTCGATCTGGGCGGCGGCAAGTCGGTGATTATCGGCGATCCACGCAAACATAAAAGCGAGGATCTACTGGCCGCCATGGGACGTTTCCTGGAGCGCACCGGAAATCAGTATATCGCTGCTGAAGATTCCGGAACCAGCGTGCCGGATCTGCAGGTTATGAACCGCTTTACCGACAATGTTGCCGGTGTCACCGAGCGCACCGGTATCGATGGCCTGCCCTGTAACGGCGATCCATCACCGGCTACCGCCTACGGCACCTTTATCGGTTTAAAAACAGCGGTTCAATATAAGTTAGACCGCAAAGACCTGAGCGGCCTGAAAGTCGCTATCCAGGGGGTCGGCAATGTTGGCTACCGTCTCGCCGAGCACCTGCATGCCGCCGGGGCTGAACTGTTCGTGACCGATATCCACGAGGAACAGGTACAACGGGCAGTGACAGAACTGGGCGCTACCGCTGTGTCGCAGAACGAAATTCTGTCTCTGGATGTGGATGTTATCGCCCCCTGCGCCCTTGGCGCCGTATTGAATGACGACAGCATTCCTCTGATCAAAGCTAAAGTCGTGGCGGGTGCATCGAACAACCAGCTGGCCTCGCAACGCCATGACCTGATGTTACGCGAGCGCGGCATCCTCTATGCCCCGGACTACGTATTGAATGCTGGCGGCATCATCGATGTTTTCTACGAGCGAGTCGGCCATGAGCACACCAAAGTCCGCGCGCACGTCGAAACCATTGCCGACACTCTCACCGAAATCTTCGGACGCGCCGATGTGCAGGATCGCCCCACCGGTGAAATTGCCAACGAACTGGCGGAAGAACGTTTCATGAAATAGCGTTTTTTAAGCAACAAAAACCTTTTTGCGGGTTGCCCGTCAGTCTGGTGCTGGCGGGCCTTACATTCTCATTCTCTCTAAGCATAAAAATAAAATCTGGAGACTCAAAAATGACTGAACTAACACAGAATCCTATCGCTGGATCTGCTGCTGGCGATAACACCAAGAAAGATCATCCGCTGTGGTCTTCCCGTATGGCCTTTATCCTGGCGGCCAGTGGCTCTGCCGTCGGCCTGGGCAATATCTGGAAGTTTCCCTATATCACCGGTGAAAACGGTGGCGGGGCTTTTGTACTGGTGTATCTGCTGTGTATCGCGCTGATCGGTATCCCGATCATGATTGCCGAAGTAATGATCGGCCGCCGGGGCGGTTCCAGCCCGATCAACAGTATGCGTCAACTTGCTCAGCGTGATGGTTTGTCCAAACGCTGGATCTGGATTGGTGGTATGGGAATGCTTGCTTCTTTCCTGATCCTGTCCTTCTACTCCGTCATCGGTGGCTGGGCGCTGTCTTATGTGGGTAACTCCGCAGGTGGCTTATTCGTCGGCAGCGATACCGAAACGATCGGCGCGATGTTTGGCAACCTCCTTGCTGATCCGTACACCCTGCTACTCTGGCACTCTGTATTTATGGTGCTGGTGATTATGATTGTCGCCCGAGGCCTCAGCTCCGGTATGGAAAAGGCGATCAATATCCTGATGCCGGTCCTGTTTGCCCTGCTGTTGGTAATGGTTGGCTACGCCATGAGTACCGACAACTTTGCCGACGGTTTCAAGTTCCTGTTTCAGCCTGATTTCTCCAAGCTGACCACCGAAGGTGTTCTCACCGCGCTGGGCCACGCTTTCTTTACCCTGAGCCTGGGTATGGGCGTCATGATGGCTTATGGTTCCTACCTGCCGAAGAACGTTTCTATCGTTAAAACCGCTGTGACCGTTTCAGTCGTCGATACGGTGGTTGCACTATTAGCCGGTCTGGCGATCTTCCCACTGGTATTCGCCAACGGTTTAGAAGCCGGCGCGGGCCCGGGTCTTATCTTCCAAACCCTGCCACTGGCTTTCGGACAGATGTCTGGCGGTGTGCTATTCGGCACCCTGTTCTTCATACTGCTGGTGGTCGCAGCAGTGACCTCGGCTATCTCCTTGCTGGAGCCAGTGGTCGAGTGGTTTGAAGAACAGAAAGGGATTAGCCGCCTGACCGGCACCCTGATCGCAGGCTTCTGTGTCTGGGGCCTGGGTATTCTGACGGTTCTGTCGCTTAACCTCTGGTCTGATGTACACCCGCTGAGCATGTTTGAACGTTTCGCAGGTAAAACATTCTTTGACCTGTTCGACTACTTCACGGCCAACCTGATAATGCCACTGGGCGGTCTGCTGATCTCACTATTTGTCGGTTGGTTTATGTCAAAACAGGCAGGCGAGAACGAACTGTCAATCGGGAACAAGCTGGCGTACAAGGCATTTATGTTTGTACTGCGCTTTATCACACCCGCTGCGGTGATGGTGGTATTTATCTACAACCTAGCTTAAGCCAAAAAGCACGGCGCTATCCAGGAAAAGGCTTATCGCACTCTCTAAAGAGTCGGTAAGCCTTTTTTCGTGTTTGAACTAGCTATAGGGGTATCCTCAGGGTTTATTTTATGTTGAAAAGATAACGACTAATGCTTGCCCTTAACTTGATAAAAGCGAGCGCCTTGAGAAATAATCTTATTTCTCTCTGAGACTCTGATCTACTGTATCTAAAATACCCAAGAACTTTTCATTCTGTATTAACGGAAGCAAACTGTAGTGAACATCTAACCCCTTAAGAGGTCGCAACGCAACAGTCGGCTCATCTGCTAAATATAAAGCATGCATACTATCCTGAGGGTGGTTTTCAGCATAATACAATTCAATTTTTCCTGAGTAGTTTGTCTTTCTTATAACACCCTTAATATCAAGTGCATCAGCCTCCAAACGCTTAAAACGTCTAGTAACAACCTGTCCACGACCATCATTGGCCAGGAAACCTTCAGTTATATTAGTTGGAGCAGAAAACCCAAGAATTTTTTCAGCTCCCAGTTCTACCCCATAGCGCAACGCACCATATCCTCCTGCGGAGGTTCCAAATGTGATCAAATGCGTGGCCTTAAGCTCTTTCAACAAAGCCCTTAAGTAACTTAGAGTATCTTCAAAACTCTCCGCCACCGAACGAATACCCTCGTTATATAAAATGCGATTACTATCTTGAAGATAAATAGCAGTCCACCCTTTTGCAGCAAAAAAACGATCTAACGCTTTTGCGGGCAGCATTGCTTTATCAGCTAACCCTGTAAACACAATTACCACCGGTGAATGGTTCTCAGTACAAGCGACATTCACGTCCTCACTATAAGACTCAAACTTAACTGGTCGTTTCAGCTGCTTATCATCTGGGGTTAAATCGAACCAGTCCTGCAATAAAGGAGCTTCTGAATTCTCGAAATTCTGTAGTAAAGCAGGAACAGGCCCTCCAAGTTCAATAAGTAGTTCTTTTGCAAAAAGCCTGACTCTCAATGAGTCCTCTTGTGTAACAGACTGAGCCCACTCAATAGCTCTTCTGACAACCTTGATATGATCATCTGCTTTGAAACTTCCAAGAACCCACCTAGCTCTTCGAAACAATTTATGACTGTCCCAGTTTCTCTCTAAGCCTTTTAATAACAGTGATTTAGCTTTTTCACGATGACCCATCATTCGATAAAACCGCAAGGCTTGTAAATTCACTTCAGGATTGTCGGGGGAGATCTTTAGCCAAAGCAGTAACGCATCCTCTTCACCCGGCGCAAATTTAGCAACTTCAAATGCGCGCTTACGAACAATTACATTATCCGGATACGTTTCACATAATTGATCAATTGTTTGCTTTGCAGACTCATAGTCATCAAGTCGTAAAAAAAGCTCCACCAGCCTAATAATCCGTTGAATATTAGTAATATATTCTTCTTTTATACTCTCTGATAGCAGGTTTTTCGCTAGCAGGATATCTCCTGCGCCAGATGCAACACGGGACTCTAAATCTAAAGACGCCCCCTTCTGCAAGCCTTTTTCTTTCGCCGAATTAATATAATTAGTCGCAACTTCAAACTGACTTCCATAAATAGCCAGCTTAGCCAGTTCAACATCTATTATCGCCCTACCGGGAAACTTCTCTTTTAGGCTTTTATAATAGAGTTCACCAGCAGCATCCCCATCAGCCTTTGTACGTATTCGTCCGCCCAACAGCTTCAATTGAAAGTTTTCCGGATATAACTCAGAAGCTTCATCTAATACTAACTGCGCCTCAGCTAAATCAGTTAATTGTATAAGCTGCTTAATCTCTTGAATGTATTCAGTAACGGTAGCGTCTTTCAATTTCATTCCTACACTTCCTGATAGCCAACACCTGTTCATGCTTATGACACTCTAGTTGAATCCTATGACAGCGAGACTTTTATTGATATAGCACATATATATAATGATATTTTCACAAATTTATTAGTATGCTGAACCTATAAATTCCCAGGGATTTCTTTTTATCATGTCATCTGCTTTGCGAAAAATAATACGAGAAAATGAGCGATACCGTTTAGCTTATGAGCGAGCCAGAGACTCCAGAAACCGCGTCACATCCGTGTATGATGTTTCCACACGATGCAACATGCTTTGTGAAGGCTGCCTTTTTTTTGATCGCGATGGAAAACATGCTGGCAATGGTTCCAAAACAGACCTAACAGCTTTCGAGCAACTCTTTGCATCAGAAAAAAACGAGGGGTAAATTACCCGTTATTCGGCGGAGCGGAGCCATCCTTAGAGCCTGAAATTCTTGAATTAGCTGCACGCTACTGGAAAAACGGTATGGTGCATACCAACGGCCTACGAAAAATAAACCCCGAACTTCCCTTCCGCTTATTTGTCTCCATCTGGGGCGGCCAAGAGCTATCACAGAAGTGGCGTGGTGTAGACAGCTATGCGAAAGCACTACAAGCTGCCAGTGACGATCCCCGAGCTATTATCAATTACACAGTAAACGCCCAAAATATAGAAGATATTCATACCGTAGTGCGCGATTGCGCAGAACTCGGACTCACGATAACTTTCCAGGTTTACAGCCCTACTAGTGATTACAACTCTTATCTCTCTGAAGGTTTAAGCACAAACCATAAATTTATTCGTTCAGATAACCCAGAGGGCAATCTGGTAATGACTCACTCTGATGACAAACGTGCTGCAGATGTTATTTGCGAAGCCATTGATGAGTACCCAGATACCGTCATATTCACAAAAGCTCTCACCCGCTGGACTTTTAATCGACCAGGAGTTTTTTTCGATACCGTTATTAGCGATAACGGCCCAACCGAGTGCCTGGCTGCAAACGATCCAAACCACCGTCATATAGAGTACAGTGGTCAGCAGGAAACAAAAAAACATGTGGCCATGGCGCAATAGAATGCCGCACCTGCCGGGTTTATACCGCCATATATCCTGGCTTTCTAAGAAGCAATATGAAACAAATCCAAACCCGTTCCGGAGCTATCGACTTTCTGGAAACACATGAGGTCTTTGATACTCTCTATGAGGGACATAACAGAACAGGCTGATACTCTGCTTCCCGCTTCTTATCCAACAGGGCTATGAGCATGCCGAACTCGCCTCAACGACTACAAAAGGAATAAAACTAAAACTGGAAGCGGTTCTTAAAATCTACCGAGCTGTCTCCTTTTCAGCTGTTGTAGTTATAGTCACTCTACTCTCTTTCTAAACTCTCATGGCCGCTTAAAGCGTTATTCACTTCTATTGATCAGGTAGTATGCAATTGCATTCAGATCCTGCTGTTGCAGATAGGAAGTTCCTTCACGAACCACCTCCGCCATACTACCACCGAAGACATCACCATCGGCTTTAACCCCGGTTTTCAGCGCATAGCCCAGATCAGCTTCACTCCATCCGGCTTCCGCTAACGCCTTCGCCGTGATCGGGGGCACTTTACTTTCTTCCGCCAGCGCTGATGCTCCACCTGTGTAGAAGGTTTCGTCATCCAGCGCACCTAACAGATTTCTCGGGCTGTGGCAGGCCGCGCAGTGGGCGGCACTTTCAGCCAGAAACTTACCCCGGTTATAGCGCCCATCTTTACCGGAATCTGCCGTAAAGGACTGTTCTTCAAAAAACAGCGTCTGCCAGAGAAACACACCCCGGCGCAGATTAAAGGGGAAACCCAGTTGATGTTCAGGGCTATCCTGAGCGACCGGAGGAACTGTCTGAAACGCAGCCCAGAGATCAGCGATATCCTGATCACTAAGACTGGCATAAAACTCATAGGGAAATGCCGGATAATAAGGTTCACCCGATGGAGAGAGACCATGGCGCAGCGCTGTAGCAAACTGTTCAAGGCTCCAATCACCAATACCACTATCCTTATCGGTGGTCAGGTTAGGCGGAGAGAAGGAGCCAAACTCTGTTTCCAGTGGTGCTCCTCCCGCCAGCGGCGCGCCGCCCCCTTTAGTATCGGTATGACAGGCTATACAGCCGCTGGCTCTGGCCAGATAAGCGCCTCGGGATACATCGCCCTGCCCGGCATTTAGCTGCAGTTCAGGATTATTAGCCAGTAATGGCAGGCTAAACCAGCCCGCAGCACCCAGAATCAATGCCCATAGTAAAAGCACCCCACTTTTTTTCATCAGACTGCTCAGTCCTCTATCCGGTAACGCTCATGGCATGAAGAACAGTTATCAGCAACCATCTGAAATACCCTGCTGGAAGGCATCTGCGCTAAGGTATCCGGGTCATCCGTCATAGGTTTAGTGCTTCCCATCATGCTGCCTGAGCTAGCCATCATTCCACCAGAGCCCATCATTGACTGATTAATATTAACTGCCGTTTCTTTATTCTCAGCTGCACGGAACAGGCCGTCCGCCAGTTTAACCTGACGATCTGACAATAATTTAAAACGCTGCCACTCGTCCCAGATCAAAGGTTTGGCTTCTGAATGTCCAGACAGACTCCCTTCAGGAAACAGTTTTGTCATTGCATCCCCTGAATGGGTTTTAATCGTCTCAGCAGCCTTGCGTATGGTATCGGCGCTATAGTCTGTCTCACCTTTAAAGATGGCACTCACCGCTTTGACGGAGTCTTTCATATCTTCCATCAGATCCATGCGCTCTTTGACGACCCCGGTTGCGCCCCCATGGGCAATTACCTGCTGCGTAGTCATTACCGTCAACGCGACCAGACAGGTTGATATAAGGACTTTCTTCATCGGGACAAAACCTCTTTAGAAATCATTAAACACCAAGATATACGGAGTCTGCTTAAATCACTCAATCTAACACAACCCAAGACAGGCATCAGATAAGACTAAGCATAAAGGTTCCTGCCGGGGGAATGTCAATCATCCCCCTGGATCGTCCTCAACACCTCTGCCAACAGGGCGATGCCCTCATCAACCCTCTCTTCCGTCAGTGTCAGAGCAGGCATAAATCGCAAAGAATCATCCCGTGGGGCATTCAACAACAAGCCAGCCTCTCTGGCATGCTCAACAATGCTCGGAGCCGAAAACTGTCCAGTATTGATGGCTAACAACAAACCTTCACCCCGGATAGCCCCAAGCTCAAATTCTTCAGTGAGGAGTTCCAGTTGCTTACAGAAGTAACGACTGACCCGATGAACCTGATTAAGAAAGCCTTCTGCCAGCACTTCCTGAACCACTGCCGCGGATACCGCACACATCAGTGGATTACCGTTATAAGTACCTCCCTGATCGCCGTGATCAAAGCAGCTAACCGCTTTACCGATCATCATTGCCGCAATCGGTACACCACCGCCTAAACCCTTGCCCAGTGTCATAATATGCGGCTCTGCCTGAAACTGCTGATATGCAAACAGATTTCCTGTCCGGCCAATGCCGGTTTGTACTTCATCTGCGATCAGCAGCAGATTATGCTTCCTACACAGAGTGTTCAGCCCGGCAACAAACGCAAGGTCTGCCGGAATTACTCCCGCTTCGCCCTGAATCAGCTCCAGCATAATAGCGACTGTCTGATCATCAATTGCCGCTTCAGTCGCCGTTAGATCGTTATAGGCCACCTTAGTAAAACCGCTCACCTTTGGTTCAAACAGCGGCGCAAAAGTCTTTTTACCCGTCGCCGACATAGTCGCCAGGGTTCTGCCATGAAAACTGTGATCGAAGGTAATCACCTTAAACGCGCCCTGTTTATTCTTCTGGCCCCATTTACGCGCCAGCTTGATCGCGCCTTCATTCGCTTCTGCACCGCTGTTGGTAAAGAAAACCTCATCAAACTTTGAGTTTTCACACAGCAATTCAGCCAGCTCCAGCATAGGCTGGTTATAGAAGGCAGGACCAGGGTTAATCAGTAGTGCGGCTTGGTGCATCAGCGTTTTCTGCATTACCTGCGGACTATGCCCCAAAGTATTCACCGCCCACCCCTGTATCCAATCGAGATAACGTTTGTCGTTCTGATCATAGAGATAATCCCCTTCCCCCCGCACAAAGCAGATTTCAGGCCGTTTGGTGATGGGTATCAGATAATTTTGCTTAGCTAACAGGCTATTTTCAGATATAGATTTCATCGATATATTCCTTAAAACTATTTATTTCAGGCACAAAAAAAGCCGCAGGGGTTACCTGCGGCTTTCTGAGTATTTAATTCGCTTAGACAGTCATCGTCGTCGAGATACAACACCCAAACAGGCACAGGTATTCGATACACGACGTCGCAATGTATTGATAAGGTCTGCAGCTGATAGCTGAGTATTGTTAAGTGATTTCATGATGAAGAGAGTATTGCGCCAATCGTTTTGACGGTCAATAGCTCAGCCAAGATATTCTTTACGACAAAACGAAACTAATCCTTTTCCCCTTCTCACTATAGTTTTAATACTCATTTTATCGTATTAATTTTATATTTCTTCACTGAGAAGAGGACACAAATAAAATTCAAACGCTTGATTCAAACTCATTCTTTTAATAGTGTTACTGACAGGAAAGACGAACAAGTTATTATATTCATAACCTTTAGCCTCTCCCCATTTAACCTCCAAATTAAGACACCGGATCGTCTGACTGCTACCTATATCAACTGAATGATTCAGAGCAAGTTCTTACCCTTAACCAGGGACGAACCTGTCAGATGTACTTATGCCGGTATTATCAAAGGACTGATTGATGAGCAACTCACTAAAAGCAACTATTCTCTGCTGTGGTATCACTCTGCTGGTTTCAGGTTGCGGTGGAGGCGGCGGTGGTAGCAGCGCGGTCGTTAAAAGATCTTTCACAAGCTTTAGCGCTATTCCAGCAAATACACTAGTTGATATTGAAGGTCAGTCTGTGGAGTCTAGCTATACCGCTAATTCTGCATCTGTGACTGGTATTTCAGACTTAGGCACTGACTCAACCGCCAAATCATCACTCACTTATGATACAAGTGGCAATATCTCAAAACTGTCAATAATCACAGACAATGGTACGATTAGCTGGGATTCAGCCACTGATACATTTGATTTCTCATCACCTGTTCTTCAAGTTCTCTCAGCAGACACTAGCAACTATGGCGTTGCCATTGATGCAGAGGACATGGGGTGGAATTATCAAACACTTGGATCATGGGTTTCAGGCATAGGAGCAGTAACCAGCTCTGGCCGTATTGGCGCCATATCCGTAGGTTCCCGTACCGATGGCAGCGCTGTGCCCACAACCGGAACAGCAACATTTACAGGCATGACAACGGGTATACATATTGATGCAGCAG
The DNA here is from genome assembly GCF_016592435.1 of Amphritea japonica ATCC BAA-1530. Classification (NCBI taxonomy): domain Bacteria; kingdom Pseudomonadati; phylum Pseudomonadota; class Gammaproteobacteria; order Oceanospirillales; family Oceanospirillaceae; genus Amphritea; species Amphritea japonica. The sequence continues at coordinate 373,910 of NZ_AP014545.1, read as the reverse complement.
GCACGGCATTTTTCGTTGCCGGTGCGACGTCAATTGGAGCTGATTTTACTACCCGAAGCCTCAGTTTTACTACCTCAAACAACAATACAGTTAACCTGGATGATGCAACCACAGGCATTAATGCGGACCTTAATCTAACCGGCACTCTGACCTATGTTGCGGGATCCAATAACTTTTCAGGTGCCGTGACCGGAGCCGGCATTAATGGTACAGCTGATGGCCACTTTTACGGTCCATCCGCAGAAGAAGCTGGCGGTACGTTCTCCCTGACAGGTACTGGCGTTGAAAGCTATATCGGCGCTTTTGGTGCTAAACGATAAATTGACTTTCAAGCAATTAATCTGCCTGGTTTTTTCCACATCTGCCTCATTGTTTAGCTATGCGGATGCAGACAATAAAACAGGCAGTAATGATAGACCTGCAGAGATTGAAGTTGTTCACATAGAACGTAAGCTTCAATCTTTGTTTACTATGGGAGGCATCGCTCTGCAACAGAGGAATTTTCCTTTGGCTGTAGCTATCTTTAGAGAATTTCTAAAAAAAGAGTCCAGCCCTCGTGTGCAACTGGAACTTGCAAGAGCACTCTTTCTGATGGGAGAGTTCTCACAGGCTAAACAAGAATTTAACGCGGTACTCCTCTCAGGTGGTCTTCCCTGGCCAGTGAAGCAAAAAATATATCTGTATTTACGCGAAATCGATAAGGCGCTGGGGTTTGTAGACTTTTCTCTGGCCTTGGTCAGCGACAACAATCCAACCAACTTTACCTCAAAAGAAGAGGTCACTATTCTCGGGCATAAGCTGACGGTAGCTCCCCCCCCTGAAAAGCGAGTTTCTCAAGGATTAAACTACAAACTAATGGCCGGAGCCCCTCTCACTGATAATTTTCTTACTCAGGCTTACGTCGCGCTCTCCGTCCGAGACTTCGAACAAAACACTCTGGATAGCTATACCTTAGATACCGGGATACGTTATATCCCTGAAAATCATCGGAATATTCAATATACCCTGGGAATGGAAAACAGTTGGGATACAGAATCCCTAAAATATGATTATTCCTATGCGGGGATAAAATACAGCCCCAGAATCACTGATCAGTTCAACCAAATTATTGAATACTCTATCGGTCAGTTAGATATAGAGAACGCAGATCATCTGGATGCTCTGCAACATTCCGTTGCAGCCAATATAATAGTTCCTATCGGTCGGAATTCGCGAGCCCTGGGAGGCTTGACCGTCACCGATTCCAGAGCCCGAGAGAACCCTTACTCATATATTTCTACTACATTTTCTGCCGCAGTTGAGGTCCCTATCAATTCATGGAGTATTGATTTTGGAGGCAAGTTAGCATGGGCAGACTATAAAGGCTCTGATCCTTTTTTCGGTATAACACGGCAGGATAACAAGAGCACCTGGCATATAAACCTTTTTAACCGGGAGACAGACTGGCAGGGATTAACACCAATTATAGGCATTTCATATGAGCAGGTAGAATCTTCTATAGATTACTACACCTACGACAAAATCGTCTTCACCGTTGAACTACGCTCTTTTAAGTAAAGCTTATTCCATTCACTAAGTTATTTAGCGTCGGAACCAGAACATTGTTTTTCTGAAACAAATAAGACATACCCTAGACGATGCTCGCCACTGTCGGCATAACGATAGGGGGCTGTAATATAGCGATAGGGCTTACTCTGTGCATCAATTCCCAAACGCTTAAGGTAATTAACCTGCGGCAACGGCATATTATCATGCCGGGTAGCTTTCCAGACCACCAGACACTGCCCACTTCCCATACTCGGGTCAGCTATAAAAAATTCAGTATTCGGGCTCAGAATTCTGGCACCATCAAAGTATAAACTAAGATTGGCGGCGGTCAGATTACTGTCCCCAATGATAGTCCCCTGTGTAAAGCCCTCTTGTTTCAACTGTTGCGCAAGCTCGGCAGAGGGATACTGCATGCGGTTAGCATTACGTTTAACATAAGGAGCAAGCCAGAACTGAGCAAAACGCAGAACCACCACTATCACTATAAAAAAGACAATCACCGAGCGAAGTATTGTCTCTCGTCGCACTGGAGAGCCAACGGTCTCAACCCTGCTGAGCATATAGAGAGGAAAGAAAATCAGTAGCGGCTGAAACCAACGACTCTGAAACTGAGTCGTACCAAACAGTAGGATCAGGGCTATACAGATTAGCCCCCCTGCAATCAGAAACCGCGCAATCAGCACCCGGTGTACGCATTCATTCTCGACAGACAACGGTTTATAGGCTGAAGGAAAAATAAGTGTCAGTACCAGCCAGACCAAAATTAGAAATTCGGCGGCATTCTTTGCCAGACTAGAAAAACCAGCGAGCACTCCGTTTAGGTAACTGGCCTCACTGCCCTCTCCCACCTGGCCACCAATAAAAGCTTTAATCTCGTCGAGATGACCAACAGCCCACAGCAGATGTGGTAAAAAAAGCAGGATAACGATGCTGATAGAAATCAGTATGCGTCGATTCAAAATCAAACCACGATATTCTCTGACGGACAACGCAGATAACAGCAAGCTGGCGGCAAACAGGCCGAAACTATATTTCGCCAGCATACCGCAAGCCAACAAAATACCCAGCGCAATATAGCCGCTAAGGGCACGCGTCTGATAGATTCTGAACACAGTATAAAAAGTAGCGGACGCAATCGCAGTAACCAGTACCGTATGGGTCAGATCCCGGACGGACTCCCAGGCGACGCTGGGGATCAGGCATAAGGAAAAGCTCGCCAGTAGCGCCATGCGCTGATTAGGAATAACCTGCCGGGCGATCAGCCAGGTAAATAGATATATAGAGAACAGCAGGAGTGACTTTAACACTGCCAGCGCAAAGACACCGGTTCCCAGCAGCTGGAAAAACAGCCACTGAATCCAGGTATATAGTGGTGGTTGAGTGTTATACCCTAACTCAAGTTGCTGCCCCAGAATGACCTGCTCAGCTTCATCCAACTCCAGCGTCCCACCCATTCCCAGACGGATAAACAGGTGTAGCAGTATGTACCCTGCCAGTAGCCAGAGAAAATTGAGTGGTGCAGGCGTTGATTTAGCTGATAGGGACACGAGTGACCTTAAGTCCATCCGATTGTTATGTTGTATGTTATCACCGACAGCGAGAAAACCGAAAACTGATCACTGCTTTTCAGGCATCCGGATCGACCTTGCCATTGCCCGAACTGTTGATTCGATACCAACCTGCAATACTGTAACGATCAGCATTAGCAGGCAGCACTTCATGGGGGAACTCTTCACTTAAAAAAACCACTAAAGTGCCGAATTCAGGTGTTACTTTCAGCAAAGGTATTTTACCCTCTTCCGGATATATCAGCAGCTCCCCCCCATCCTCAGCGGGCCAATCCGAATTAAGATAGGTTACGACCGTCAGCACACGGTTTTGCTGTCCTCTAAAAGCATCCAGATGCACTTTGTAAAAGTCACCTGGCTGGTAATGAGCGTAATGGCTCTCGAACGAGAACAGCCCCAGAAACAGCCGTCGATTCAGCGCCCGTTTGAGCCCATCAGCCCATTCAAGCCAGGCATGGCCGGCCGTCGTAGAGTTGTCGATCCAACAGATCTCATCGCGACGTATCGCTTCGGTTTTTATATGGGCATCCTGACGGCCTATACCTGCCCGACTAAAGCGTTCAACAGGTAAGCTTTTAACTTCGTCAGCCAGCGCAGTGCAAAGTTCAACAGGCAGCGCATTACTTAGTACAGAATAACCCTGCCGATATACCTCTTCTGCTATCCGATCAAAAATCTCACTGTCTGACATCCGGGTAACTCCACTTATCAGCGTCTTTAATGAAGTCCGCATTTGACAAAAAAACTGCTAAAGGGGCAATCCTTTTTTGCTGCCAGACTGATCTGAACACGCATAAAATCACAGCTATAAAAAAGGGCCGCAACAGCGACCCTCTTTTAAACAACTTATTTTCAGCTGCGGCGGTCTGAAGGACTACCACGTCGCTCACGACCAGAGAAACTGGGAGCAACATCAGTGCTTCGAACATAACCCACAACACAACGTTCCGGGTCTATCACTTCACTCAGTACTTCACGCCATTTGTCTGAATTAAGCACAACATGAGAAGAATCACTGAATTCCAGCCAGCCATTCTCAACCATTGCCTTTACTTTACGACGAACAGTCTCATATGGAATGCCAGTAGCAATACTGATGGAATGGTTATTACAGGAAAAACCAGCAACGGCTTGCTGTTCTTCAGCCCCTTCTCGTTGGCGCAATGCCCACAGAGAGATTACGTTAAAAATAATGGCCGATTTGATGTCGCCATCAAACACACGATAACAACGTATCAGAAAATCAGTTGAAAAAGACACGAAGCCAAGCTTTTGCGCCAATTCATCGTCGTCGTAACTGGCTCGCAGGCTAGTTGGCATACCCCCTCCTAATATTGAAGTTTTGCTCTGATATGAACCAGCCTTTAATGCGGTATTATTTTTATCCATTATCCCCCCCGGTTTCATTTCCTGCGTGCCAATCCTTGCCATCGACGCAGAGCCCTATTCAAACAGATATCTCAGTTTGAGTAATAAATACAACATATACCATTCCCCCCCCTTACGACAACAAAAACCCTAAAAATCTTAGGCAATTAAGTGGTCGCAACACTTTTGTAACAATATCCTGAGATTATCTACCCGCTAATGTAGAGAATAGGTTTAAAACAATGAAGACGAATGACATTGAACATCAAATAGAACAATTTATGCGTGACGGCCATACTACTGATCAGATTGGTAATATCATCGGCCTGCCCGCTGAACAGGTTAAGGCACTCTGCAGCGACCTCAATAAACAACGAGACCTGCAGAAAACGAAAGCCACAAATCAACACAGCCAGGCTATTTACGCGATGAGTTTACATGCCTGAATGAACGCTTTGTCTTACATCATATATTGCCGATTCAGATTCAATTCAGGCCTATTGTGGTATTTACACTAAGTACCCGTTACGAATACACTTCAGTGACCAAATTCCGGGGCCGGTAATACGGCAACTTTCTACGGATACTAATAAAGGTGAAGGCAATATGAAAAAGACTATGATTCTGGCAGTAACTGCCATGTTAATGACTCCAGTTGCAGCAATGGCTGAACGCGATGGCGCAACTGTTTACAACACTAAGTGTATGGCATGCCATATGACTGGCGCAGCCGGCGCTCCGATTGTGGGCAAAGCTGACCAGTGGGGTCCACGTGCTGCTATGGGTATTGATGCACTTACAGCATCTGCAATAAAAGGTGTTAACGCTATGCCACCTAAAGGCACTTGCATGGATTGTACTGATGGTGAGCTGAAAGCTGCTATCCAGCACATGCTAGATAACTCTAAGTAATAGAGTTCTCAGATAAAAAAACCCAGCTGTTGCTGGGTTTTTTTGTATCTAAATAAGGTCTGAATTTCCATTAGAAAACTTCTTGCGGCTCCAGCGGCCCGAATTCCTTATCCCCTTCACCCTGAGTTCTCAGTTTTTCCAACGCTTCAGGGTCATTTCCTTTCTGTATAATAATCTCAACCCGGCGATTGGTACTGCGATTTTCAATAGTGTTATTCGGTGCTAAGGGTTTCGTATCAGCAAAGCCTATAACCGTAAATCGTGCCTGGTCTATACGCGGATCGGCAAACAGTTCATGTCCTACTGCCAGTGCCCGGGAAGTCGACAGCCCCCAGTTAGACTCATAACGCCCGCCGGAAACCGGGATATTATCGGTATGTCCTTCGATGGCAACTTTACCGCTGACATTAAGTAGTACATCACGAATTTTGGCAATTATCGGTATATAAGCAAATTTAAGTTCTGCAGAACCTGAGTCAAATGAGCCTTTTTCTTTCACCCGAATAACAATCTTCTTGCCATCCGTCGCCACTTCAACACTGCCTTGCCCAATCTCCTGACGCAGCGCAGCCGCAAATTCAACCGCTTCCTCCTGAGCCTCAGCTTCCGCCTTAGCCTCGATTTCTTCCAGCATCTGCCGTAACTCTTCAGCAGTTTCTCCCTGCTGCTTATCACTGACCTCGGACTCTCCCTCTTCTGTCCTGACATCGAGGGTCTGCATATTATTATTAATCGTCATCTGTCGGACTTCATTCAGAGGTGTCGGTTCGGGACGACCGGGACTGAACTCCTGAGCAATAATACTGGTACCTTTCGGAATATCCTGAACTTTAACCTGATTCTGAACACCAAACGCTTCGCGCATCGAACCGGCCAACTGCTTGAATTTCAGCACATCCATTTCAGAAAATGACAATAGAAGTACGAAGAAACACATCAGCAGTGACATCAAGTCACCAAAGGTAGCCAGCCACCCCGGCAAACCCGCCGGGCAGGGGGGACACTTATGCTCTTCTTCACTCATTCTGCTATCCCCTACTCTTCAGCGACCGCGCGCTTTTTCTCAGGAAGATAGTTGCGCAGCATCTGCTCAATAACACGGGGATTTTGTCCTGCCTGAATCGCCAGCAAGCCATCAATAATCAGCGACTGATTAAGTTCTTCTTCTGCTTTGCGCGCATCCAGCTTATCTGAAACGGGTAACGCAAACATAGTCGCCAGCATCGCGCCGTATAGTGTTGTCAGCAGCGCAACTGCCATCGCCGGACCGATCGATTTCGGATCAGACATATTGGATAGCATCTGCACCAGGCCGACCAGCGTACCGATCATGCCCATACCTGGGCCCACATCGCCTATCGCTTTAAAAATATCAGAACCATATTCATGGCGTTCTGTCGTCAACCCTTTCTCTTTGTTCAGCAGGGCTTTGACAATGTCGGGATCATGCCCGTCCACCAGCAGCTGGATTCCCCGCTGCATAAAGTCAGTACTGACTTCCTTATCTTCCAGAGACAGCAATCCACCTTTTCGCGCAGCGTCTGCCAGATCCACAGTTTCAGCGATAATATCTTCGGGTTTAACTGATTTAAATTTGAACGCCTTTCCAACAACTTTGCCTACCGCCAGAAAGTGCGCCAATGGAAACTTCATCAGTACAACAAAAAGACTTCCGCCAATAACGATCAACAATGACGGAACGTTTACAAAAACACCGATATCACCGCCTGTAACCATCGCAGCAATTACGATACCAAAGGCGCCTATAATACCGACGAGCGACGCTATATCCACGCTTCATTCCCCAAATCAATAAGTTAGTCAGGCCATCCAAACAATCAACAGCACCTATATAAAAATCTGTGATTGCTGGCATACCTATTTAGCTGTAGCTAGATAGTATCAAAAAAATAACCGGGTTCACCTATTTAGCACTGTTTCTAGTACAATTTATTGGTCTGATTGACCAAAACCGGCCTGTCCGGTAGTTTGTCGCCTTTTTAACGGTTCCAACCCGACGGTACACTCTATGCCTGCAAAGAAGAAAACACCCGATTTTGAAACCTCTTTGGCACAGTTGGAGACGATGGTCACCCAGCTTGAGCAGGGAGAGTTGTCTCTTGAACAGTCTCTGCAAACGTTTGAGCAAGGTGTCAGCCTGACCCGCGACTGCCAGTCCATTCTCGCCCAGGCAGAACAAAAAGTGCAGATGCTGATTCAGCAAAATGGGGAGTTAAAAGAGGTTCCCTTTGATCTGCCAGAGGAGTGACCTGATGGAAGGAAAGCTTTTGCTACAGCAGTATCAGAAAAGAGTTGAGCAACAGCTGGAAACCGTACTGCAAAAAACCTGTGATGCTGAGCGGGTTCGTCTGGCGATGAACTATTCGCTGTTTAACGGTGGCAAACGGGTGCGGCCAGTACTGGTCTATATGGCAAATCAACTGTTGAACGGTCAACTAGCACAGGCAGATTCTGCTGCCTGCGCAATCGAGTGCATCCATAGCTATTCACTGGTACATGATGACCTCCCGGCGATGGACGATGACGAGCTGAGACGCGGTAAGCCGACCTGCCATATCGCCTTTGATGAAGCGACCGCAATCCTTGCCGGTGATGGGCTACAACCACTGGCTTTCGAACTGCTCGCTACCGATAACGGTCTGTCAGCTGAGATTCGCCTGCAGATGGTTAGCGTAATAGCCCGTGACAGCGGCTATCTGGGCATGGTGGGCGGCCAGTCCATCGACCTGAGCAATGAAGGGCAACAGATCAGCACTGAGCAACTGGAGCTGATGCATCGACACAAAACCGGCGCTCTGATCTGCGCCAGTATAGAGATGGGCGCACTGTCCAGTAACCATGCCAGCAAAGCAGATCTGCACGCACTTAAAAGCTACGCCAACGCTATCGGTCTCGCATTTCAGGTAAAGGACGACATTCTCGATATTGAAGGCAGTACAGAAACCTTAGGCAAACCCCAGGGCTCTGACCTACAACATGAAAAATCAACCTACCCAGCGCTCTTGGGTATGGAGGGCGCTAAGCAAAAACTAGCGCTGTTAAACGAGCAAGCCCACGCAAGTATCGCGGACTTCGGTGACGCGGCACAACCACTGCACTGGCTGGCAGACTACATTGTTGAACGACAGTACTGATCACTATGTTCTACTCGATTCCTGAATCCCGCCCGGCTACCCCCTTGCTGGACAGCATCGCGTCACCCGCTGACCTGCGACAGCTATCCCCTGAGCAGCTGCCCAAAGTCGCCGAGCAACTGCGAGCCTTCTTACTCTATTCTGTCGGCCAGACCGGCGGGCATTTTGGCGCCGGTTTAGGTGTGATTGAATTAACGATAGCGCTGCACTACCTACTAAAAACGCCGGATGATCATCTGATCTGGGATGTCGGCCATCAAAGTTATCCCCATAAGATTCTCACCGGTCGTCAGGATGCCCTACTGAGCATCCGTCAGAAAGAAGGGCTAGCCCCTTTTCCTCGTATCAGTGAAAGTCAGTACGATGATTTCGGTACCGGGCACTCCAGTACCTCGATCAGTGCAGCCCTGGGAATAGCTATTGCAGACCGCCTGCAGGGTTTTGAACATAAGACTGTCGCTATCATAGGGGATGGCGCAATGACGGCAGGGATGGCATTTGAGGCCCTCAATCATGCCGCCCATACCAATGCCGACCTGTTGGTTATCCTGAATGATAATGATATGTCGATCTCCCGGAATGAGGGTGGACTGGCAACTTATCTGGCAAAAAACCTGAAAGACAAGATGGGTGCCACCACTGCAGCATTGTTTGAAGCAGTTGATTTTCACTATAGCGGCCCCGTCGATGGCCACGATTTCGAAAAACTAGTACCGGCATTGCAACTTGCGCTCAACTCTCAGGGACCACAATTCCTTCACATCACAACCCTGAAAGGCAAAGGGTTCGCCCCCGCAGAGAAAGACCCGGTTGGCTATCATGCGATCACCAAGATTGAGCCTATCACTCAGCCTCAATCCGCCCCCAAAGCTAAACCACCAAATTACGCCCACATATTTGGCCGCTGGATCTGCAATCTGGCTGAGAATGATATGCGCACCGTCGGTATAACCCCGGCGATGAGTGAAGGCTCCGATCTGGTCGCGTTTTCGCAACGCTTCAGCGAACGTTTTTTCGATGTCGCTATCGCAGAACAGCACGCTGTCACTCTGGCAGCAGGTATGGCTTGCCGAAATATGAAACCGATCGTGGCGATCTATTCGACCTTTTTACAGCGGGCCTATGATCAGCTTATCCATGATGTCGCGATCCAGAACCTTGATATACTTTTTGCCATAGACCGGGCAGGCCTGGTGGGCGAAGACGGGGCAACCCACGCAGGCTGTTTCGATATCAGCTATCTGCGCTGTATTCCCGACATGGTTATTATGACTCCTTCCGACGAGCAGGAACTCTGCAACCTTTTGCAAACCGGCTATGATTTTAATGGCCCGGCAGCGGTTCGTTACCCCCGGGGTACGGGGCCTGGACGCAAGGTCGAAAAAACAGAACCGGTCCCCCTTGGCAAAGCCCACCTTATCCGTCAGGGAACACAGGGAGCACTATTAAACTTCGGCCCGCTTCTGCAAGAAGCGAAAGCAGCGGCGGAGCAACTTAACCTTACCTTGGTTGATATGCGTTTTGTTAAACCACTTGACCGGAAAATGATTGATAAGCTGGCCAGGGAACACCCTCTGATAATCACACTTGAAGACCACTCAATCAAAGGCGGAGCGGGATCCGAAGTAAGTGAGTACCTACACTCTAAACAGTACAGCAATCACTTACTTTGCCTGGGCATACCGGATCGCTGGATTGAGCACGCAACACGTTCCGAACAATTAGAAGAGTGCGGGCTGGATTGCCAGGGAATAGTTGCAGCGATCGAAGAGCGACTGTCTTAGCCCCCGATAAAACAGGATAAAAAAAACCGGCCTCAGCCGGTTTTTTTTTCGCGTAGCGCTTAGTCATCATCCTGAAAATGATGTTCGCTCATCAGATGTCCTAACTTACCCATTTTAGTCGCGAGGTATTCTTCGTTATGACGATTTTTACCCACTTGCAGGGGCACCCGCGCAGCTACATTCAACCCATACTTTTCTAATGCCTTCACCTTACGTGGGTTATTGGTCATCAGATTTACACTCTGGATGTTCAGGTGCTCAAGCATTAGTTTACACATGCTGTAATCACGCATATCAGCGGCAAAGCCCAGTTTTTCATTGGCCTCAACCGTATCCGCTCCACCGTCTTGCAGATGATAGGCTTTAATTTTGTTCAGTAGACCAATACCCCGGCCTTCCTGACGCAGATAGAGAAGAACACCCGCGCCCTCTTCGCTAATCCGCTTCAATGCTTCCTGCAACTGAAAACCACAATCGCAACGCAATGAGAATAGCGCGTCACCGGTGAGGCATTCTGAATGGATGCGCGCCAGTACCGGCTTACCCGAATCCAGCTCACCAAAAGTCAGTGCCACATGTTCTTTCCCTGACTCCAGGTCTTCAAATCCCACCATGGTAAAAACACCCCAGGGGGTCGGCAGCTTAGATGATGCGACGTACTTAACGGACACTAAGGAATTCCTTCAAAAAATAAGGCGGTTATTCTAGCAGTGATATCTGTTTTCACATACCCCTGAAATGGGGGCGTTATCAGAATATTAAAGGTGTATGAGGTTAATTTTAGTCTGGAAGCTCCAGATCAACCCGACGTGGCAGCACTACCTGAACCTCCAGCCCTCCCAATCGCTGAGAGGAGTCCAGCATCAGTTTGCCCTGATATTGACGCACGATCTCAGTGATAATACTCATGCCCAGACCGTGTCCAGTGGTAGACTCATCAAGTCGTTCACCCCGATTTAGTAAGCGTTCACGCGCGTCCGGCGGTATTCCCGGACCATCATCCTCGACCACCAATTCAAGACAGTGATCATCCATATGCGCTTTAATCCGAACCTGACTCCCAGCCCACTTACTGGCGTTATCCAGTAGATTACCCATTAACTCTACCAGGTCATCACGCTCACCAGGAAAATAGCTTTTTGCACTGATATCTAATTCAAAAATTAGTGCTTTTTCACGATAAATGGCTTTCAGTGTGCGTGTTAGTTTTTCCAGCTCTTCGCCAATATAGATCCGCTGACCTGGCAGTGCAGCCCCGGCAATCCTTGCCCGGGTCAGTTCACGTTCGATCATCTCCCGCAGCCGTGCAGACTGTTCTTTAATCGCTTCCCCCTGATCAATATCCTCTTCGAGAAGCACATCAACATGACGGTCAATAACGGTTAAAGGTGTTTTCGCCGCGTGAGCCAGATTACCCACCGCATTACGGGAACGTTGTAATCGCAACTCCATGTTCTGGACCAGATAATTTATCTCAGTCACAAGAGGCTCGATCTCCGTCGTATTCGTTGAAGACAGTTGACGTATATTGCCCGATTTTAAGCGCGAGATATCTTTCTTTACATCAATGAGAGAGCACAGGCCGCGGCGAATAATAAAGATCTGTAGCGTCAGCAGGACAACCAACCCCAGGGTTCCCAGGCCGGCCAATAGCCAGCCTAATTGGCTGAGAGATTCCTCGATACGACTGATATCTTCAGCCAAGATCACTTGAATCTCTCGCCCTTGTTTCATAAATGTTTTTGAATAAACCAGCGTCGGCTTATTATTCTGTTCAATCAGGCTGATATTTTCCTGACCAATGTCATTTCCCCCGGTCGAGGGTATCTGAGCATCCCAGAGGGAACGCGAATAAAACCACTTCCCATCAACGGCTACTTGGAAATAGTGTCCAGACATAGGCTGCTGGTATACCGAGGATGTGTTATCAAGATTGATTCGCCAGCCAGAACCGATATCCATCTCCACCGCCCGTAAGACAGAGTACGCATCACTGTTCAGCCGGGAAGCAACAAATTCATAGGCCATCTGCCGCAGAAACCAGCTTTGCCCCAACCAGAACAGTCCGAAGAGGACGAGCGTGACGACAATAAAGTTAACGTTAAGCCGCGACTGGATCGACCTCAACGGCTGGCTCCGAACACATAACCCTGGCCACGTTTTGTGGTAATCATTTCGTGTCCTATCTTTTTTCGCAGCATTTTAATGTAGGCTTCAACAACATTACTGTCATTTTCGGCGCAGTCATCATACATATGCTCCACCAGCTGCAGTTTCGATAAGACTCTGCCAGGGTTGTGCATCATATAACGCAGTAATCGATACTCAGTGCCCGTCAGAGCGACTTCCTGCCCCTCACGAAGCACCGACTGAGTATTCTCATCTAAGGTAAGACCTGAAGTCTCTAACTGGGAACTGATCTGTTGATTGGCTCGTCGCAGCAGCGCCGTCATTCTGACCAAAAGCTCTTCAGTATGAAAAGGTTTAGGGAGGTAGTCATCAGCGCCTGCATCAAAGCCGTCCACCCGCTCTTGCCAGGCGCTACGTGCCGTCAGAATCAATACCGGAATATTGTTCTTCTGCGCTCGCCAGTGTCGCAGAACTTCCAGACCCGGTTTATCAGGTAAGCCCAGGTCCAGAATAACCAGATCATAGATATCCTCTTTACCCATGATCTGTCCATCAATACCATTAACCGCCAAGTCGACTGCATAACCGTTACGCGCCAGCGATGTTTTCAGTTCAGGCCCCAGTGCTGCATCATCTTCCACCAGCAAAATTCGCATCGGCTTACACTCTCCCTATTTGTTATCGACTGTGACCGGATCGGTGACAACACCACTACGAGCATCCACATAGAGCATATTCACCATGCCATCGGCACTGGCAATCTCCATCTCATAAATATACGACTGCTCATCCTGCAGCAAACGAGTATCTATAATCTTACCTTCCGATAGCCGGTTTACCAGCTCCATCAGTTCTGTCATAGAAAGAATTTCGCCTTCCTGAACCAGTAACCGACAAGCCTCGTAGTCCAGCGCTTTAATCCCGGAACCACCACTATATACGGGCGTCGTCAAACTAAAGACGGCCAAAAAAACTGCTGTGAATATCATTTTCATAAAAGCTCCCGGGGAATCAAGAAACTGATTCAAACGCCCCATTTATACTAACAAACAGACGTATTACAGCTTTAGATTAACAAGGGTGTCTGAAATTAAACTGAAAACGAAGCCTTTTGGCGACAGAATAAATTACAAGAATAGCGCGAGTAACTGCAAGCACGCCAGCGCCATCAGACCCGCTAGAATATCATCCAGCATAATCCCCAGGCCTCCTGCGACTTTCTTATCCGCCCAGCTGATAGGCCAGGGTTTGATAATATCAAACAGCCTGAATAGCACAAAACCGATGATAATCCATAACCAACCGGGCGGTGCCGCAAACATCGTCAGCCAGTAACCTACGAACTCATCCCAGACGATGCCACCATGATCGTGCACCCCCATATCATCAGATGTTTTACCGCAGAGGTAGATACCTACGACAGAGGTCAGTAACAAGATAGCCGCGTACCAGGGAAGCGCCAGGGGCTGCATCAGCAGAAAAAAGGGTATAGCCGCCAGCGTCCCAACAGTCCCCGGAGCCCAGGGTGCTGCTCCACTTCCCAGACCAAAAGCCAGAAAATGCACAGGATTACGCCATACAGAAGCAGGAGCTCGGTTCATTGTTTAAAACCTTTATCTGAAAAATGATTATATCCATGGGGCTCTACCGGCCAGATTTCACCCTCTTCGGCCAGCACAATACCGGGCGTGTCAGTAATCTGACCTATACAGGTGACTGCCACATCGTGTTCACGCAACACCCAGGCCAGCTTAGGTTCAGACAGAAGAGGAACGGTAAAGCAGAGTTCAAAATCTTCACCACCGCTCAACGCCCACTCCCTCGCCTTTTTTTCCCCTACCCAACGATACAAGGACTGAGAAATAGGCATCTCCCCAGGATTCAACATCGCGCCCACATGACTGGCTTGAAGAATGTGATTCAGGTCGGCCAGTAAACCATCGGATATATCGATTGCTGACGTCGCAAAGTCAGCAACCAGGAGCGCTGTATCAAGACGCGGTTCGGGGTTGTAAAAGCGTTTCTGCAAGTAGGGCACCTGCTCGCCAACAATATGCTTCAGAACGGTTTCCAGGCCACCTCTGGAATCACCCAGCGTTCCGGTGACAAAGATCCGATCACCCGGTTGTGCGCCCCGGCGAAGCAAAGCTTTACCGGGCTTGGTCCAGCCATGCACTTGTACACTCAGTGTTAGCGGACCACGGGTCGTATCACCCCCTACCAGTCGAACACCATACTGAATGGCAAGCTCGCTAAGCCGGGTACTAAAAGCTTTCAACCAGGAATTGTCTGTTTCAGGTAGCGTCAGTGCCAGCGTAAAACACGCAGGAACAGCCGCCATTGCAGCCAGATCACTCAGTGCTGCACCCAATAGACGAGAGGCAACTTTATCACCCGGGGTTCCTGGTGGAAAATGCGTCCCCTCGACCATCGTATCAATCGATACTACCAGCTCATAGCCGGCTGGCGGGGCGATAACCGCACAGTCATCGCCTACTGACAAACGAACAGAACCAGACCTATCACTTCCCACTTCTGAGAAGTAATGCTGGATCAGTTCAAACTCGTCCGCCATTAAACTGCTATTTACCGCGTTTCGCGTTAATCTCAGTCATACGTACCCGGGCAGCTAGTTTGTCCAGAATGCCATTCACGTATTTATGACTTTCAGTCGCACCGAAGATTTTTGCCAGATCGACACTCTCGTTAATCACCACTTTGTAGGGCACAACGATGCGATGAACCAGCTCAAAGCTTCCGATACGTAACACTGCACGTTCAATGGGATCCAGATCCTCTAATGCCCGATCAAGAAACGGCTCGTAAGCTTTATCCAGATCGGCAACATTGGCAGGCACGCCATGTAACAGCTCGCCAAATAGCGTCAGATCTGTACCGGACATGTCGTTATCCATACGAAACTGCAATTCGATATCATTCACCGCATTGCCCGACATCTGCCACTGATACAGCGCCTGTAGTGCGAAACTACGGGCGGCGCGGCGCATCTCTGTACGAGAGGGCTTCTTTGACTTTTTAGGCGCAGGTGTATCGCTCATCTTAAACCTCTAACTGACGAAGCAAGCTAACCATTTCCAGTGCAGAAAGGGCTGCTTCAGCGCCTTTGTTACCCGCCTTAGTACCTGAACGCTCGATCGCCTGCTCAATAGAGTTAACAGTCAAAATACCGTTAGCCACTGGAATACCTGAATCCAGAGAAACCTGAGCAACACCTTTAGAGCTTTCACCGGACACATATTCGAAATGCGGCGTGCCGCCCCGAATAACTGCACCCAGCGCGATAATCGCATCATCTTTCTTCTGCGAGGCCAGTTTTTGCACCGCCAGAGGAATTTCAAATGCACCCGGTACCCGGATAACACGGATCTTTTCTTCAGCAACACCATGGCGCTTTAGAGTATCAATCGCACCGTCTAACAGGCTTTCAACAACAAAGCTGTTAAATCGACCCACAACAATCGCGTATTGACCGTTACCGGTCAGGAAATCACCTTCAATATATTGAACTGACATATTCTTCACTCTTCACATGCAATGTAATCGACAATTTCCAGGTCAAAACCTGAAATCGCATTAAACTTCATAGGTGAACTCATCACCCGCATTTTACCTACACCCAGATCCCGTAGAATCTGAGAACCGGTACCGACTGTCAGGTAGGAACCGGAAGCACTGATATTGTGCTGTCTAATCTTTTTCTCTGTCTTAAGCATAGCGTTCAGAGCAGTCCCAAGATCGACTCGCTCGCCGGTATCCAGCAGCAAGACAACCCCTTTACCCTCTTCAGCAACGCGCTTTAGCGCCCGGCGCATGGTCCATTTCAACTCTTCGCCCTGAGCAGCACCAACCACATCTCTCAGGACTTCAGTACGCAGATGAACCCGTACTGCAGTAGGCTCATTTTCATCAATATCGCCCAGCGTTAATGCCAGGTGAGCACAGCCCTGAATTTCATCCCGATACGAAACAAAATTAAAGTCACCGAATTCAGTCGGCAAGGTACCTTCATCTTCACGCATCACCGTGTGTTCATTGGTGGTACGGTAATGGATCAGGTCCGCGATAGTACCTATCTTCAAATCATGTTTCTGAGCAAACTCTTCGAGATCAGGGCGACGCGCCATAGTGCCGTCAGCATTCATAATTTCAACGATAGCTGCCGATGGAATCATGCCTGCCAAACGAGACAAGTCACACCCGGCTTCTGTATGGCCTGCACGGCTCAAAACACCACCTGGTTGCGCCATCAGAGGGAAGATATGGCCTGGCTGGACAATATCTTCCGCCTTAGCATCCAGACGCACCGCAGTTCGCACTGTGTGTGCACGATCCGCGGCGGAGATACCGGTTGTAACACCTTCAGCTGCTTCAATCGACATCGTAAAGTTGGTCTCGAACTGAGCACCATTACTCTTCACCATCAATGGTAACTTTAGTTGCTCGCAACGCTCTTGCGTCAGAGTAAGACAGATCAGACCACGGGCATGAGTCGCCATGAAGTTGATATCATCAGCCCGCACCATCTCAGCTGCGATAACCAGATCGCCTTCATTTTCCCGATCCTCATCATCCATCAGGATAACCATTTTACCCTGACGAATATCTTCAATCAGTTCCTGGGGGGTATTCAGTTTCATTCAGCCTATGCCTCTGTTGCCGGTTAGCGGCGGTTCAGGAAGCCTGCAGCAGCGAGGGTAGACATACTCACCCCACCGGCTGGCTCCGTTGTATTAGTATCAGCATCATCGGTGTAGTTGATCAACCGTTCCATGTAACGAGCAATAATATCAACTTCCAGATGTACCTTTCGACCAGCCTGATAGCTGGCTATTATCGTTTCTTGTGCGGTATGGGGCACAATATTCAAGTCAAATGTATGCCCCTCTACCGCATTTGCGGTGAGGCTTACGCCATCGACCGTTATTGAGCCTTTTCCCGCTATGTAACGGGCAATCGTTTTGGGCGCACTGATTTTATACCGAATTGAGCGGGCGTCCGCTTCAACAGATATAATTTCACCCAAGCCATCTACGTGACCGGTGACAATATGACCGCCAAACCGGGTAGTTGGCTGCATCGCTTTTTCGAGATTAACCCGTTCTCCCGGCGCCAGATCTGGAAAGCGGGAGTGAACCAGGGTTTCTCTGGAAACATCAGCCCAGAAACCATCACCCGGCAATGCCACTGCGGTCAGACAAACACCGTTAACAGCGATGCTGTCACCCAGCTTAACATCCGACAGATCCAGATCACCGGTACGAATATAAAGACGCAGATCTCCCTGCACCTCTTCAGCAGCAGCAATCACTCCCACCGCTTCAATAATTCCGGTAAACATTAATGTTTCTCCTGCCGGGGAATCAGCGTAAGGCGCAGATCATCGCCCAGCGCCCGACTATCCCGTAGAGTGAAGTTTATCTGTTCACTCATGTTATCCAGCGGTAGCAGAAACATCGGTCGGGCTCTGCTACCCAATAATTTCATCGCCTGATAGAGAACCAGTTCATCCACCAGCCCCTCTTCTATAAAGGCTCCGGCCAGAGTGGCCCCGGTTTCTATCAGTACTTCATTACAGTCTCTGAGGGCCAAAGCCTTTAACAGCTCCTGAAGATTAATGCCGCCGTGCTGTCCGGGGAGTTTTAGCCATTCGGCTTGCTCTATATCCGCAATAAAAGCCGGTGCATCGACACAGCTGACAATCAGTGTTTCACCTGGCAAACGTAACATCTTTGCCTGCTCTGGCATCCGCCCAGAACTGTCTAATATAACGCGCAAAGGCTGACGTGCAACTACTTCGGTCGCATTTTCCAGTCCCAACTCAGATTCGCGTACCGTCAGGGCAGAGTCATCTTTGATAACAGAACCCACTCCACTGACAATAGCAGAACTACGCGCTCTTAAACGTTGCACATCCTGTCGTGCCATTGGCCCGGTAATCCACTTACTTTCACCGGATGCCATCGCCGTGCGACCATCAAGGCTGGCGGCCATTTTCAATCTGACAAATGGCATACCTGTCACCATTCGCTTAATAAACCCCGGATTCAGTTCCCGGCACTGGGCTTCCATCAGCCCCGTACGTACTTTGATACCCGCCTGTTCCAGCTTACGAACACCCTTTCCTGAAACTTGTGGATTAGGGTCGACCATACCCACCACGACTTCAGACACCCCGGCATTGATCAACCCGTCTGCGCAGGGCGGCGTTTTACCGAAGTGGCTACAGGGCTCCAGCGTAACGTAGGCGGTACAACCCTTTGCACGTTCGGCAGCACTTCGTAGGGCATTCACTTCCGCATGGCCTTCACCGGCTTTACGGTGGTAGCCTTCTGCAATCTGTTCGCCATCTTTTACTAACACGCAGCCAACCCGGGGATTGGGTGCCGTGGTATAGAGCCCCTGCCAGGCGATCTGCACCGCCCGGGACATAAATTTGTGGTCTGTAACACTCCAGTCTGACATGCTGCTTACTCTGCCTTTACGGCATCCTCTTTCTGCTCTGACAGACGATCGATCTCTTCTTTAAACTCGTTAATATCCTGAAAGCTACGATACACCGAGGCAAATCGAACATAGGCAACCTGATCCAGTTTACGCAACTCGCTCATCACCTCTTCGCCTACCGTACGGGAAGGCAGCTCTCGCTCACCAGTAGCACGCAAATGCTGTTTGATACGACTAATACAAGCTTCGATATCTTCTACACTGACAGGACGTTTTTCAACTGCACGCTGAATACCGGCGCGCAATTTATCTTCATCGAAAGGTTGGCGAGTGCCATCCGCTTTAATCATGCGGGGCATCAGAAGCTCGGCAGCTTCATAGGTTGTGAACCGCTCATGGCAGGTAATACATTCGCGACGCCGGCGAATCTGCTGCCCTTCTGCAACCAGGCGTGAGTCCACCACCTTGGTCTCATGGGCATTACAGAACGGACAGTACATATATCATCCTCAAAGAGCGTAGCTGCTATTTCAGCTATAAGAGCGTTTACATTAATGCTTATAAATAGTGCTTATATAAAGACTTTGATCAAAACCTTTATATAAGCAACCGGGGCGCACAAGGCGCCCCGACAGAGAAACTGATCTGTAAAACAGTTTCTATTGTAACGGTTTACTTATAAACCGGGAAGCGGGCACAGATATCCAGAACATTCTGTTTAACTGTATTGATCACTTCCTGATTCTCGATATTGTCCAGCACATCGCAAATCCAGTTAGTCAGCTGCTCTGCTTCAGCCTCTTTGAAACCACGGCGAGTAATAGCCGGAGTACCAATACGCAGACCTGAAGTGACAAATGGAGAGCGTGGATCGTTTGGAACCGAGTTCTTATTCACAGTAATATTTGCCTGGCCCAACGCCGCATCAGCATCCTTACCTGTGTATTCTTTACCGATCAGGTCAACCAGGAACAGGTGATCATCAGTACCTTCAGATACGATTTTTATCCCGCGATCCATAAAGACTTTAGCCATAACCCGGGCGTTTTTAACAACCTGAGCCTGATACTCTTGCCACTCACTTTCCATCGCTTCTTTGAAACAGACCGCTTTAGCAGCGATGACATGCATCAGAGGGCCGCCCTGAGACTCAGGGAAAACAGCAAAGTTTAGCTTCTTCTGTAGCTCTTCATCGGCATTCGCAGACAGAATCAAACCACCACGTGGGCCACCCAGCGTTTTGTGCGTTGTTGTTGTCACAACATCAGCCACAGACAATGGACTTGGATATACACCCGCTGCAACCAGTCCCGCAACATGGGCCATATCAACAAACAGGAGTGCGCCAACTTTATCCGCAACATCACGGAAACGTTGCCAATCAACAATTCGTGAGTATGCAGAGAAGCCTGCTACGATCATCCGGGGCTTGTGCTCCAGCGCAAGACGCTCAACTTCATCGTAATCAATCTCGCCAGTTTCAGCATTCAACCCATACTGAACCGCTTTGTAGATTCGACCAGAAAAGCTAACAGCGGAACCGTGTGTCAGGTGACCACCGTGTGCCAGACTCATCCCCAGAACAGTATCGCCTGGCTGACAAAGCGCCATATAAACGGCGGCGTTTGCCTGAGAACCAGAATGTGGCTGAACGTTAGCATAAGTCGCACCAAACAGTTCTTTAGCACGATCAATCGCCAGCTGTTCTACTATATCAACATGCTCACAACCACCGTAATAACGCTTATTAGGGTAGCCTTCCGCGTATTTATTGGTCAGCTCAGAACCCTGTGCTTCCATTACCCGTGGGCTGGTGTAGTTTTCAGAAGCAATCAGTTCAATATGCTCTTCCTGACGCTTGGCCTCAGCCTGCATCGCAGCATATAGATCCGGATCAAAATCAGCGATAGTCATCTCTTTGCTAAACATTAGCGGTCCCCAAGGTTGAGATTTACACAGGCCCGGCCAGCACCATTGCAGTGGCGATAATCTGGGCCTTGGAAAAGCCGCGTATTATAGTCGAATTTATATACAAAACGCACTTGAAACTGAATCAGTTCTTTGAGAATTTCACTCATGAAGAGGATATCTGCACCAGCATTCTCAATCAGGGCAACCTCCGCACCACTTTCAGCAAGTCAGACACCCACAGAAATAGCGCCATAAAGCCCTTCACTCTATGAGAACCCGTGATGTTTTAGTCCATATCAAATGGTAATAATCGCTCTGTGCGGCTAAGATATGCGCAGTTTCGAGATAACAGTTAACAGGTTGTGTAATGGCTCAGTACGTTTACAGCATGAATCGGGTTGGCAAAGTCGTGCCACCCAAGCGTGAAATTCTTAAAGACATCTCCCTGTCATTTTTCCCAGGGGCTAAAATTGGTGTACTTGGACTAAACGGTTCGGGTAAATCTTCGCTGCTTAAAATCATGGCAGGCTTAGATCAGGAATACATCGGTGAAGCACGTCCAATGCCGGGGATTAAAGTTGGCTACTTGCCGCAAGAACCCCAACTGGATGAGAGTAAAACCGTTCGCGAAATTGTCGAAGAGGCAGTTTCCGATGTTAAAGAAGCACTGGACGGTCTTGAAGCAGTTTATGCCGCCTACGCAGAACCCGATGCCGACTTTGATGAGTTAGCGAAACAGCAAGCACGCTTTGAAGATCTGATCTCCGCAAAAGACGGTCATAATCTGGACACCATGCTGGAACGCGCCGCTGATGCGATGCGTCTGCCACCCTGGGACGCCGAAGTTAAACACTTATCGGGCGGTGAACGCCGTCGGGTTGCTCTCTGTCGCCTATTACTCGACAAGCCAGATATGCTGTTGCTGGACGAGCCAACCAACCACCTGGATGCGGAATCAATCGCCTGGATTGAGCGGTTCCTGCAGGAATACCCGGGTACCGTTGTGGCGATCACCCACGACCGGTATTTCCTGGACAATGCCGCCGGCTGGATTCTGGAACTGGACCGCGGTCGCGGCATTCCATACGAAGGCAACTACTCTAGCTGGCTGGAGCAGAAAGAACATCGCCTGGAGATGGAATCTAAACAGGAAGCGGCCCACCATAAAGCGGTTAATGCCGAGTTAGAATGGGTACGACAGGGCCAGAAAGGACGCCAGGCTAAATCTAAAGCCCGTTTGCGTCAGTTTGAAGAGATGAATTCCCGTGAATTCCAAACCCGCAACGAAACCTCTGAGATTTATATCCCGCCGGGTCCTCGTCTGGGTGAAAAAGTTATCGTACTGGATAACGTTACCAAGTCCTTTGGCGATAAAGTCTTGTTTGAAGATCTGTCGTTAAGCATTCCTCAGGGCGCTATTGTCGGTATTATCGGTGGTAACGGTGCCGGTAAGTCCACTCTGTTCAAGATGATCACCGGACAGGAAAAACCTGATGCCGGCAGTATCGAAATTGGCGAGACAGTTAAACTGGCCTATGTTGACCAGAGCCGCGATCTTGCCGGCGAGAAAACCGTCTGGGAAGAGATCTCTGATGGCCAGGACAATATTATTGTCGGTAACTACACCTCTTCTTCTCGCGCCTATTGCGGCCGTTTCAACTTCAAAGGCTCCGACCAGCAGAAGTTTGTTAAGGACCTCTCGGGCGGTGAACGTAACCGCCTGCATATGGCCAAGTTGCTGAAAGAGGGCGGTAATGTGCTGCTGCTCGACGAGCCAACTAACGACCTTGACGTTGAAACCCTGCGGGCACTGGAAGAAGCGCTGCTGGCATTCCCTGGTTGTGCGGTAGTCATCTCTCACGACCGCTGGTTCCTGGACCGGGTATGTACCCACATGCTGGCTTACGAGGGTGAATCTAACGTTGCATTCTTTGAGGGCAACTATACCGAATACGCTGAAGATTATAAAAAGCGGCACGGTAAAGACCACCAGCCTGAGCGAATCAAATACAAGCGTATGGCCAAGTAGTAATCCAGCATTAAGCGCTTTGCAGAAAAAACCGGCCCTCAGGCCGGTTTTTTTATTCCTCATGCTGAGTAATCCTGCAGGTATTCCCGGCGGACAATTTGCTCTAAACTAAAAGGCAATTTGCTGCAGCCAACACGTAGTAATACGCAGGAGAATAGAAAATGACAGAAGAACGGCGCCGCTTTCAGCGGATAACCTTTGATGCAGACTGTGAAGTAGAGACCGAAGCCTGTAGCTGGCCAGTCAACCTGATCGACATCTCTTTTCGCGGGGCTCTCACCTCCACTATCATCACCCCTATGCTGAAAGTCGGCGACAACGCTGACCTTGTGCTAAAACTGAGTGATGACATTACCATACGCATGCCCGTTATTTTACGTCATCAAATGGGCGAATATCTGGGCTTTGAAGCTCAAAGCATGGATATAGACAGCGTTTCACATCTTCGCCGACTTGTAGAACTGAATCTCGGTAACGAAGACCTGCTTGAACGAGAGCTGGAGCACCTGAGCGCTAAAGAGTAATCACAGCGCTTCCAGGGCTTCCGATAACTGACTCACGCCTATTACCTCCATTCCCTCCAGGCGCTGTTTTGGCGCATTTGCTTTTGGCACAATCGCACGCCTAAATCCGTGTTTAGCCGCCTCTTTGATGCGCTCCTGACCATTAGGCACCGGACGAATTTCACCTGACAACCCGACCTCACCAAAAACAATCAGATCTTGTGGCAGCGCCCGATCACGAAAGCTCGAAACCACGGACAGCAATAGCGCCAGATCAGCACTGGTTTCAAGCACTTTGACACCGCCCACTACGTTAACAAACACATCCTGATCACCTGTTTGTAAACCTCCGTGGCGATGCAATACCGCCAATAACATCGCCAACCGGTTATGATCTAATCCCACGGCAACCCGTCGCGGGTTATTCATATGACTTTCATCCACTAGCGCCTGAACTTCTACCAGCAAAGGACGAGTACCCTCCCACACCACCATTACCAGACTGCCAGGGCTAGGCACCTCGCCACGGTTGAGAAAAATAGAACTGGGGTTTTTTACTTCTTTCAGGCCTTGCTCAAGCATCGCGAACACACCCAGCTCATTCACCGCACCAAAACGGTTTTTATGACTACGTAACGTCCGGAAACGACCGTCACTATCACCCTCTAATTGCAGTGAACAGTCAATCATATGCTCCAGCACTTTCGGTCCCGCCAGCGAGCCGTCTTTAGTGACATGGCCAACCAGGAACAACACCGTGCCTGTCTGCTTAGCAAAACGAGTCAGATAGGCAGCCGCCTCTCGAACCTGAGACACACTCCCGGGAGCAGATTGCACATCATCCACATGCATCACCTGTATCGAATCGACCACCAGCACTTTCGGCTTAAGCTGTTCGGCGGTGGTGCAGATTTGCTCAACACTGGTTTCTGACAGCATTTTCAGATTATGGCTATTCGTCCCTAAACGCTGAGCGCGCAGAGCCACCTGCTGCAGAGATTCCTCACCGGTAACGTAGAGCGCGGGCATCTGCTGGGCAAGATGACACATAGTCTGCAATAACAGTGTACTTTTACCCGCGCCAGGATGACCACCGATCAGAATCGCAGAGCCAGGCACTAATCCTCCCCCCAGCACCCGATCTAACTCACCGGATCCAGATGCAAAACGAGGCATTTCGGCCAGATTCACCTCTGACAGGTCCTGCACCTTTGCAACATTGCCAGCCCCCGCATATCCCTCATACCGAGCACCCCGCGTACTGCTTGCTTTAGCACTGCTAAGGCGAATCTCGGTCAGAGTATTCCAGGCATTACAGGCGGTACACTGCCCCTGCCATTTGGAATAATCTGCGCCGCAGTCATTACAGACATACGCACTCTTCGCCTTAGCCATCAAACTCTCCTTTAGGTGTATCTGCGCATTCTATCTGAACCCTCTGCTGCCTTGAACAAAAGAGAGCTTTATTTCTTCTCCTGAAGAGCTACAATCGAGCGCTACGTAACAAATACAAGAACGAAATTTAACGTATCACATTTCTCATGAGGAGCTTCAGATGAAACTGGAAACCATTGCCGTACACGGCGGTTACAGCCCGGACGAAACCACTAAAGCAGTTGCTGTCCCTATTTATCAGACCGCATCATACGCATTCGATAACGCACAGCACGGCGCCGACCTGTTCGATCTGAAGGTACCCGGTAATATCTACACCCGTATCATGAATCCGACCAACGATGTACTGGAACAGCGTGTTGCAGCGATGGAAGGCGGCGTTGCTGCTCTGGCAGTTGCTTCAGGCATGGCAGCCATTACTTACACGATTCAGACTATCGCTGAAGCCGGTGATAACATTATCGCTACCAGCGAGCTGTACGGCGGGACTTATAACCTGTTCGCGCACACTCTGCCGCGCCAGGGTATCGAAGTACGCTTCGCTAACAAAGACGACTTTGCCGCAATGGAAGCTCAGATAGACGACCGCACCCGCGCAATCTTCTGTGAATCCATCGGCAACCCTTCTGGCGGCATTGCTGACATTGAAGCTCTGGCCGAACTGGCCCATAAACACGGCCTGCCACTGATCGTTGACAGCACTGTTGCCAGCCCCGCACTATGGCGTCCGATTGAGCACGGCGCTGATATCGTTATTCAGGCAGCCACTAAATACATCGGCGGCCATGGTAACTCTATCGGTGGCGTCATTGTTGATTCCGGAAACTTCCCTTGGGCAGATAACGCTGACCGCTTCCCTCTGCTAACCACACCTGATGTTTCATATCACGGCGTGGTCTATACCGATGCCTTTGGCCCTGCTGCATTTATCGGCCGCTGCCGTGTCGTTCCGCTGCGTAATACCGGTGCCGCACTGTCACCAATGAACGCCTTCCTGCTGATTCAGGGTATCGAAACTCTAAGCCTGCGAATGGAACGTATCTGCGAAAACACTCAGACGATTGCAGAGTACCTGGAAAATCATGACCAGGTATCCTGGGTCAACTATGCAGGTCTGGAAAGCCACAAAGATAACGCTTTGGCTAAAAAGTACATGAACGGCAAGGCATCAGGGATTCTTAGCTTTGGTCTGAAAGCCGGCCGCGAAGCCACTATTAAATTCTACGATGCACTCAACATCTTCCTGCGCCTGGTTAACATAGGTGATTGTAAGTCATTGGCATCAATCCCAGCCGAAACTACTCATCGTCAGCTGAACGATGAAGAACTGAAATCAGCTGGCGTAAGCCCGGAAATGGTTCGTCTGTCTATCGGCATCGAGCATATCGATGACCTGATGGCCGATCTTGATCAGGCACTACAAGCTGCGAAGTAATATTTAAAGCAGATAAAAAAAAGCCTCGCTAATGCGAGGCTTTTTTATATCACCTGAGCAAATAAATGATCAGTTAAACAGTTTACGTAGTTTATCCCATAAACCGCGGGCGTTTTGTCCCTTTTCAGACACAAAGGCCAGCTCACGCAGTTTTTCGATTTTGTTAATCGCAAGCCGATACTCGTCATCTACATCTTCCTGACTACAGGCGTCAAATTCCAGATCATTGACCAGGCCATCATTGAGTCCATAAACCCAACCGTGCACAGCCACATCCTGTCCTCTCGACCAGGCTTCCTGTACCACTGTGGTCTCACAGACATTATAAGCCTGCTCAATTACGTTCAATTCACACAAACGGTCCAGCTGCTGATGGGAGTTATCCCAGGCCGACAACAACTTACGGTGTTTATTGTAAACATTACGAATATGCCGCAACCAGTTGTCAATCAAGCCATGAGGAGTCGCCTCTATCGCCGCTTTAACGCCTCCGCATCCGTAGTGTCCTACGACCATAATATGCTTCACTTTCAGCACTTCAACCGCGTACTGAATCACCGACAGGCAATTCATATCAGTATGCACAACCAGATTTGATACGTTACGGTGAACAAATAGCTCACCTGGCATCATATTTACAATCTCATTTGCAGGTACCCGGCTATCAGAACAACCAATCCATAGGTATTCAGGAGCTTGCTGCTGGGCAAGTGTTTCAAAAAATTCCGGATCTTCCTGATTGATTTTTTCCGCCCATTGACGGTTACTTTCCAATAGTTCTGTCAGTCGTTTCATCTCGGGAGCCATCAATTCCGTTAGATAACAAAAGAGGGCCATAAGCCCTCTCATTAAATTTCAACACGTTAGACGTGGTACTGAGCACTTAGTTCATGTACCGCATCAACAAAAATCTTCGGCTGAGCCGGGTCAACAAACTGGTGGATACCATGCCCCAAATTAAAGATATGACCAGGACCGCTACCATAACGCGCCAGAATATCTGCCACTTCAGCACGAATACGCTCAGGCGTACCATATAATACAGACGGATCCATATTACCCTGCAAGGCCACTTTGTCACCTATACGGGCCCGGGCATCATCAATATTGGTTGTCCAGTCCAGTCCTAAAGCATCTGCTCCCGCCTCAGCCATCGCTTCCAGCCACTGGCCACCATTCTTGGTAAACATAATCAGCGGCACCTTACGCCCTTCGTTTTCACGAATCAGACCATTGGCAATCTTCTGCATATATTTCAATGAGAACTCCTGATACATCGGACCGCTCAATGCGCCACCCCAGGTATCAAAAATCTGTACCGCCTGAGCACCACTACGGATCTGCTCATTCAGATAGTCAGTCACCGATTGCGCCAATTTATCTAACAGCTGATGCAGCACTTCAGGCGTCGCATACATCATCTTCTTGATATGACGGAAATCTTTACTGGAACCACCCTCAACCATATAGGTAGCCAGTGTCCATGGACTACCTGAGAAACCGATCAGCGGCACTCGTCCATTCAGCTCGGAGCGAATAGTCTTCACTGCGTTCATTACATAATCGAGATCACTGGCAGATTTAGGTACCGGCAGAGCATCTACATCAGCTTCCGTACGAATAACCTTCTTAAACTTAGGCCCTTCACCGACTTCAAAATACAAACCAAGACCCATAGCATCGGGAATTGTCAGAATATCTGAGAAAAGGATAGCCGCATCCAGATCGTAACGCTCTAAAGGCTGGATAGTTACTTCACATGCCAGATCCCGGTTTTTGCACAGACTCAGAAAGTCGCCGGCTTGAGCACGGGTAGCCCGATACTCAGGAAGATAACGGCCAGCCTGACGCATCATCCATACCGGTGTTACATCAACAGGCTCACGCATCAGCGCACGCAGGAAACGATCATTCTTTAGTTCAGCCATTACTCTTCTCAACTCAGATTCAAAACTGCAGGCATTTTACAGGTTTTTAACGGCTGGGGCGAACAACTAACGCAGTAACTCACCTCAGACTTTCGAACACAAAAAAAGGCCGCATAAAGCGACCTTTTCGTAGCACTTGCTGTTTTACACTTTCAGGTAATCCAGAATGCCTTCTGCAGCCTTGCGGCCTTCATCGATAGCGGTAACCACCAGATCTGAACCACGCACCATATCACCCCCGGCAAAAACTTTCTCATTGCTGGTCTGGAACGAATATCGTGCCTCTTCAGAGGTTTTGATACGACCATCCTGTTCAAGCTCGATACCGAAGTCAGCGAACCAGGGCGCAGGACTAGGGCGGAAACCAAAAGCAACCAATACCGCATCCGCAGGTATCACTTCTTCACTGCCTTCAATAACCTCAGGACGACGGCGACCATTCTCATCGGGCTCGCCCATCTGAGTCGTCACCACTTTAATACCGGTCACCTTACCTGCTTCGCCCACAACCTCAACTGGCTGACGGTTAAACATGAACTGCACACCCTCTTCACGGGCATTCTCTACTTCACGCTTAGAACCAGGCATATTGGCTTCATCGCGACGGTAGGCACAGTAAACATTCTTAGCCCCCTGACGGA
Source organism: Amphritea japonica ATCC BAA-1530 (assembly GCF_016592435.1). Lineage (NCBI taxonomy): Bacteria > Pseudomonadati > Pseudomonadota > Gammaproteobacteria > Oceanospirillales > Oceanospirillaceae > Amphritea > Amphritea japonica. The sequence continues at coordinate 345,138 of NZ_AP014545.1, read as the reverse complement.
TAGAAGTACGGTTACAGTCCATCGCGGTGTCTCCACCCCCCAGAACCACAACGTTTTTACCTTCAACGCCGATATAATCTGCCGCGTCTTTTTCAAAACCCAGACAGCGGTTAACGTTCGAAATCAGGAATGGCAATGCATCATAGACGCCATCCAAATCTTCACCTGGGAAGCCACCTTTCATGTATGTATAAGTACCCATACCCAGGAATACAGCATCGTACTCTTCGATCAGCGCCTGCATCTGAATATCTTTACCAATATCAGTATTCAGTCGAAACTCAACACCCATCTCAGTAAAGATTTCACGGCGACGAACCATAACATCCTTATCCAGCTTAAACTCTGGAATACCGAAGGTCAGCAGACCACCGATCTCAGGATGACGGTCAAAGACAACTGGCTTCACACCATTACGCACAAGGATATCTGCCGCAGCCAGACCTGCAGGACCTGCACCGATCACAGCTACTTTTTTATCTGTAACTGGCGCCTTACTCATATCAGGACGCCAGCCCATAGCAAAAGCAGTATCAGTGATATGCTTCTCTACAGAACCAATCGTCACAGCGCCAAACTCGTCATTCAGGGTACAGGCCCCCTCACAGAGACGATCCTGCGGGCAGACGCGACCACAAACCTCTGGCAACGAGTTAGTCTGATGACTCAACTCTGCAGCTTCAATAATATTCCCTTCAGAAACCAGCTTCAGCCAGTTTGGAATATAGTTATGTACCGGACATTTCCACTCGCAATATGGGTTACCACATTCGAGACAACGGTGCGCCTGATCGGACGCTTCCTCGGATTTAAAAGGCTCATAGATCTCCGCAAATTCCTTTTTACGGATATTCGCTTCAATTTTACCTGGTCCCTGACGCTCTACTTCCAGAAACTGAAAATCATTCTTCAGACGTTCAGACATTCTCCACCCCGTCTAATAGTGCCTGTCCGCAGACAGACACAGCTAAATCATTACATCTGTTCGATGAACCCATTACTCCGGACGGGAGCGCATATCAGCTAGCAGCGCTCCCAAACTAGCCGCTTTAGGCTTAACAAGCCAGAAACGACCAATGTAATCATCGAAGTTATCAACAATCTGCTGTCCCCACGCGCTACCGGTCTCACTAACAAAACCGATGATCACTGTACGCAAGTGGTTCTTGTATTCTTCCATATGCTGCGGCGCCACGCGGTGGATATCCACCAATTCATGGTTGTACCGATCAACAAAGGTGTTATCCATATCCAGAACGTAGGCAAAACCACCGGTCATACCCGCACCGAAGTTATAACCCGTCTCACCCAACACAGTTACCATACCGCCAGTCATATACTCACAGCAGTGGTCACCCGCGCCTTCGATAACAGCATAACAACCTGAGTTACGCACACCGAAACGCTCACCGGCAGAACCTGCCGCAAAGAGTTTGCCACCGGTCGCACCATAGAGGCAGGTATTACCGATAATCGCAGTTTCATTACTGGCAAAAGTCACAGTTTCCGGCTGACGAATAACGATCTTGCCTCCGGCCATACCTTTACCAACGTAGTCGTTTGCATCACCTTTCAGATACAGTTCCTGACCACCCGCATTCCATACACCAAAACTTTGTCCCGCATGACCGGTAAAGTTAAAGCGAACAGGCTTATCGTTCATACCCAGGTTACCGTGTACTTTCGCGATTGCACCGGATGTCCGCGCACCAACTGAACGGTCACAGTTAGTAATTACCAGCTCGAACTCAGCACCAGACTTATCATTGATAGCCTGTTGCGCCAAGTCCAGCATCTTACTGTTCAACTGCGCCAGATCGTAAGGATCATTCTGCTCTACCTGGCAAGTCTGTGGATATTCAGCAGGAATACCGGCATCAGAGATCAGCGGAGACAGATCCAGCTTCGCGTGTTTAGTCGTACTACCATCCAGCAGCTCCAGCAGATCAACACGACCAACCAGCTCTTCCAGCGTACGCACCCCTACAGAGGCCATCCACTGACGCGTTTCTTCAGCAACAAAGCGGAAATAGTTCTTAACCATCTCAACAGTACCGCGGTAATGCTTATCCCGCAGCTCATCGTTCTGTGTGGCCACACCGGTCGCACAGTTATTCAGATGACAGATACGCAGGTATTTACAACCGACGGCAACCATCGGCATCGTTCCAAAACCAAAGCTTTCTGCACCTAGAATCGCTGCTTTTACAACGTCCAGACCTGTTTTAAGGCCGCCATCGGTCTGCAATCGAATATTGCCACGTAGATGGTTGCCCCGCAGAGACTGATGAGCATCCGCCAGACCCAGCTCCCAGGGAGAGCCTGCATAATGCACCGAGGTCAACGGGCTCGCCGCTGTACCACCGTCATAGCCGGAGATAGTAATCAGATCTGCATAGGCTTTAGCTACACCGCAGGCGATAGTGCCCACGCCTGGACGAGACACCAGCTTCACCGAAACCAGGCCTTCAGGGTTAACCTGTTTCAGGTCAAAAATCAGCTGCGCCAGATCTTCAATTGAGTAGATATCGTGGTGCGGTGGAGGTGAAATCAGAGTGACACCCGGTACCGAGTAACGCAAACGCGCAATCAGGCTATTGACCTTACCGCCTGGCAACTGACCACCTTCGCCCGGCTTAGCACCCTGCGCCACCTTGATCTGCATTACGTCTGCATTGATCAAATACTCAGGAGTTACACCAAAACGACCCGACGCTACCTGCTTAATCTTAGAGCGCTTATTCGTACCATGACGCGCAGGATCTTCACCACCTTCACCGGAATTTGAACGACCACCCAGTTCGTTCATCGCCATCGCCAGGCATTCGTGGGCTTCAGGAGACAACGCGCCCAGCGACATCGCTGCTGAGTCAAAGCGCTTGAATATATTTTCAATCGGTTCAACTTCACTCAGCTGAACAGATTTAGCATCTTTTTTCAGTCCCAATAAATCACGGATAGTCGCGACGCCGCGCTTATTCACAAGATCAGCATATTCCTGATAGTCAGCAGAATCACCGCTGCGAACCGCCGAATGAATAGTCCGGATTACATCCGGATTGTAGGCATGATACTCACCGCCATGTACATACTTCAGCAGACCGCCTTGCTTAATCTTCTTACGGGCAACCCAGGCCTCCTCAGACAGCGCTTGCTGGTCTTTCTGGAAGTCACTAAAGTCAGCCCCTTCAATCCGGCTGGCTACACCGGTATAACAAAGACTCACAACGTCAGAGTTAATACCTACCGCCTCAAAGAGCTGCGCTCCACGATATGAAGCAACCGTAGAAATGCCCATCTTGGACAGGATCTTCATCAGGCCTTTGTTAATACCTTTACGATAGTTCTCGTGACTATCCAGCCAGTTCATCTGCAACTCATTCGTTGCACAAAGGTCGGTCAGAACCCGGTAAGCCAGGTATGGGTATACCGCAGTCGCACCAAAACCAAACAACACCGCAAAGTGGTGAGGGTCACGTACCGTGCCAGATTCAACCACAATGTTCGCATCAGCACGAAGGCCTTCATTAATCAAACGGTGATGCACAGCACCTGTTGCCATGGAGGCATGAATCGGCAGTTTGCCCTTTTCAATTGCAAAGTCAGACAAAATAAGAATAACTTTACCGTCACGGACCAACTGTACTGCCTGATCAGTCACTGACTCGATCGCAGCCTTCAGATCCATCTCTGCAGGATCGTAGTTCAGTTCAATCTGAGCAACACCAAAGCCATCTACTGTATTATTCTTTAAACGCAGGAATTTACTGGCAGACAATACCGGAGTCGTCAGAATCACACGGCGCGCATGCTCTGGGGACTCTTCAAAAACGTTACGTTCAGCACCAATACAGGTTTCAAGCGACATAACAATCGCTTCACGCAACGGATCTATCGGCGGGTTGGTTACCTGAGCAAATTGCTGACGGAAATAATCGTAAACAGAACGCTCTTTTGAGGACAAAACCGCCATCGGCTTATCATCGCCCATAGAACCAACAGCTTCCATCGCGGTTTCACCGAGCGGGCGAAGTACCTGATCACGCTCTTCGAAGGTCACCTGGAACATCTTCATGTGCGTTTTGACCGCTTCCGGAGTCATCTCACAGAAAGACTGGGACTCTTCAGTCAGGTTCATGGTTTGCTCTAACGGCAAAGCGTTCTCACGCATCCACTTTTTATATGGCTGCGCTTTCTTCAAACGATCATCCACATCTGCTGTATGCAGTACTTCTCCGGTCTGAGTATCGATAGAGAGAATCTGACCCGGACCAACACGCCCCTGAGAAACAATATCTTCTGGTTTGTAGGCAAACACACCAATCTCAGATGCCGTACAGATGAAGCCATCTTTGGTCATCACCCAGCGGGATGGGCGCAAGCCATTTCGGTCCAGCATACAAACAGCATAACGGCCATCGGTCATTACCATTCCAGCCGGACCGTCCCATGGCTCCATGTGCATGGAGTTATAGTCGTAGAAGGCACGTAGCTCAGCGTCCATGGTATCTACATTCTGCCATGCAGGCGGTACAATCATTCGTGCTGCGCGATAAAGGTTCATACCTCCCGTTAGCAGGAATTCCAGCATATTATCCATACTGGAAGAGTCTGAACCGGTCGTGTTAACAATAGGCTGGAGCTCATCTACATTAGGAAAAAGCTCAGTGGCAAATTTACTCGAACGAGCACGGGACCAGTTACGGTTACCCTCAATCGTGTTTATCTCGCCGTTATGGGCTAACAAACGGAACGGCTGGGCCAAAGGCCAGCGCGGCGCTGTGTTAGTCGAAAAGCGCTGGTGATAGGTACAGATCGCTGTTTCCAGACGCTCATCACTCAGGTCTTTATAAAATACCGGCAGATCAACCGGCATCGTCAGACCCTTATAGGAGATAACCTTGTCGGATAGACTACATATATAAAAGTCTTCATCCGCAGCCAGGGCGATCTCAGCCTTACGACGAGCAGTATAGATACTGACAGCCAGTTCGCGTTCAGTTTTATCTGTTGTGACGAATACCTGCTCAATCTTTGGCAGTGTATCCTTAGCGATCGGACCGAGACAGCTTTCATCTGTCGGCACAATACGCCAACCGGCTACCGTCAATCCCTGGGCAGCCAGCTCTTTATTTAATGTTTCGCGCGCCGCATCAGCCTGCGCAGGCTCTTTAGACAGAAAGACCATGCCTACGGCATAGTTCTCACCCAACTCAACACCCAGTTCGCTCTTCGCAGCCGCACGCAGAAAGGTATCCGGTATCTGCATCAACAATCCGCAGCCATCTCCGGTCTTACCGTCTGCCGCGATTCCACCACGGTGAGTCATACATGCAAGTGCTTCAATCGCCTTCAACAGCAAGTCGTGGCTTGGCTCCCCTTGCATATGGGCCATCAAACCAAAACCACAGTTATCTTTGAACTCACCAGGGCGATACAGACCTTTGCTCATAAAACGAATCCCACCAAAAAGTTCTTAATTATCAATATATTAAAGCCGTCAATTTCCAGCTACAGTTGTATTTATAGGGAAAATGGGACAGGTATTTTACACAGAGAGGCAAGGAAGGACAAATTATAAGCAAACAGGGGATATTTTTGTTTGTAAAAACAATACCGAAAGAAACTATTTTCTAGTCGATAGATCCGTTTGAATCCCCTGAATTGTCCTTGCCCAGGGCTTCAGCTTGGCTAAAGTCACGGGTAAAGATTTACTAGCAGCCTGCGCCATAGCACGATCCTTATACTGACCGTAGACTACCACAAACCAGGGTTTATTTTTATAACGTGTCTGAAACAAGTAGAATTTCTGCGGTTCTGCCTGAGCGTTAATAAACTTCTCAGCACTTTTTTTCACGCCCGCACCTAACATCTGCAACGTATACCCTGATGCAGGCCAACTCATAAGCACTTCTTCTGACTCAGACAAAGAGGATTCCACTGCTGAAATCAGTGGTTTCGGCGCAGGCTTCGGCGATACAACTGGCGCTGGAGCTATAACAGGCTTACTCACCGGCTGATCTTCAACAACCGGAACCACTTTCTCTGCTGCCGGCCTGGACAAAGCCGGTATTTCCACACGCTTCACTTCCGCAATAGCATCCTTTTCAACTTCTGGTCCAGGCGTTTCTATAACCACGATTTCAGATGGAGCAGCAGCTTCTTTCACCGGATCAGGCTTTACAACCACATCGCTTTTAACAGAAGCGGTTGCACCCGGAACAGTTACCGTCGGCTTAATTACCCCGACCTCTTGTACAGGCTCAGACACCTCAGCAGCAACGACCTCTTTTTCAACGGGCAGTTGAATCGCCACCTGAGTGCGGTCACTCGTATTGTCATTCTCAGGCCAGTACTGCCATAACGCACCAAACAAAACTAATAACAAAACAGAAGCTACACTAACAAGTTGTGTTCGCGTCAAACCAGCAGACTGACTAGCCTTACTGACAGAACCAGAACGAAACAATTGCTCCGCCTGCTCGTTTAATCCACCAGGGTAGCCTTTAGAGGCCTCATAAACAGCCTGCAACTGCTTTTCTGAAAGTGAAGCAGATGCACTATAGCGCTGTAATAGATATTTTTTTGCTTCGGATAACGTGAAAGCTTCAAGTTCATGGTTATGCACCTGAGCTTCAAGAACTGCATACTCTTCGAATGCTTGCAGCTTTGCCCCGAAACCTTCACCAGCAGCCATAAGTACATGCGGCTTCAGTGCCAGTCCCTGCGCATCGCTAAGCATCTGCAGTAACAACTGAAGCGCCGGCTTTTCAAGCTGATCTGCGTTGTCGATGATAATGGACCACTGGAGATGTTCAGCCGCCATCACCCGAACAAAATCATAGATAGCATTCAGTATCTGCTGATTATCTGCCTGGGTATCGATCTCTGGACTAAGCTGCTCACTTAGAGAAACCAACAACGCATTTAAACCAGGGGTCTCAACAGCATCTATACTACAAAGTCTCAGGGTACGATCAGACTCAAGCGCTTTAAGTTGTTGCAATAAAACAGTTTTACCTGCGCCTGAAGGGCCAGAAACCAGAAGTAGAAAATCACTAAAACGACTCAGGTGCTCTAGCTTTTCCAGGAGTTGCAAGCGCGAGGCTGGCTCAAAAAAGAAACTCTTTCGCTGTTCTGCACTGGCAAACGCATCTGCCAGTGCATCGGTCCCGTTTCCTTTCATCTCAACCATCTGTCCGCGCCCTTAAGATGTAAAATGATTCAAAGTCTGCTGTAACGCCTGAGGATCAAACTGATCTGTGACCACAGCCTCACCAAGCGAACGCAGCAATATCAGACGAAGCTGCCCATCAATAACTTTTTTATCGACGGCCATTAAACTCATGAACTCGTCAGCCGTCATCCCTGCAGGCGCCGCTACCGGCAAGTTCGCCAATTTGAATATGTTAACCACTCGTTCATAGTCATCACTGCTAATCCAGCCAAGGCGCCGAGAAAGGTCTGCAGCCATCACGGTACCTGCGGCTACCGCCTCACCATGCAACCAGTTCCCATATCCCTGGCAAGACTCTATAGCATGACCAAACGTATGCCCAAGGTTCAATAAAGCTCTAACACCTGATTCCTTCTCATCCTGCGCAACAACTTCCGCTTTAAGCTCACATGAGCGATAAATTGCCCGGCTAAGCAAAGCAGAATCACGACCGATCAACCCCGCCATATTGGTTTCCAACCAGTCAAGAAAGACGGCATCGTAAACCAATCCATATTTAATCACTTCCGCCAAACCGGCCGAAAGCTCACGATCAGGGAGCGTACTCAGAACATCAACACTGGCAAGTACCGACTGGGGCTGATGGAAAGCACCAATCATATTCTTACCCAAAGGATGATTTACACCGGTTTTACCACCGACGGAGGAATCCACCTGCGAAAGCAGAGTCGTAGGAATTTGAATAAAGTTAACACCGCGCTGATAGCAAGCTGCTGCAAACCCTGTCATATCACCCACCACACCACCACCAAGCGCGATAAGCGTGGTCGTACGGTTATGACGACACTGGAGTAAATGGTCGTACACAGCACTCAATTCTTCGAGTGTTTTAAACTGTTCGCCATCGGGAAGAATAACTTCATCAACCTGCAACGATGGCAACGCTGCTTTCAGCTGCTGCAGGTAAAGCGGAGCAACTGTTTCATTGCTCACGATCAGAACCTGATTACCTTTGATATAGGGGTGTAAATACTCAGTCCGAAACAGATCAGAGCCAACAAAAATTGGATATGAACGATCACCGAGTTCAACATTCAGCGTTTGCATGGTGGGAGTTATCTCTACTTAATAATCTGCTGCGCGCGAAGTTCCGCTATTATATCGGTTACAACGGCCTTCGGATTACGACGTTCCGTATCCACAACAACATCGGCAACCTGCATATAAAGGGGATGACGTTGCTCCATAAGCGTATGTAGCACAACACTTGGATCTGGAGTCTGCAGCAAAGGCCTATTCTTGTCACGAGAGGTCCTTTCCAACTGCTGAGCCACCGACGCTTGTAAATAAATAACCGTACCCCGACCCTGAAGATTGGACCGATTTTCACTCCGCAGAACAGCTCCGCCACCAGTAGCTAATACCTGATTATCCTCATCACTGAGAATATCGATGATATTAACCTCTCTGTTTCGAAAACCCTCTTCACCCTCAACATCAAAAATCCAGGGAATATCAGCACCGGCACGCTCTTCAATTACTTTGTCCGAATCAACAAAATTAAGCTTCAGTTCCTGAGAAAGAAGACGCCCTATGGTGCTTTTTCCAGCACCCATAGGGCCAATAAGAAATATATTCAATACAACAACCTTACTGAGCTGACAGAGACTCTCTGATCAACTTAGGTGTAATAAAAATCAGCAATTCAGATTTACTATTGCGCTCCGAAGAGTTACGGAACAGATGGCCCAGGACAGGTAAGTCACCCAGCAGTGGTGTTTTATTCACCACATTACGGGTTTCATTTTCAAACACACCACCCAGAACTATTGTTTGCCCATCAGGCACAACCACAGAGGTTTCCAGTTCGTTGTTGATAATACTGATTTCACCGTTAGGCAGAAGATCACCCACCGAATCCTTTTTAATGATCAGATCCATGGCAATTCTGTCACCAGGATTAATTCTCGGCGTCACATCCAAGGAGAGAACAACATCTTTAAACTCAACACTGACTTCGCCATCTTCAACCGTTTGGTAAGGTATTTCCTGGCCAGACTGAATCAAAGCCGCCTTACCATTAGTGGTGACAATTTTTGGCTGAGATATCACCTCTACCCGACCGTCAGTCTCGAGAGCGGACAACTCAAGCTGCAATAGCGCACTGCTGGAAGCCAGACCCACTGCAATAGATGCAGGAGAAGTAACAGCTGCGCCAAGATCAACCATCAAACCACTGGGGATGGAACCAGGAGAAGACACTCCCCCGATTGAATTACCCAACGAAACGCCATTGCCACTTGAATCTGTTTTTCCGTAACCTAAGCCCCACTTAATGCCTAAATCCTTAGACACATCAGTATTAGCCGTAACCAGTCGAGCCTCAATCAACACTTGTGCTACTTCAGTATCAAAACGACGCAGAGTAGTCCGTATCTCTTCCATTCGTTTGGCGGTTTCACGCACCATCAACACATTAGTTTCATCATCCGCCAGAATAAAGCCGCGTTCAGAGATAAGCTTTGCCTCATTCAGGCGCGAAAGCATATCAGAAGACTTTCTAAAGTCGACCTGGATAAATTCGGTTCTAAGCGGCGCAAGCTCTTCTACCTGTTTACTACTCTCCAGCTCCGCCTTCTCTCTTTCAGCTATCTCTGCTGCCGTACCAATGAGAAGAACATTACCCATCTCACGCTTATCCAGCTGATTGGTTGCCATAACTAAGTCAAGCGCCTGATCCCAGGGGACATTCTTCAATCTAAGAGTAATATTCCCTCCAACAGCCTCACTGACCACCAGATTCATCTCAGCCACTTCGGCCAGAATCTGTAGTACAGCACGCACCTCAATATTCTGGAAATCCAGATCGATTCGCTCACCCTGATAAGGGAAACGATCTTCTTCAATACGCTCCAGTTCAGCCTGAGTAATCGGTTTCAAGTCAACAACTAACTGATTATTTGTCTGATAGACCATATAATCATACGGCTCTGCAGAAGGCTTGATCAAAATCGATGCATTTTCGCCACTTGCCATAGAGTCGATAAACATTACCGGTGTTGCAAAATCCTTTACATCGATACGGTTCTGCATACTGGCGGACAGATCTACACCCAGAAGATTAACAACAACATTATTGCCTTCTTCAATTACATCCACACCCGCACGATCGTCAGACAAAGAGATAACTATCCGGCCACCGCCCTCAGCTGTACGCTCAAAGTCCACACCGCTGACCCGGGTTTTATCAGACATCGGCGGCTGATTTTTTGACCCAGCGACTTCTGGAGAAGGCTCTGTAGCAGTACTCTGCTTCACTTGACCACGATCACCAACAACCAGAAACAGGCTATTTCCATCCGCTCTGGTTTCATAAGCTGATGCTTCATACAGATTAACAACTACCCGCAATCTGCCAGCAACCTGGGCAAAGTTAATATTATCAACATTACCACTCTCAACACCCAGCAAACGGGTATCCTGAATATTTTCAACACCCCACATATCCAGCACCAGTCGGGCAGGACTGTTCGTCATATAGGACTTAGGCACTGAAGGCGGCACATCAAAATCAAACCGCACTTCAAGTTTATTATCGGGAAGTGCAACAAAGGACGACGAAAGCAGCTTTGCGTCCGCAGCAACCGAAACAGCACTGAAAGCCAGCATCCATACGCCGATGATCATGCCCGCTACTTTAGCGAACGCGGAGTATGCTTTCTTACCCGCCTGAATATTCTTTTTCACAGTATTCACCATCATCAGTCCATCACCACGCTACGAGGGCGTTTCATCCAACCACCCCGGCCGTTTGTCACAATTTCTAAAAGCTCAACGTTATCACTGTTAACAGCAACTACTTTGCCATAATCCAGCCCCATATAATCACCAGCAGAAACTCGATGAACTTCTCCCTTTTTATCCCGTATCAACGCCCAGCGTGAATCATCACCGTTCATATTGATACTGCCAACCATCGCCAGATTATCCAGTGAAAATGTTTCCAGGTACTCTTTTTCCCTGTCAACATCAGGCTTAACACCCGTTCCTGCCGTATTTTCTGTTTCGTCATCGCCCTCAAAGACCACTATCGACACCAAGGGCTTAAAAGGGCTTCGCATACTCGCCCCCTCGTAAACAAAGCTATGATAAGCCTTGAATTCGGGTAACGGCTCTACCCGTTCGATTTTCTTTTGCTTTTCCTGAGCGACAAAGCTACGCAGATCACTGACATCGTCAATCCAGACGCACCCACCCAAAAGAACAGGCATAAGAGTAAGAAAACGCAAAACTTTACTTTGTATCATCATAGCGGTAAGTCTTCGCACTAATTGTCATATCTAGCTGAGCCCCAGCTGGCTGTATACTGTAATCATGCAGCGTTACAATCCGGGGAATCGCCGCCACACCGCTCACAAACTGCCCCATCTGGTGATAAGTGCCACTTACCCTGATGTTTATCGGCAGTTCAATAAAGATCTGATTCTTTTTCTCACCCGCAAGTGAAATTGACTGAATATTGAGACCACTGGAACGTCCAATCTCTGTAATATCTTCCAACAGACCAGGAACCTCTTTTTCAGTCGGGAGCTGTTTTAGCAACTCAGCAAACCGTCCCTCAACATCCTTCATTTGTATTCGCAACTGAGCGAGGCTAGCAACCTGAATGGTTTTAATACTAACCTGTTGCTTTAGCCCTGGTTCCTGACTGACTTCTCTATTTAATACTTTCTCTTTGTCAGTTGTGTAGAAATAAACACCACACCCAACAACCAGAGAAAAAACAATCAGATAAGCAATCACCTTAACGCCAACAGGCCAGTTACCTGAAGTACTCAGATCCAAATTATCAGCATCAAAGCCTTTAAAGCTGTTTTTTAGTGCATCCATAGCCATATCAGTTCACCTCTTCCAGTGAGGGCTTTAACACCGGCACTGACAGGTTGAATTTTTTCATACCGCTATCGGTAGCGACCGTAGACAGATTAGGCTCTCCAAACCAGATACTTGCATATACACTTCGCATTAGGGTTGAGACGTCATCGCTCTTCTCGGCACGCCCCTGAAGATTAATGGAATCACCGCTTCGACTTAATGAAGAGTAATAAACACCGTCCGGCAACACCCTTACCATCTCATCAAAGCTTCGCACAATCAGGGGGCGAGTACCCTGTAATTCCTGAATAGCGTTCAGACGATCAAGTAGGCGAGCTCGCTTATTTTTCAGTTCTTTAATTTCTTTAAGCTGATGATCTAACTGTGCAATCTCGTTTCGCAAATAGGTATTCCGCTCTTTTTGTCGGTCCGTTTGCATATCAATGTAGAAACCGATAAGAAATACGACTATCGCTGCCAGAAATGCTGCTGCCAGTATATTTACGACAAACTGTTTCTGCCTTTCTGCAGCCAGCTCTTCTCGCCAGGCTCTTAAATTTATCTTTGCCATAGTCCTTACCCCTCAAAACTGCGTAAGGCAAGACCACAGGCCTTAACCAGAGTAGGGGCATCCTGGTTAAGCCGGCTTGCATTGATTTTCGGATCAACAGACATTGAGGCAAAGGGGTTAGCTTTTTCAACGGTAACACCAACCTCCGCTTCCATCTGTTCGGCCAAACCATCTATCGCGGCCGTTCCACCTAATATATACAGCTTGCTTAATTCGTTATGCGGCCCTGAAGAATAGAAAAACTGCAGAGCACGAGACACTTGCTGGGAAACAGTACTCCGAAATGGCAAAACAACTGACTGTTTCAAATCCTCAGAAAGTTCGCCGCTGCGTAACAGATGCTCAACTTCACCCGCTTCCAATCCTGATTGCTGATGAATTACATTGCTAAGATCATTACCGCCGAAGGCCTGCTCCCGGTCATATACTATCTTGCCATTTTTAAAGACATTCAGTGTCAGAGTAGATGCGCCGATATCCACGAGACCAATAAGCTGATCCCCTACCTCATCAGCATTATCCAACAACGCAGTCACTCGCTCGGTGGCAAAGCGATCAACATCGACAACTTCGCATTTCAATCCGCTACTATTAATCGCATCTTCACGCATTTCAACATCATCCCGGCGGCATGCCACCAGCAGGATATCATTAAGTTCAGGAGATCCTTCGACAGGTCCTAAAACTTCAAAATCCAGCGCAATCTCATTTAACGGGTAAGGGATAAAACGATCAGCTTCAAGCTTGACTTGCTCTTCGAGCTCAAATTCAGAAAAGGCATTACTCACCTGAACCTGTTTAGCAATAACAGCAGAAGACGGCACGGCAGCAACACAGGTCGTTAGACCGCCGCCACAAAGCTTTACACCTTTATCGACGGCTTCAGAGACCTGTCCGATATCCTGAATGCTGTTCTCGATTACAGCGGTTGATGGCAATGGCACAATCGCATAGGAGTCCAGGCGAAGCGCTCCGCCACGCTTAGACAGCGCCACCATTTTTACTGAAGAAGAGCCGATATCTATGCCGACCCACCCTTTTTCCTGTTTGCTAAGAAAGCTGAGCACAATAATTGTCCTTAAAATATCCCGCATATACCAAGCATTAATGACTCTAACCCGGTTTTATCAAAAATTAAACCACTGTTTCACTAGTGGCTGACACTTTCTTACAGATATAATATCTCGGCCATAAAAAACTTAACTTTAAATAACTTAACATGAAAATACTGACATCGTTACTTAAGCTTTGCCTCAAACTCACCATACTGGGCTGTTTTATCGGTGGCGTTGCGCTTGCTTCTGCGTATTTTTACTACGCACCAAAGCTTCCCGATGTCGAAACACTACGTGAAGTTCAACTACAAACACCTCTTCGGGTCTATTCAGAAGACGATAAACTTATTTCTGAATTCGGCGAAAAACGTCGCACCCCAATTAATTTTGAAGAGATTCCCCAAACTTACATTAACGCCCTTCTCGCTGCCGAAGACCGTAACTTCTTCGAGCACATCGGCATCGACATTAAAGGACTATTCCGGGCAGCATTCCAACTGGTCAGTACCGGTAAAATCCAAAGCGGCGGCAGCACCATTACAATGCAAGTCGCTAAAAACTATTTCCTTACCAGAGAACGCTCTTTTGTCCGTAAATTCAATGAGATACTTCTCTCTCTTCGCATCGAACAAGAGCTCTCCAAAGAAGAGATTTTCGAGCTTTATATCAACAAAATTTACCTTGGACATCGCTCTTATGGCATTCAGGCAGCAGCCAATATCTATTACGGTACAAATATTGATCAACTAAGCCTTGCCCAACAAGCCATGATCGCTGGCTTGCCCAAAGCCCCTTCTGCCTACAATCCAATTACCAATCCAAGTCGCGCACTCGAACGACGAAACTGGATACTAAAACGGATGCACAGCCTCAGCTTAATCAATGATGAGGACTATTCAGCAGCAAAAAACGAGCCGGTGACCGCAGAGTACCACGGCACTCAGATCGAACTATATGCCCCCTATGTTGCTGAAATGATTCGCAATGAGTTATATCAACACTTTGGCGAGACATTGTATTCTGATGGATTTCGCGTTTACACCACGCTAAACAGCGAAATGCAGACCGCAGCCAATAAAGCGGTCGAGGACGGCCTCCTCGCATACACAGAAAGACATGGCTATTACGGCCCTGAAACACCTTTAGCCGTTTCAGAACTGAGCGAAGAAAGCATCTCCACTTTCTTAAAAAAACAGCGCACGTATGGATCACTCATCCCCGCGATCGTCACCGCCACAGAAAAGCAACAAGCCAGCTTGTTCATAAAGGGGCATGGCGCTACCACTCTAACCTGGGAAAACATGACCTGGGCCAGGGAGCACAAAGGCCCCAACAGGCTGGGCAAGAAACTGAAGCAGGCCAGCGACATCCTGACACAGGGCGACCTCATTAGAGTCCGCCTTACTGCTGAAAATGACTGGAGACTATCCCAGATCCCCCGCGCACAAGGTGCGCTCACCGCACTCTCTCCAAAAGACGGCGCGATAAAAGCCTTGGTGGGTGGATTTAACTTTACCCACAACAAATTTAACCGTGCAACTCAGGCAAGACGCCAACCGGGCTCTAATCTCAAGCCTTTCATCTACGCATCCGCCCTGGAACAAGGATATACACCCGCAACCATAATTAATGACGCTCCCGTCGTTTTTCATGACAACAACCTTGAATCCAACTGGAGACCCGAGAACTACAGTAAAAAGTTCTATGGCCCAACACGACTAAGAGAAGCACTCTACAAGTCCAGAAACCTGGTTTCTATCCGCATTCTTCGCTCGATCGGAATCGACTCTGCCACGGAGTTCCTCACCCGGTTTGGCTTTGATAAAAGCCACCTTCCCAACAACTTATCACTGTCGCTTGGCGCTGCCGATATAACCCCCCTAGAGCTGGTAACAGGGTACGCCGGATTAGCCAATCAGGGTTTCAAAGTCAGTCCATATTTTATCAGCCATATCGAAGACTCCGATGGCAATACTCTTTATCAAGCCAAACCCACCACCGTTTGCCCTGAGTGCACCTTCATTTCCGATGAATCAGCACCTGCCAGCGAGTTCAATCTGATACCGGTTAGCTCAACTCCCACCACCGTGGCATCAGACACTTCCACCAAGCCTGAACTGAGTCTAAAACCAATAACACCACAACTCGAAGGACAGCAGATTACCAACCTTCCCGTTGCTAAGCGCACTATGACACCGCAAACAGCGTACATGATCTATAACATTATGCAGGACGTCATCACCCGCGGCACAGGACGCCGGGCATTAGCCCTGCAACGTACAGACATTGCTGGCAAAACAGGCACGACTAACGATCAGAAGGACGCCTGGTTTTCTGGTTTTAATAGCAATGTAGTTGCCACTGCCTGGGTAGGTTTCGACCAGCCATCCAC
The DNA here is from genome assembly GCF_016592435.1 of Amphritea japonica ATCC BAA-1530. Classification (NCBI taxonomy): domain Bacteria; kingdom Pseudomonadati; phylum Pseudomonadota; class Gammaproteobacteria; order Oceanospirillales; family Oceanospirillaceae; genus Amphritea; species Amphritea japonica. Next base: position 329,068 of record NZ_AP014545.1, on the reverse strand, counting down.
TCTCGGCCGCAGCGAATTTGGCGGGACAGCAGCGCTCCCCATATGGATAGACTTCATGAAGGTAGCGCTCGCCAATAAAGCCGACCTGCCAGCATCTCAACCTGACGGTATGACCAGCGTCAGAATCGACCCCAAAACAGGCTTGCTCGCCTACCCGGGACAGGAAGGCGCACTGTTTGAAATATTCCCTGAGGACAACGTTCCCACAGAGATTGCCCATAACCCTAGCCAGAAAAACACAACCGGCAGCGCTCAGGCAGAAGAGATATTCTAACCCGGTTTTTCAGGCACAAAAAAACCGGCAAGTGCCGGTTTTTTTATTTAACGTTCTTTCTTACTTCAGCAAAGCAGCAACTGTCGTAAGTGGGTAATGATCAGGCAGTGGTAAACGCGCCACACCTGAATCAATCGCCGCCTGAGCTACCGCTTCAGACACAGCACCCAACAGACGCGAATCAGTCGGCTTAGGAATAATATACTGAGGACCGAATTCCAGAGAATCCAGCTCATACGCGTCCAACACATCTTGAGGCACTGGCTCTTTAGCCAGTTCTGCAAGCGCCAGAACAGCAGCAGCCTTCATCTCTTCATTAATCGCTGTTGCACGAACATCCAGTGCACCACGGAAGATGAAAGGGAAGCCAAGTACGTTATTCACCTGGTTAGGGTAATCTGAACGACCCGTCGCCATAATCACATCATCACGAACAGAATGAGCCAGCTCTGGCTTAATTTCAGGGTCTGGATTTGCACAGGCAAAGACTACAGGCGAAGAAGCCATTTTAGCCAACTGATCTGCACTCAACAGATTAGGACCCGACAAGCCAACAAATACATCAGCACCATCGATAGCATCATCCAGCGTACGCTTTTCCGTTTCGGTAGCGAACGCCGCTTTCTCAGGCGTCAGGTTTTCACGACCTGAATGGATAACACCGGTACGGTCGATCATGTAGATATTCTCGACTTTCGCTCCCATGTTTACCAAAAGCGTCATACAGGCATTCGCTGCTGCCCCAGCACCCAGACAAACAATTTTCGCTTCATCCAGCTTCTTACCCGCAATCTCCAGCGCGTTAATCATACCCGCTGCCGTTACAATCGCAGTACCATGCTGATCATCGTGGAACACAGGAATATTGCAACGCTCAATCAGTACGCGTTCAACTTCAAAACATTCTGGCGCCTTAATGTCTTCCAGGTTAATACCACCGAAAGTGTCAGCAATGCGCGCAATCGTATCTATCAGCGCTTGCGGGCTTTCAGAATCAACTTCGATATCAATAGAATCTACGCCAGCGAACCGCTTAAACAGTAATGACTTACCTTCCATAACAGGCTTTGACGCCAAAGGCCCCAGATCACCAAGACCCAGAATAGCACTACCGTTTGTAATAACAGCGACCAAGTTACCCTTACCAGTATAGCGATATGCATCTTCTGGATTTTCTGCGATAGCACGGACAGGTTCAGCTACACCTGGGCTATATGCCAGAGCCAGATCACGAGCAGACTCAGCAGAAGTCGTAAGCTCAACACTGATCTTACCTGGGCGAGGAAACTCGTGATAATCGAGTGCGGCTTGTTTCATATCTTCAGACATCGGCGCGGTTCCAACTTAGTTATAAAAAATTCGGAGTAAGAATCATATAGAAAAGAACTCTACCACTCAACTGACAAAACAGCCTATATCCCTGACAATTTCCCGATAATCAGTGTATTTTCTACTACTTTTGGCGGAGCAAACAGCATTTACCAAAGAACAAAAAGCCATTTTCAGAGGATCTAACTAGTTATCCCAAAGTTTAATACAAATCGACCTGTATTGACTAAAAACAAAAAAGGCACCCCATGGGTGCCTTTTTTTGCGATATCGGTTCGTTTACTTCTTAAGACCACGACCACCGAAGCGCTTGTTAAAGCGGTCAACACGACCACCAGTGGTAGCATCTTTCTGCTTACCAGTGTAGAACGGGTGGCACTGGCTGCATACATCGATATGAATATCTTTACCGATAGTAGAGCTGGTTTTAACAACATTACCGCACGAGCAAGTAGCGCTGATCTCTGTGTATTCTGGATGGATACCGTTTTTCATGTGAAACCTCAGTCGTTTTGTATGCCGCCACCCGATCTTTTGCCGGGCACCGCATGCAGGCAATAAAGCCTTATGGGAATAAGGTCGCGGATTATACGCATTGTTACAACCCCAGACAAGCCCTTAAAAATTTCATTTTCCTGGCCAGTTAACAGTGAAATCAAAAAGACATACACTGTGCATCTACTCTGACTGACGCGAGCCCTCCCTTCTTATGCCTTACCTGCGACTGGCCATACCATCACCGCTCCGACGGCTATTCGACTACCTGCCTCCACAAGACTGCTGCATTGAAAGACTGCAACCGGGAGTGCGGGTCAAGGTACCTTTTGGCCGCAGAGAAGTGACTGGAGTACTGATAGAAGTTTCTGAAATCACCGACGTGCCAACAGGCAAGCTCAAAGCGGCAATCACGGTTCTTGACACACAGCCTCCGCTACCTGAGTCTTTATTCAAACTTGCTCGCTGGGCCGGAAACTATTATCAACACCCGCTCGGCGATGCATTGAGTCAGGCTCTGCCGGTATTGCTGCGTAAAGGTGGAGCCTGCGAATACGCTCATCAGCATCTGTGGCGAGCAGCTAAAGCCGCTGACATTGCACAACTGGGAAAGACAGCGGCCAGACAGCGAGAGCTACTGTTACTCTTACTCGATCACCCCAATGGCATCAGTGAGGACGCCATCCGTGCTGAAGGAGGGCAATCCAGCCTATTAAAGAAACTAGAAGAAAAGAGTCTGGCTGAATCATTTATCCACAAACCAAATCATCAGCTACAAAACAGTGAACCACTGCACGAAGCCCCTTTAACACTTAACAACGAACAACAAGCCGCCGTTAGCGCCATCGTCCGTAGCAATGGCTTTACAAGCTTCCTGCTACAGGGTGTTACTGGTTCAGGTAAAACCGAGGTCTATCTTCAGGCAATCGAACATTACATTCGAGAGGGCAAACAAGCACTGATACTGGTACCAGAGATCGGCCTGACACCACAAACCGTTGCCCGCTTCAAAGCACGCTTTAACCTGCCGGTTGTTGTGCTGCACTCAAATCTGACTGATCGCCAACGACTTGATGCCTGGCTACAGGCAAAAGAGGGAGTCGCCCGCATTATCATCGGCACTCGTTCAGCCATTTTCACCCCCTTAAAGAACCCAGGCGTCATCTTTATTGACGAAGAACATGACACCTCCTTTAAACAGCAGGAAGGGTTTCGTTATAACGCCCGGGACCTGGCTGTCATGCGCGGTAATTATGAAGACATTCCGGTTGTACTTGGCACAGCAACACCGGCAATAGAAAGCTTGTATAACGCCCGCCAGGGGCGTTATCAGTGGCTAAAGCTCAATCAACGTGCAGGCAATGCCCAACCACCTAAGTTCGAACTTCTGGATATTCGTCAACTACCGTTACAAGACGGCCTCGCTGAACCACTGATACAACAGATCAGAGGGCACTTACAGCAAGGCACTCAAGTCTTAATCTTTCTCAACCGGCGAGGCTTCGCTCCGACTCTGATGTGTCACGATTGTGGCTGGCTGGCCGACTGTAAGCGCTGCGATGCGCATATGACACTACACCGAAAGCCCTTCCATCTGCACTGCCATCATTGCGATAGCCAACGTCCTGTTCCTGCTACCTGTGACAGCTGTGGCAGTACTGAATTAAAACCGGTAGGCGCGGGTACTGAACGAACAGAAGAAGCCTTACTTAAGCTATTTCCCGAATTCCCGGTTATCCGGGTCGATCGTGACACCACTCAGCGCAAGCATTCAATGCAACAGATTATGGACCGGGTCCATGAAGGTAAACCCTGCATACTGGTAGGCACGCAGATGCTGGCCAAGGGGCACCACTTCCCAAAAGTAACACTCGTTGCCATCCTGAATGCTGACAGCGGCCTTTTCAGCGCTGACTTCAGAGGCATGGAGCGCACTGCCCAACTAATCCTCCAGGTATCCGGCCGAGCAGGCAGGGCAGAACATCCGGGGAAAGTCGTCATGCAAACCCACCATGCCGAACACCCTACGATTACCAGCCTGGTCACCGAAGGTTACCAGGCATTTGCCGAGCAGGAGCTTAGTCAACGGATCTCCGCACAGCTTCCCCCCTCTCTGTACTGCGCTATGTTTCGAGCCGAAGCTAATCATCAGGGATTAGCCGAACGCTTTCTAAGCAAACTGCGCAACCTGTTAGAAGAAGACATCCTGCAGCCCCACGGCATTCAATGGCTGGGGCCACTACCTTCACCGATGGAGAAAAGAGCCGGCCTTTTCCGGGCACAGCTTGTGCTACAAAGTCGGGACCGAAAAGCCCTGCACCATCAATTACAAAGTATCATTTACCAGGCAGAGACCGACCCGGACGCACGGAAAGTCCGCTGGTCCGTCGATGTTGACCCTGTGGATATGTTCTAGCCTCAAAAATAACCGCTTGAGAGGGGTTAACAAAGCACAAGCGAAAAGGGATAATACGCGGTCTTTTCTACAGACGATCGCGTAGCGCCTATTTTTTTTAACAACTGCGCACCTAAGTCTGGCTCCCTGAATTCAACCCGGTATCTTTTGAGCATGAAACAACATATTGCGGACCTGATTAGTACTGCCCTGACCTCGCTGATCGAAGATGGCACTCTGCCTGCTGATATCCAGCCAAACATCATGGTAGAGAACACCCGCGACAAGTCACACGGTGATTTTGCATCTAACATTGCTCTAACACTGGCCAAGGCGGCAAAAACCAACCCTCGCGCCCTGTCAGAAAAAATCTGTAACGCTCTGCCTGAATCAGAAAATGTGGATAAAACCGAGATCGCCGGCCCCGGTTTTATCAACTTTTTTGTCAGCGACGCATCAACCGGCAGTCTGATTAAAACGATTCTTCAGGCTAAAGAAAGCTACGGCCGGAATAATGACGGGGCAGGAAAAAAGGTTCAGGTTGAGTTTGTCTCAGCTAACCCGACCGGCCCTCTGCATATAGGCCACGGACGCGGCGCCGCAGTAGGCGACTGCCTTTGCCGTCTGATGAACGCAACAGGCTGGGATGTCACCCGTGAGTTTTATTACAACGATGCCGGTCAGCAGATCAACAATCTGGCTCTCTCCGTACAGGCCCGTTGCAAAGACCTGACCCCGGAAGATTCCAGCTGGCCAGAAGACGGCTATCGTGGCGGGTATATCATCGACCTGGCAGAAAGCTTTATGCGCGGCGATACCGTGCAGTCTGCAGATCAAAGTTACACCGGCACCAAAGATGCTGAAGACCTGGAAGCCATTCGTCACTTTGCGGTAGCCTACCTGCGCCACGAGCAGGATCTGGATCTAAAAGCGTTCGGAGTTGATTTTGATGTCTACTTCCTCGAATCCTCACTCTACTCCGAAGGTAAAGTTGAAGATGCGGTACAGACCCTGATCAAAAACGGCTATACCTACGAAGAAGGCGGCGCATTATGGTTGCGCACCACTGATTTCGGCGATGACAAAGACCGCGTAATGCGTAAGACCGATGGCGGCTATACCTACTTTGTACCTGACGTTGCTTACCATATGAACAAATGGCAGCGGGGTTTCAATACCGTTATCAATGAGCAGGGCGCCGACCACCATAGCACCATCACCCGCGTGCGTGCTGGCTTACAGGCACTGAATGCTGGCATCCCTAAAGGCTGGCCCGATTACGTCCTGCATCAGATGGCGACGGTCATGCGGGGTGGCGAAGAGGTCAAAATTTCCAAGCGTGCTGGCAGCTATCTGACCCTGCGCGATCTGATCGACGAAGTAGGTAAAGACGCCACCCGTTACTTCCTGGCCGCACGAAAGTCAGACAGTCATCTTAATTTCGATATCGATCTGGCCCGCTCTGAATCTGCCGACAACCCAGTTTACTATATTCAGTATGCGCACGCGCGGGTATGCTCGATTTTCCGCAAGCTGGCCGAGAACAACTTGCAGTGGGATGAAGAGACAGGCCTGAGCGCTCTGAGTCGCCTGGAACTGGAATCAGAAAAGCGCCTGACCATCAAACTGGGCCGTTACCCTGAGATAGTCAAACGTGCTGCTGATGTTCGTGAGCCACATCTAATCGCGACCTACCTGTATGAACTGGCCAGCGATTTCCACACCTACTACAACTCAGAAAAAACTCTGGTTGATGACACCGAACTGCGGAACGCTCGTCTGACCCTCACCGTCGCTGTGCGCCACGTACTGGCTAACGGTCTTGATTTATTAGGTGTTAGCGCACCGGATCTGATGTAATAAGGGCTCGTCATGGCGCGCAAAGACTACGCAAAGAAACGTAACAGTGGCTCGGCAGCAAGCCGGGCTCCGCGACGTAAAAGCGCGCCGGTAAAAAAACCGTTCCCGCTGGTCCGGATCATTATCAGCCTGTTATTTTTAATCGGCTTTGGCTACGCCCTATGGCAATTAACCAGCGTCAAACCCGATAACACCGCGACTCAGTCTCCTGCAGTCCAACCCAGCACTGCAAAAAAACCGGCAGCAAAACCCGCTACTAAGCCTGCAGCAAAAGCCTCAGACAAAACCGCCAGCAAAGCAACGGATCAGTCCGGGCCTCGGGTCGAAGAGCAATCTGAACGGTTCGATTTTTACCAGATTCTACCCCAAAGCGAAGTTGATACCGCCAATGTTGAGCCCTATAAATCGACGCCAAAGGACGCTAAGTCTGAGCACACCTATGTACTCCAGGTTGGTTCCTTTCAAAACAGCAAAGATGCGGAACAACTCAGAGCCCGGCTAATCCTTGAAGGCTTACCCAATGTCCATTCCCGCAGAGTAACCAACAGTAACGGGAGTATCTGGTATCAGGTACGTACAGGGCCATTCGATAACCGCTCACAACTAAACAAAGCCCAGGATCGACTCGTACGCCTGAATATCCAGCCTCTACTCAGGCAGATCGACTAAATTTAGTTTCAGATTACTGCTGTCACTAACACTTCATAGCCTTGAAATAACGTCCGCCGCTCCCATATCTATACTCATTGCAAATTGAGTATAGATATTCGGGAAGACAGACCCATGACCACAATTGTTTCAGTACGACGCGACGACCAGGTCGTTGTTGGCGGTGACGGCCAGGTTTCACTTGGCAATACCGTAATGAAAGGCACTGCCCGTAAAGTCCGCCGTCTGGCAAAACATGATGTCATTACCGGCTTTGCTGGTAGCACTGCCGACGCCATCACCCTTCTGGATCTGTTCGAACAGCAGCTGGAAAAACATCAGGGCAACATTTTCAATGCGGTCGTAAGCCTGGCTCGTGAATGGCGCGGCGATCGGGTATTGCGTAAGCTCGAAGCACTGATGTTGGTTGCCAACAAAGACAAAACCTACCTGATCTCGGGCAGCGGAGATATTATCGAGCCTGAAGATGGCGTTATCGCAATAGGCTCCGGTGGGAATTATGCCCTGGCAGCCGCCCGTGCCCTGGTTGCCAACAGTGATCTATGTGCCCGTGATGTCGTCGAGAAGAGCCTGCAGATCGCCGCAGACATCTGCGTATTCACCAACGCTAACCTGACCATCGAGCAGCTGCAGTCCACCGCAGCCGATGCCTGAAAGAATCGCTAGAGAGAACCGCTAATGTCCAATATGACACCCCGTGAAATCGTTTCCGAACTGGACCGCCATATCGTTGGTCAGGCCGATGCCAAACGCTCCGTTGCTATAGCGCTGCGTAATCGCTGGCGGCGTATGCAGCTTGATGCCGAGCTGCGCGCTGAAGTATCACCCAAGAATATCCTGATGATCGGTCCTACCGGTGTGGGTAAAACAGAGATAGCCCGGCGTCTGGCTAAACTGGCCAACGCACCTTTTATTAAGATCGAAGCGACAAAGTTTACCGAGGTCGGTTACGTCGGCCGCGATGTCGAAACCATCATTCGCGACCTGATGGATATGGCCATCAAGATGCTGCGTGAGCAGGAGATGGAAAAGGTTAAATTCCGCGCAGAAGATGCCGCCGAAGAGCGTATTCTTGATGCCCTGCTACCTCCAGCCCGCCCTGTCGGCACTGAAGCACAAGCAGAGCAGAAAACAGACAGCGCGACCCGCCAACTCTTTAGAAAACAGCTGCGCGAAGGCAAGCTGGATGACAAAGAGGTCGACATTGATCTTAGCCAGACCCCGGTTGGCGTTGAGATCATGGCACCTCCTGGCATGGAAGAGATGACTAACCAGCTGCAAAGCATGTTCTCGAATATGGGCAACAATCAAACCAAATCTCGTCGCATTAAAGTCAAAGATGCCCTTAAGCAGGTGATTGACGAAGAAGCAGCTAAGATGGTCAATGATGACGAGCTTAAGCAGATGGCGATCGATGCTGTTGAACAAAACGGTATCGTCTTCCTCGACGAGATCGACAAAGTCTGTAAGCGTGAAGGCACCGGTGCTGACGTATCACGGGAAGGCGTACAACGCGATCTGCTTCCATTGATAGAGGGCAGCACCGTATCCACTAAGCACGGCATGATCAAAACCGACCACATTCTCTTTATCGCCTCAGGCGCTTTCCACCTGTCGAAGCCTTCCGACCTGATCCCTGAGCTGCAAGGCCGGCTGCCTATCAGAGTTGAACTGAACGCTCTGACACCGGACGACTTCCGCCGTATTCTGACCGAACCAAATGCCTCCCTGACCGAACAGTATCAAGCCCTGCTTGCGACCGAGAATGTCACCGTAGAGTTTGCTGAAGACGGCATAGAGCGCATCGCAGAACTGGCTTACCAGGTAAATGAGAAAACAGAAAACATCGGCGCCCGCCGCCTGCATACCATGCTGGAGCGTCTGTTAGAAGAGATCTCTTTTACCGCATCTGACAATGCAGGGATGGCAATTAACGTTGATCGCGCCTATGTCGACCAGTATTTAGCAGAGCTGAGTCAGGATGAAGATCTGAGCCACTATATTCTTTAACCCCCAGTGTGGCGGAGCCAGTCGGCTTCGCCACCGGAGTTCGTTATGGCTGCCACATTACCGCAAGACATCAAACTGCATACTAAATCCAGGACTCTGGAACTGATCTACAGTGATCAGGAACAGTTCGAGCTCACCGCTGAATACCTGCGCGTCCATTCACCTTCAGCGGAAGTACGCGGCCACGGTATCGGCAACGGCGTACTGCAAACCGGTAAACAACTGGTCGGCATCAAAGGGCTGGAGCCTGCTGGAAACTACGCTCTGAAAATCATCTTTGATGATGGCCATGACAGTGGACTGTATACCTGGGAATACCTTTATGACCTCTGCCAGGAACAAGAGAACTATTGGAACCGATATCTGAAAGCACTGGCAGACGCCGGAGAAACACGCCACGGCAATATGATAGCTAAAGGCTGAAACCGTCATTAGTAATAAAGGAGCCGATAATCCTTCATTACTCATCATTTATATAGCCAGATCAGAGTATCTTGGAAGAATAAAGACAATTGCCTGCTGCAAAGGTAGAATGCGGCATCGCGAATTATGCAGATTACAGGTTTCCTATGACTGACCAGAAAGATTCTCAGGACCAGACCCACTTCGGCTTCGAGCAGGTTAAAGTCGATGAAAAGCAGGACAAAGTAGCCGATGTCTTCCACTCGGTTGCCAGTAAGTACGATGTAATGAACGACCTGATGTCCGGAGGTGTCCACCGGATCTGGAAGCGCATAACCATCGAACAAAGCGGTGTTCGCCGGGGTCATAAAGTGCTGGATATCGCTGGTGGTACCGGCGATCTGACGATGCGATTTTCCCGCCTGGTTGGCTCTGAAGGCAAAGTCGTGCTGGCAGATATCAATGATTCAATGTTGAATGTCGGCCGGGACCGGCTGATGGACAAAGGGATCACCGGCAATGTTGAGTTCGTTCAGGCCAATGCCGAAGCATTACCCTTCCCTGATAACACCTTTGACTGCATCACCATCGCCTTCGGCCTGCGTAACGTTACTCATAAAGACAACGCGCTGGCCTCGATGGCCCGGGTATTGAAACCCGGCGGCAAAGTGATGGTACTGGAGTTTTCCAAAACTGAAAACCCACTGCTAACCAAAGCCTATGACATCTACTCTTTCAGTCTGCTGCCTAAAATCGGCAAACTGATCGCCGGCGATGAAGAAAGCTATCGCTACCTGGCTGAGTCAATCCGCATGCACCCGGATCAGGAAACTCTCAAAGGTATGATGGAGGACGCGGGGTTGGTTCAGTGTAAATTCCAGAATATGACCGGGGGCATCGTCGCCCTGCATACAGGCATCAAACCCTGAGCATCTAATCCTTAAAGCCTTGCTTTAAATACTTAGGGCACCAAAATGATCAACGCTACATTGCTGACACTGGCTGAAACCAGCCTTAATAAGTTATTAAGGCTCAGCCCTGAGACCGTAGATCAGCTCAGCCAGTTGAACGGCAAAGTTATCGCCATCCAGCTAACATCACCCGCGGCTACGCTTTCGTTGCAGCCCAGTGGTGAAGGCATACAGATCGATATATTTGAACGTGATGATGCCGACGTCACACTAAGCGGCAGTGGCAGCGATTTTTTCCGTTTACTGACGGCGACTGATAGCAGTGACGCCATGTTTGGTAAAAGTATTACCGTCCGTGGCGACAGTGGATTAGCGACCCGTTTTAGTAAAATACTGATCGATGCCGCATTGGATTGGGAAGCGATTCTCGCTCAACTATTAGGGGACCTTCCCGCCCATGAAGTCGCCCGTTACCTGCGTTGGAAAGCTCAGTTATACCTGACTACAGGTAATAGCCTGCTACTCAATCTTGAGGAATACCTGAAAGAAGAGTTACGCATTCTGCCCAGCGCACCTGAGGTTAGGCAGTTTTCATCTGAGGTCGACCGTATACGCCAGGACACCGAGCGACTATCCGCCCGTATAGCGCGGTTACAAGAGACTTAATCGAAGTCGAACGACCCCTCTGATTATCAGAAAGGTTTCACCACCACAAAGACCAGAATCGGTATAAAAATCAGCAACGGCAATTCATTAAAGTAACGAAAATAACGCCCGGTATTGTCCAGCATACCGGCTCGCAGACGCTTCAGATACGCAAAACACCAGAAATGATAGCCAATCAAAAAACCGACAAACAGCAGCTTGGCATGCAGCCAGGCACCTGAGATACCATAGCCAAACCAGAGCCATAACCCCAGCCCCAGGGTAAACAGCGCCATAATTGACATAAACCCATACAGCTTACCAGCCATAACCTCCAGCCGGGCCACATCCTGTCCCGCTTCGCGCCCCTCAACATAGTGCACAAAAATACGCGGAAGGTAGAAAATACCTGCCATCCAACTGGTCATTGCCAGAATATGAAATACCTTAACCCACAACATTCGCGTTAGTCCTTATCCATTCTCAGAGCGCCTGAGTCTCAATCTTCAATTGTTCACCCAGCTCAACCAACAACTTATCTCCCGGATTCACCTCCCCCACACCCGCAGGGGTACCGGTGATCACCACATCACCTGGCAGCAACGTAAAATAGTGACTCATATAAGCGATTAACGGAAACACTTTATGTAGCATAAAGCCGCTATTACCGTTCTGGCGTAGCTGACCATTCACCGTTAAGCGAATCGCCTGATCCTGTAAATCGCCGACAGCCGCAGGCTCCACAAAAGCAGACAAAGGGCATGAACCATCAAACGCTTTAGATTTTTCCCAGGGATGCCCCCGATCTTTCAGTTTACTCTGCAGATCACGCAACGTCAGATCCAACGCCAGGCCCACACCTACGATGGCATCTTCAATCTCGAATTTGTTGGCATTCTTTAACGGTTGGCCAATCAAAATCGCCATCTCAGTTTCAAAATGAACACTGCCGTAATCCATGGGGATTTCAAACGGCTCTTCTAATGGCACCAGTGCTGTTGAGGGCTTCATAAACAGCATCGGTGTCGTTGGGACCGGGTTATTCAGTTCAGCGGCATGATCAGCGTAATTGCGCCCAACGCACACAACCTTCCCAACAGGAAGAGCTGCTTCCGTGCCATCTACATACCGATGTTTATACTGCATAACCGAAACCCCTCAGCAATAAAAGAGTGTTAAAAAGAGTGGGTTCTGATCATACCCCTGGCGATCAACGAGCTCAATGCCAGCGTCAGACTCAAGGTGATCAGTAACACAATGACTGAACCTGATACGACCCCTTCCCAGCCCCTCCACTGCCAGAAAGGGTCAAGATAAAAGCCACCGATACTGGCACCCAGATAATAAAATACCAGATAGAGTGATGATGCGCTGGCTCGGGCATGGGTCGCCTGATGACTGACCCAGCTGCTGGCGCTGGAGTGAGCAAAAAAGAAACCAAAGCTATTAATAAAAAAGCCCGTCACGATAACCGGCAGCGACCCACTCAGCGTCAACAGGCTGCCCCCTATCAGAATCAATATGCCTGCGATGATGCAACGTAGCTGCCCTTGTCGTAGTGCCACTTTGCCAGACAAAGCTGAACCAACAGTACCGGTGAGATAGGTCAGAAACAACAAGCCTAACCAGGCAGGGCTCAGAGAATAAGGCGCATCAGCCAGAACAAAAATAATATAGCTGTATTGATTAATAAATATGAAGAAATTCAGCCCTCCCACCAGATAAATCAGCAAGAGTAGCGGGTTGGAAAGGTGGTTTCTTAACTGCGAAAGCATCGTTTTCGGGTGCAGGGGTTGAGGACGAAAATGTCGAGACGGCGGCAATAACCACCAGAACAGCAACAGACAGAGCGCGCTGATTATCCCCATCACCAGAAACAGATCGGCCCAGCCCAGCCAGTCACCGACAAAACCACCAATCAGGCGGCCGGAAATCCCACCCAGTGTATTACCGCTAATGTACAGCCCCACGGCCACAAGCAACGCCTTTCGGGAGAACTCGTCGCCCATATAAGCGATAGCAATGGCAGGCAAACCACCCAGACAGAACCCCTGTAAACCTCGAAGCCAAACCAGCGTTGAAAAGCTTTCAACCTGGGACAATAGCAGGGAACAGATACACACACCGGTCATACTCAGCAGCATCAACCGACGCCGTCCCAGCGCATCCGACAACGGCCCATAGAGTAACAGGGACAACCCCAGCATTAAGGTTGTCACCGTAAAAGACCCGCTCACCTCGAGTGTCGTGAGTTCAAACTCTCGCTGCAGCTCAGGTAAAATAGGCTGCGTGACATACACATTTGAGAAGATCATAAATGAGCCGATACAGAGCGCAACGGTTGCTCGCCAGAACGCTGCGCTACCCGATTCAATCATGGTCAATCTCTCCCCTATAAAAGCACAAATCACCACCCCACTCAGATAATCAGCAGCATAGCAGTGACATAAAAATCACAGAAATATATAACAGTGATAATATTCATAAATAATTGTGATAACTGATCGCTAAATTACCTAAACTGATTCAGGTCTCTCTATGGATATCCGCTCACTCCGTTGCTTTCAAACCGTTGCCCGGGAAACAAACTTCACCCGCGCAGCAGAGAAGCTTCATCTGGCACAGCCGGCGGTCAGCATGTCGATCAAACGACTGGAAGATCAGCTGGGCCTGAAACTGTTTCACCGTAATGGACGCCGTATCAGTCTGACCGATGAAGGTGGCCGGTTATTGTTACATGCCGACAAAATTATTCAGGCGGTTACTGATGCAGAGCTAGAAATGCAGGAACTCACCGGCCTCACTCAGGGACAGGTACGAGTTGGCATTCCCAGTATGCTCGGGTCTTATCATCTAGCCGAGCTATTGATGGGGTTTCGTCACAGCCACCCCAACCTGCAACTCTCAGTCGTTGAAGGCGGCACCACCCATATCCGCCAGCTCATAGAGCAGGGCGAGCTGGATATCGGTATCGTCGTCGATGATGGTGAGTCAGAGCAATTAGAGAAGGTCTCTCTGATAGAAGAAGAGATCCTGGCCTGCGTTAACGCCGAGCACCCTCTGGCCAACCAGCCGTGCATCAGCTACCCAGCATTCCTGGCGGAAGAGCTGGTACTGTTCAAAGAGGGCTTCTTTCATCGCCAGGTTACGGAATCCCTGGCAGAGCGCTACCAGATAACACCGAAGATCACCTTCGAAACTAATTTAATTCCGTTGATTCAATCTGTCATCCGGCAGGGCTTTGGTATATCCGCACTGCTCAGGCCTGCCATAGACGATGCCGGTGACCTGATCGGCATCCCTTTTGTAGAACCGCTTACCTTTAATCTCTGTATCGCCTGGCGAAAACAGCGCTACCTCTCCAAAGCAAACCAGTCTTTTGTTGACTATCTACTTGAACATACACCATCTGCTGCAAACAGGTGACAACATCTATAAAGATATCTACTATAGCGCTCCCATTTATAGGAGTAACATAATGCTGACCGTAAACGAATATTTTGATGGCGCTGTAAAGTCGATCGGTTTTGACAATGCAGATGGCAAAGTGTCATCGGGTGTTATGGCCGCCGGAGAGTATGAATTCGGCACCTCAGAAAACGAACTCATGAAAGTGATTAGCGGTGAACTGGTCGTAAAACTACCCGGCAGCGATGAGTGGCAGTCCTTCCCTGGTGGTACTGAGTTCAAAGTGGCTGCTAACCAAAGCTTTCAGCTTAAAGTGGCTCAGCCGACAGCGTACCTGTGTTTCTACAGCTAAACAGCCCATAGAAACCTGCTTATATGAATTCGAATCACTTAAAATTTTTATTACTTGATTCGGATTCATATTGAATTGAATAAAAATCCATCAGATACCCCCTTTTGGGCCCCCCCTTTTCCTACCACACTGTGTTAACATAGCGCCCTTTCTTTTACGGCTAATCCAGTGATGTCTGCCACACACAGAAACATCACTACATTAAAATGAGATTCATACCATGAGCCAAAATACCTCTCTGGAAAAAAGCAAGATCAAGATTCTGCTGCTGGAGGGCGTGCACCAGTCAGCACTGGATACCCTGAATGCGCACGGCTACACCAATATTGAATACCTGACAGGCTCTCTGCCGGAAGCGGAACTGCTTGAGCGAGTGAAAGATGCGCACTTTATTGGCATTCGTTCACGTACCCAGCTGACCGAAGAAGTTTTTGCCGCAGCTGAGAAACTGGTCGCTGTCGGCTGTTTCTGTATCGGCACCAACCAGGTTAACCTGGCCGCCGCTACCATGCGGGGCGTTGCAGTATTTAACGCACCGTTCTCCAACACCCGTTCTGTTGCTGAACTGGTCATTGCAGAGGCGATCCTGTTGTTGCGGGGCGTCGCTGAGAAAAATGCCAAAGCACACCGTGGTGAGTGGCAGAAAACAGCCAAGAATTCATACGAAATCCGTGGTAAGAAGCTGGGTATCGTCGGTTACGGTAGCATCGGCTCACAACTGAGCGTTATCTCTGAATCCCTGGGTATGGATGTTTATTTCTACGATGTAGTGACCAAACTGCCACTGGGCAACGCTACTCAGCTAGGATCGATGAAAGAGTTGCTTAACACCTGTGACATCGTCTCTCTGCACGTACCAGAAACGCCTGCCACAAAAGATATGATGGGGGCAGCGCAGTTCGCTGAGATGAAGCAAGGCTCTATCTTTATCAACGCTGCCCGTGGCACTGTTGTAGTGATCGATGCGCTCTGCGAAGCATTGGCAGAACAGCGTCTGCTGGGCGCTGCAATTGACGTGTTCCCGGTTGAGCCTCGTACTAACGATGATGAGTTCATCTCACCTCTGCGCGAGTTCGACAATGTAATCCTGACACCACACGTCGGTGGTTCTACTCTGGAAGCACAGGAAAACATCGGTTACGAAGTCGCTGAAAAGCTGATCAAGTACAGTGATAATGGATCTTCCATTACCTCTGTTAACTTCCCTGAAGTATCTCTGCCAGAGCATCCGGACGTTCACCGTCTGTTGCACGTGCATGAGAACATCCCGGGTGTATTGAGTGCGATTAACAACGTATTCTCTGATAACAACATCAACATCAGTGGTCAGTACCTGCAAACCAATGAAAAGGTTGGCTATGTAGTCATTGATGTCGATGCAGACACCTCTCAAGTTGCTTTA